>NC_000909.1:998982-1331976 GCF_000091665.1 Methanocaldococcus jannaschii DSM 2661
CAATGCATATAGACGGAACAGCGAGACCACAATTCGTTGAAGAAAAAGATAACCCAAATTACTATAGATTACTAAAAAAATTCAAGGAGATTACTGGTTATGGAATTGTTATAAACACATCTTTTAATTTGCATGGAAGAACAATTGTTAGAACTCCTGAGGATGCAATAACTGATTTCATTGATTGTAATATTGACGCAATGTTTATTGAAGGTTATTTAGTAAAGAGAAAAATATAAAAGTTGAGGGATTAGAATGTCCAACAAAAAGAAACAATTAACTGTAATGGGGACTGTTTGGGATTTCTGGTCAGTGTTAAAAATGTTTGACAAACTTTATGAATCAAAATATATTTCATTTTATGAGCCATGGTTAAAGGGCGAAATTGACAAAGAAAAGATAATACTATTTAACGAAAAATCTAAAAATCCTCTACTTTGGCCGTTTAAAATTTTAAAAAGAACTTATAAGATACTAAAAATTATTAGAGAATTCAAGCCAGATTTAGTTATAACCCATCATGATGATGCAAATGTTTCAATAATTCCAGTAATATTATTAAATAAAATTTTTAAAATATCCAACAATACTAAATTTATTTTATGGGTTAGGAACAACCCAATAGAATCATATAAAGAAGGTCTTTATTCTAAAATTATTATACTGGCATATAAATATTTTTATAAATATGCAGATATTATAATTGTTCAAACACAGGAAAATAAGAAAATAATAGAATCTCATTTTAAATCATTAAAAAATAAAACTAAAATTGTTCCGAATGTTTATGAAATTGATAAACTTCAACAACTATCTAACGAACCATTGGAAAAACAATATCGAAATATCTTTAAAGATTCTTTTGTATTTATAAATATTGGAAGATTAACCGAACAAAAAGGACAGTGGTTTTTAATCAGAAGTTTTAAAAGGGTTACTGAAAAATACCCAAACGCTAAACTAATAATTCTTGGAGATGGGGAGTTAAAAAATAAACTTCAAGAATTAATAAATAAATTAAACTTACAAAATAATGTTTATCTTTTAGGCATGCAGAAGAATCCATTCAAATTTTTAAAGCATTCGAATTGTTTTGTTTTCTCATCTTTGTGGGAGGGATTACCAAACACTGTTATAGAGGCGTTATCGTTAAACCTCCCTGTAATATCAACTGATTGTAAAACTGGTCCAAGGGAAATCTTATGCCCAGAGTTAAATATAAGTGATAAAATCGATTATCCTTATTATGGAAAGTATGGGATATTAACTAAACCATTTTCAAGAGAGTTTATATGGCAAGATTTAAATGAAAAACCTTTAATCGAAGAAGAGAAAATGTTAGCTGATTTAATGATTAAGATGATTGAAGATGAAGATTTGAGAAAGAGATATTCTAATGGGTTAGAAAGAGCTAAGGATTTTGACATTGAAAAGATAATTAAAGAATGGAAACTATTAATTGAGGGAACAATATGATTGTAGAAATATATAACTTTAATTTCATTAGAATTAACGAAAAAGAAATAAAATTATTTTATAACACATATCCACCATTAAAAAAATTAGAGTGTTATCTTGATTTTATAAAGGAGTTAGTATCTAACTCATACAAAAATAACAAATTTATTAAAAAGGATGAGTTTGAGCATTTAGTATATAACACTTTCTTATATTTTTTAATTAATTGGGATAACCTATATCACACAAATCAAATGCCATTCTATATCTGGTATAATTTTAAAGAAAGAGTTGATGATATATTAAAATCAGAAAAAGATATAACATTTATTTTAAATCAGAAATATGTAAATATTGATTATTTTGGAAAATATTTAAAAAAATTTACCAATAATATAAAATCAAAAAATAAAAATAGAATAGTGGATTATATTATGGAAAATTTTCAAGGTAATTTAATTATGCTATATTTTTTAGTTAGAAAAATAATAATGAACAAAAATAACAATTACAGGTTTGATATATTATTTATAACAGATTACGACAGATATTATGGAAATAATAGATTTTTTGGTAATCATTTATTTAAGAATGAAGAGTTTAAAAAACTATTAAAAAATTTTGATATTAATTTAACAGATAAGAATTACTCAATTTTATTTACTAAGTATAATTTTATCAATTTGCCAAAATATATTAAAGATTACTATAAAAAGAGACAAGATTACCTATTTATTGAAGATATTTTAAATTTAAAGTTGGGTTTTGATATATTGCTAAACTCTTCTAAAATTTTTAAAAAAGTAAATTTAACTAACTACAATGATGAACATGAAAAGTTTATTCATACAATGTTTAATATATTCTTAAAACATAAATTACCTTTTGTTTTATGGTTCTATTTATCTATAAAGGATTATATCTCAAAAACCAATATTAAATGTATTGTTGGGGACTCTGAAAGAAACTTCATGTTTTATCTGTGCAATATTTATAGGTTGTGGAGAAAAAATATAAAAACTATCGCCTTTAGTCATGAGGTAATTAACAATAACTATATCCATCTTCCAATATCGGAAAAATATAGTTGTATTCCAGATTGTAAATTAGTTTGGAACGAAAATATAAAAAAACTCTTAATTGATAAATATAACTTTCCGAAAGATAAAGTTATTGTCTTTCCAGACCCAAGATTCTTATATTGGAAAAAATATCCTAAAAAAGAAAAAACGATATTATTTGTATCTCAAGGTTATCCTGAATTTTATGAAGAGATATTTAATACTTTTAGAGATAAAAAATTAATAAATACTTTAATCGAACATGGTTATTCTTTCTACTTTAAACCTCATCCTGGAGAGTATTTGAATGATTTCTCAATTAGAGAGTTAGAAAAATTAAAAAACATAAAAGAAATAAAAATAATAAATGGACTTAATTTTGTTCCAGAATATACAATAGGGATGAGTTCAACAATGATTTATGAACTTTTAAATGCTGGAAGTAAAAGTTTCTTCTTAGAATCCAATGCAAAAGAAACATTTATGATGGATGA
Source organism: Methanocaldococcus jannaschii DSM 2661 (assembly GCF_000091665.1). Taxonomy (NCBI): domain Archaea; kingdom Methanobacteriati; phylum Methanobacteriota; class Methanococci; order Methanococcales; family Methanocaldococcaceae; genus Methanocaldococcus; species Methanocaldococcus jannaschii. The sequence continues at coordinate 1,001,996 of NC_000909.1, forward strand.
TAAAGAATTTAAAAAATATTTTAGAAAAAATTTAAAGGAAATATTTTTTGAAATTTTAAATAAACAATTATAAATAACTAATTTCTTTTAATATTTTTTTAATTTTCTCTTTATTTAAAAATTTGGCATCCTTCGAATTATAAATTATCTTATTATTTTTATTTCCATCTACTCCATAAGGATAAACAACAAACATATCTTCTAACTCTTCTAAGTTATAAATTTCTTCTTCGATAATTAACTCTTCATATAGTTTTTCACCAGGCCTCTTTCCAATAATTTTAATTTCAATATCTTCTGGTTTATATCCATATTTTGGAGCGAGTTCCTCAATAACAACCTCAATTAAATCTTTAATTCTAACAGAAGGCATTTTTAAAATGAATATTTCCCCACCTTTAGCCAAATAACAAGCTTTTAAAACTAATTTAACAGCTTCATTAATAGACATTATAAATCTTGTCATATCTGGATGGGTTAAAGTTACAGGCCCTCCTTTTTTTATTTGTTCTTTTAGTAATGGCAGTATGGAACCTCTTGAATTTAGAACATTTCCAAATCTAACAACAGAAAAAGCCGTTTTTCTCTTTCCTTTATATAAATTTGCTGAAATTGTTAATCTTTCAGCCAATAATTTGGTAGCGCCCATAACATTTACTGGATTTACTGCCTTGTCTGTGCTTATTGTTATAAATTTTTCAACTTCTTCATCCATTGCTACTTCAATCAAATTTTGAGTTCCAATAACGTTAGTTTTTACAGCTTCAAATGGGTTGTATTCGCAGAGGGGAACGTGCTTTAATGCAGCTGCATGGAATACAACATCTACCTCCTCAATAGCTCTTTTTAACCTATCCTTATCCCTAACATCCCCAATAAAACATCTAATTTTCTCTGAATTTAGCTCATGTTCTAATTCAAACAATGCAGTTTCATTTATATCTAATACTCTAATTGTTTTTGGATTAAATTTTAATAATGTTTTTACTATTTCTTTACCTATTGAGCCAGTTCCTCCTGTAACGAGAATAGTTTTATCTTTATAAAAATTTGATATATCTTGAAACATTTTTTCACCTTATTATAAATTCACTTCGTATATCCATTCGTTTTCTCTACCTTTTTTAGTTTTTTTGAATCCTAATGATTCAAAAAGTTTAATGGATCGAATGTTGTTTTCTAATATTCTCGCATGTGCTTTTTTATATCCTATATTTTTCAACCACTTAAGCACGAGTGAAACTGAATGTCTTCCAATATGTTTACCCCATAAAAAGAACTCCCCAATGAGTATTCCAATTTCTGGATTATCAGTATTCAATTGTGAAACATTTACACTACCTACTTTTCTAATTGTATTATTTTCTCTAAGTAGTATTATCCAATCTACCCTATTCTCACGAGACATCCACCAAGAATAGTGTTCTTCCCACTTTAGGGGTTCTTTTTGAATATAAAAAAATTTATATATTAATGGATTAGATCTCCATGCCATTAAAAGTTCGAGATCATTATCGGTAATTTGTCTAATTATAATTTTGGAATCTTCACCAATTTTTTTACAATTATATATATTAGTTATAGCTTCAATAATCTCAAATTTCCCTTTTCCTATATGTAAATCAGTATGCTCTGCATCTATAAAATATCCTTCTTTTAAAGGATTCAAATGAGTTTTAGATATTTTCTTTAAATAATCATCATAACATTCTCTTTGTAATTCATTTTGATATAAAACGACCACTGGAATCCCTAAGAATAGTGCTTCAAACATCGTCATTCCTGGTGATGTTATAATTAAATCATTATCTTTCATAAGTTCAGCCATATTATCTATATTTTTGTAGATTTTTATTTTATCTGATTTACTATACCTTTTTAATAAATTATTCAATTCGTCTTCATATTGGAACTTAGGTCCAAGAACAACGTTAATATTAAAATCTCTATCTTTAGACAGAAGCTCTTCTAATACCTTACAGGTTAAATTTGATGGATCACTTCCACCAAAAGCTATTAATATGTTTTTTGTCTCTTTATTTTTACTTCTACTCAACATTTCTTTTTTAACCTTATAAAACTCATTTCTTAAAATCAAATACTTCGGTCCATAAAAATATAAAGTTTTATTTTCTTCATCAAAATATTTTCTGTTTTTTAATTCACTTCCAACTATTGCATTAACCACAATATCAGCATATTTATTTGATGAAGGATTTGGATTATCAAAAAATATCAATTTTTTGCATAATTCTCTTATATTCTTTGCGAAATCCTCTTCAATACCTAAATCATCAATAATAACAACATCTGGCTTTATATTTTTAATGTTTTTTAAGATATCATTATTATCGCTACATTTTATAACTTTAAAGCCATTTTCTTCTATTTTTTTAATCACATCCTCATCACTTTTCGTAAAGAATATAATTTCATTAACATTAAACTTTCTTAGTTCATTTGCTAATGATAATGTCCTATAAACATGCCCCATCCCCATCTCAACACTGCCATCAGTAATGATAGCAATCTTCATTCCTCCACCTCTCTATATGATTTTTGTCTTACATTTGAATTTATATTTTTTATTTGAGGGTTTTTATCTAAAAAATCTATAATTTGTCTAATATCTACATTAATCAAATCAAAATGTTTTTGTAATTCTAAATAAAGTTTAAAGTCCTTTATAGTATCAATTGTTAATCTAATACCCTCTCTTTTGAGATATTCTGGAGGTTCTAAATAAAAAACCTTAAATAAATTTGGATTTTCATAAATATAAGGAGTTACATGTTCTCTTTGATATTTCTCTTTTGCATTTTTCCATGCTTTCTCTAATGCATCAAAGGTAAAAACCTCACTACTTAAACCCAAAATAATATTTTTTGTTGATACATAATCAAAATTATTTTTTAATAAATATTCGACTTGTTTATCGATTAATTCAATAGATGTTAGTGGATTATCCCCAGTTATCCTAACGATAACATCCCCACTATAAAACTTAGATGCATTATAAAACCTATCCAACACATCCTTTTCAGAACCTCTAAAAACATTGACTCCTAAACTATTACAAAGCTCTACAATTGCATTATCTTCTTTTTTAATTGTTGTTGCGACAATAATATCATCTAATTTTTTAGATTTTTTTAATCTTTCTAAGAGAATCTCTAAAATACATCTATCGCCAAGTTTCAATAATACCTTATTTTTTAATCGTTTTGAACCTGTTCTTGCTTGGATTATACCTATTATTTTCATGTTATTCCCTCTTCTTTATAACTCTTGCAGGAACTCCAACAGCTACTGAATATGGGGGAATATCTCTTGTAACAACACTTCCAGCTCCAATAACAGCCCCTTCCCCAATTTTAACCCCTTTTAATATTTTAACTCCTGTTCCAATCCAAACATCATCTCCAATTTCAATAGGCTCTGAGACCATTTTCTGATTCCTTATTAATTCTCCTTTTTTAAATCCATGGTCTCCATCAATAATATGAACATGACTTGAAATTAAAACATTACTACCAATTGTTATTTTTTTAGTAGCATTTATTATTGAAAATGAACCAATTCCACAATTATCTCCAATCTCTAAAATCCCCTCTTCAAAAACGTTTAATCTAACATACGGTTCACAGTGAAAGTTCTCTCCAATAATGATTTTTCCATTGCCTCTTGCTGCTATTTCTACATCCCTTAAAAGAATCCCACTTTTGATTATTATAGTAGAGCTGTCATATTTTCTAATATGGATTTTTCCAAAATTATGAACCTTCAAAGGATTTATACCAAAAATAGACAAATATATCTTCCCAAAAACAAAAGAAGGGGCAAATTCCAAAGCCCTCATAATTTTTTTTGGATCTTTTAAAGTGTTTTTTAACAATTTAATCATGCTCAATCCCCTAATAAATCATCCCAGTATATTATATCATCCTCTTCTTTATCGTTTTTGATTTTTCTGTTTAATATTATGCTCAAATACTTTGTTTCAATACCTCTCCCCGGTCTTTTAAATGAAATATTATCAACACTTAAGTATTCTCCTTTTTTAATATTTCTTTTTGCTACAATACTTCTTCTTGCTTCAACAATAACGTCTCTTTCAGAAGGCATTGGTATCTTTTCCCCACTTCCAAGCATTTTTTCAACTAATCTTATGTTATTAACCATTTCCTTAAATTCTTCTGGGTCTGCTGACAAAGCATGATCAGGACCTTCCATATTTTTATCTAAGGTAAAGTGCTTCTCAATAACATCCGCTCCTAAGGCAACAGAAACTACTGGGGCGAGTATTCCCAATGTATGGTCAGAATATCCCACAGGGATATTGAATATACTTTTCAAGGTTTTAATAGCGTTTAAATTGACATCTTCATAAGGGGTTGGGTAAGATGAAATACAATGCAATAAAATAATATCCCTGCATCCATTATTTTCTAAAACTTTAACTGCTTCCCAAATTTCCCCAATATCAGACATTCCTGTAGATAAAATCACCGGCTTGCCTGTTTTTGCCACTTTTTCTAATAAGGGATAAAAGGTTAAATCACCAGAGGCAATTTTAAATGCAGGCACATTCATTTTATTTAATATATCAACATATTTTAAATCTAATGGTGTTGAGATAAACATAATTCCAATTTTTTCTGCATATTCTTTTAGTTCATAGAATTCCTCCTCTGACAGTTCTAAACTTTTAAATAGTTCATAATATTCTGATTTTTTGCTTATGAAATCCTCAGTATGGTAGGATTGGAATTTTATTGCATCAGCACCGCATTTTTTTGCCTCTTTTACTAACTCTTTACCTATATCGATATCCCCATTGTGATTTAATCCCCCCTCTGCAATAATAAATGTTGGCTCACCTTTACCAACATATCTATCTCCAATTTTTATCTTTTCCATAATATCATCCTCATCTGTTCTCAGAAACAATTTTTTTAACCGCATTAACTACATCAATTACATCATCATCAGTCATTTTTGGATATATTGGCAAGGAAATCTCTCTCTCATAAACCCACTCTGCATTTGGAAAATCACCTTTTTTATATCCAAAAGTTTTCCTATAAAATGGATGCAAGTGTAATGGGATAAAATGAACACTTGTTCCAATATTCTGTTTTTTTAACTCTTCAATAAATTTGGTTCTGTTTATCTTCAATCTATCGATATTTATTAACAACGGATATAAGTGCCATGCATGTTTAACATGTTTTTTTATGGTTGGAGTTATTAACCCCTCAAGATTTTCAAACTCTTCATTATAAATTTTAGCGATTTCTTCTCTTCTTTTTCTCATTATCTCTGCTTTTTTTAGTTGATGTATTCCGATTGATGCTTGAATGTCGGTCATGTTATATTTATAACCACACTCGATAATCTCATAGTACCATGAGCCCTCGGATGAGTATCTTTTCCAAGCGTCTCTACTTATCCCATGTAGTCGCAGTATTTTTATTTTTTCTGCAATCTCTTCATTGTCAGTAGTAACCATTCCCCCCTCCCCAGTGGTTATATTTTTTGTTGCATAAAAGCTGAATGATGTTGTATCTCCAATAGTACCTATTTTTTTTCCTTTATACTCTGCCCCCAATGCATGTGCAGCATCTTCAATTACATATAAATCATAGTCTCTTGCTATTTTTAATATTTCATCCATTTCACATGGATGTCCTGCATAATGGACAGGAATTATTGCCTTTGTTCTCTCAGTTATGGCATTTTCTATCTCCTCAACGTTAATATTATAGGTTTCTTTATCAATATCAACAAATACGGGCTTTGCCCTTTGATGAACTATAACGTTCCCAGTTGCTGCAAAGGTATATGGTGTAGTTATGACTTCATCTTTATCCTTTATATTTAATGCAACCAATGACAGATGTAACCCGGCTGTGCATGAATTTAAGGATATTGCAAATTTACTTCCAATATAATTTCTAAACAATTCTTCAAATTTTAATGTTTTTGGACCCATAGTTATCCAATCTGACTTTAATGTATCTATAACTTCATTTATCTCTTCTTCACCAATACATGGCCTAAATGGTGGCAAAAAACTTTCTCTTATCATTTACTCACCTTTTTATAATCTTGGAGATAATATCCTTAACCTCATATATATTTATTATCTTAAGCCCAAAAATTCCTAATATATATATTCCAAAATAAACAACTCCACAAACAAATAGCTGTAATATAACATTATCAATCAAATCCTTAATGAACATAACTGGAATTAAGCTAAAAATTCCTACTAAAATAACTAAAATCCATTTTTTATTTAGAAATTGGTGTTCTAAAAGTTTATTTAAAAACCATATTTGGAAAATCCACATTATAAAGTATCCAAATACAGTAGTTATGGCTGCCCCGATAATCCCAAACTTAGGAATTAACAAAATATTAAATATTAAGTTAAAACTTGCTCCAATATACAAAATTTTTGTTGATATGTTTGGTCTTCCAATGCCATTTAAAATATTGAACCCTATGGAATTAAATGTTAAAAACATTGCCCCAAAACTTAAAATCTGTATAGCAGGGGCTGCGGATAAATACTTGGGATTAAATAAAATATTGATGATAACAGTTGGAAAATATGCCATCAAGATAGCCAATGGGGTTACAATAATCAGAGAATACAAAAAAACTTTCTCAACACCATAACTTAATGCCTTTTTATAACCCTTTTCCCATAACTCAGAACTCATAGGGAAGAGAACTGCTCCAACAGAAAAGGCAAAATAACTTAGAATATTAACAGTTGGCATAGCAACATTTCTATAATCGGCAACTGCATTTAAGCCAGTAAAATAGGTTAAACAAATCCCATCTAAGTATCCCAATATCAAACTTCCCGCATAACCTATCATCACATACATCCCATAAGAAAACAAATTCCTAATTAATTTCCTTGAAAATATAACTTTTTCTTTAGCAAACTTTGGAAATATTTTTTTAACTACAATATATCCATAAATAATAATCATAACAACAGCCATCAAAAGGTAAGATACGGAGGGAACATAAGCGTTATGAACATTAAAAAGATAAATAAAAATTAATGAAAAGATAAAAACGCTTAATATTCTAACGACTCTTGTTGAACTTGCATAATTCTGAAGTTGAAAGCCTGTTAATATATTTGAAAAAAACGCTACGATACTATCTAAAAAATAATATCCCATTGCCATAATGATTAAAATATTAATAACTAAATCCAATCTTCCGGTAAATTGCCCTTGATTGTTAATATAAAACTCTGCAATATATGGTGCAAAGATAACTACTAAAAATGCAACAATAAATGCTAAAATTGTTTGCAAAATTCCTACAAAAACGATTGATGATTTCAACATATCTAATCTATTCTCTGCTAAATATTTTGGAATATACCTTATAAGTGCCTGATCTAAACCAAAAGCCCTAAAAACTACTAACATACTAAAAAAATCTAAAACAGCATAAAATAGTCCAACATCTAACTTAGGAATTTCATTTGCATATAAAACTCTAACTAAATATGCTATTGGAGCAGCTAAGAAATATGAAAGAAGATGCCAACTTACGCCTTTAACTGCCTTTTCTTTATAACTCAACTAATACCACCTAATTAACTAATCTCTCAAAAATCTTTTTATATTCCTTAACTGACTTCTTCCAGTTAAAATTCTCTTTTATAAAATTTTTTGCATTTTCACCATAAATTTTCCTTAAATTGTTGTTTTCTATTAATTTAATAATTCCTCTTTTAATCTCTTCTGGAGAATTGTCTTTCAATAAAATGCCATTATATCCATCTATAACTACTTCGTCAGCCCCCTCATAGGGACTTGCAACTATCGCTTTGCCGCAACACATCGCTTGCAGTAAAGAGCTTGATAAGCCCCCTCCTTTGTATGAAGAGTGAATATAAATATCAGATGCCTTCACAATTGCAATTGCTTTCTCAAAATCAACTTTTCCAGTGAAATAAATGCCATTATTTAAATAATTACCAGCCAATTTTTTTAACCTCTCTAAATCCTCTCCATATCCAACAACAATTAAAATTATTTTTTCTTTTAAATCTTTTGGCAAATCAACATAAGCTTTTATAATATTTTCAACCCCTTTCCACTTATATAACCTCCCAACAAAACATAGTTTTATTTTATTTTTAAATTTTTCCTTGATTTTTTTATCTTCTCCAATACTCTCAATTTTTTCAATTTCTAAACCCCTATAGATTATTGGAATATCTTTGTCATTAACAAAATTCTCTAATATGAAGTTTTTAACTGCCTTAGATATTGCTACAACATAATCTGCCTTTTTAAATATTAATTTTCCAATGGTTTTATCATAGAAATAAGATAACTTATTTTTAAATTCACTCTCCAACTTAACAAATGCACTACCATGCTCGACATGAATTAACTTCTTCTTTTTAAATCTCAATTTTGCGAAAATAAATCCTAATAAAGTATTTGAAAAAAACCTTGTCCTTGTCATTACAATATCAAAATCAATTTTATATAAATTAAAAAACATTCTCCAAAATTTTATATTGAAAATATTTGGAACTGGATAATTTGGAATAATTTCAAATGCTGGATATCTATAAACTTTGACATTGTTATGTCTTATTTCAAATTCCTTATACTTTGGAATGTTTGGTGCAAATATATAAATATCGTAATTTTCATCTTCTGAAAGATGTTTAGTAAATTCATCTACATGAGTTTCTAATCCACCAATATGTGGAATATAATATCCTGGAAAGATAATTAATTTTATTTTTCTCATAATACAACCCTTAAGGTTTGTAGGTTATGTATCCTTATGTTATTTTTCATAACTTTATAAAATTCACAATATTTCATGCATCAACTTTTTCTTTAACATTATTTTAAATTTTCTTAATTTTTAGCACTTCTTATAAATCAAAAAACAAATAATCAACAAAGCATAAATCATTAATTTAAAATCTATTGGAGTTTTAGCCGGCTCATTTATATAAATATCTTTTAGGACATAATATGGGTGATAATTTTCATTTCCAATTAAATTCATCCCTTCAACTTTTAAAACATTTTCTCCATCTTTTAAATAATTTGTTATATCTATAGAGGCATTTTTCTTATATGCAGGAGAGGCATCATTGGAATCATCAATTGTATATGCTAAATTTCCATTTAAATAAATATTTACCTTCATACTTTTGTTTATATTGCCATAATGAACAAAACTGAGTTTATAGGAATAGTTTTCAGCTTTATTAATTTTAAATGTTATTGTTTTAATAGGATTGCTCTCACTAACTTTTATATAATCAAAATAATAACCAAAACTACTACTTAAAAATAAGAGGAGCACCAATATTATCAAATATTTTCTCATAATACTCCCCTTTCAATAATTTCCCAAAACTTATCTTTTTCCCAATTACCGAAATATACATACTTCCCTCTTAGATTTAAATAATTTAAAGATAATCCATCTTTTAAATAAATAAGTTTAGGAACTTTTGCATAAACAGAAATATCTCCTTTATCAACAAATATAAAAAATGGCTTTAAGAAATCAACTTTTTCAGATGAATAAGCGATATTAACCAATGTTGGATAATATTTTAATTCAATCCCCTCCCCAAACAAACCTAAAATCTTATCCCATACTGATTGTTTAACGTATATATATTGACATTCAAAATTTTTGTTATTAAACTTTAAGTTAAAGTAATTTATCTCATAGTTCTCTAATTTTTTATTAAATAGAGTTATTTTCTTTGCCAATTTCTTCTTATACTTTTTAACATCCTTCTCATCAGGTAATTCCATGTTAATAATTAATTTTTTAACTTTCTTTTTCTTACCAATCTTATAAAGTCCATTTAAAGCAGAAACATACTCTTTTAAACAAACTCCTCTAAAATAATATTCCTTCCCAAAAATTAATTGGGGAATATAACTTATGTATTCTTTAGGGACAAAGTTTATACATCTTTTTAGAAATTCATTGCCTAATTTTATCTTCTCTTTATATGTTAAAGAATTCAATGTAATTCTTGGAGATAGCCCAATACTCTTTAAAAATAAAATACTCTCTTTCTCCCCCCTAAATACGGGAATTTCATTGAAAAATAATAAACTTTTAAATAATGGGTAGTTCTTTCCATAAAATGACAAATCATCTTTCTTAATAATCCCAAATTTATTTAAATTTAAATTTTCAAGTTTCTTAAATTCATTCAAATAAGTTAATTTTAAGATATAAGCAAAATCTTTGGCATCCTCATAGTTCAATATAATCTCATCACAAATTTCATCAAATGCCATAAAACTTCACTTATTTAATATTTATTTAACTCCAAATAGTAGTTTTATTAGTTCTATAGCGTTTGGATTTGTTAATATATAGAGTAGTATCAAAATCACAAATCCAACTGTCATTTTTTTGTCTAATTGATTGAATCTATTATCAACATACCTTAATATTCGTTCTTCTGCAAGCATTATATCTTCTTTTGTAGCCAGTTCATTCTTTAGCTCGTCTTTTAACTCATGCTTAACAATAATTTTTTCTTCTTTAATAACTTCTACAACTGCATTATACAGTTCTTCCGCTCTTTTTTCATCCTTAATATATTTAGCTATAATTTCATATAACTTAGCATAGGCAATAGCCATAATTCCACCAAAATATATCATCTAATCAGCTTTAATTACTAACTTTCCATCTTTAATCTCCAATGACCCTTCTTCTATTAACTCAACTATTATTTTGGAGTATTTTTTAGCTTTTTCTTTATCTTTAACTTATTCAAGCATTAATTTATATAATTCATTATAGATACTCATGATTTCACCAAAACCGTTATTTAGTTATATACTCAAAGATTTTATCAACATCAATCTTCTCATCCTCTTTGTCAATCTTATACTTTTTAAAGTATCTTATTACGTTCCAAATGTCCCTCTTTAAGTAAAATTCAGCATCTGGATGGTATTTAGGAACTGCCTGAGGCCAGTCAATAATAACAAAATCCCCATTTTCATCTAATAAAATATTAAATTCACTCAAATCTCCATGTATATAGCCAATTTCATAAGCCTTTTTAACCTCTTCAATAATTTTCCAGAATAAATCTTTAATCTCCTCTTTACTCATAAATTCTGATAAATCTAATCTCTTTAACTCTTCTCCAACAACTTTACCCATAATAATTGCATGTCTATTCCATTCTATTGGTTCAGGGACTTTAACTATTGGAAATAACTCATTTAAAATCTCAAACTCTCTCTCAGCTGTTAATCTTGAAACATAGAGCCAACTTATATGATGTTTATCAGCCAAATATCCTCTATACCTCTTTCCTCTTGTAAAGCAAGTTCTTCCATGTTTATGAAATTTTAAAACCGCCTCTCTCCCATCACTCAGCAAGACAGTATAAACATCCCCCTCCTTACCAACTCCCAACTTATTACCTATGGCTTTTAAGATACCTTTTTTAACAAAAGCATTTATTGCAAGGGCATCATAGCCTCCCATTGAGACAGCATAACCATAAGTGCTCCTCACAACAAATCCAAATTTGTTCAACCTCTTTAATCTGTAAAGCACGTCCTTTTCTGGCATCTTCGCCTTTCTAACAATCTCATCTAACGGCACCCACTCATGATGTCTCATTGACAGCTCTATAATTTTTAATATTTTAAAATCTTCATCCTGTGCCTGTCTTAATGCTTCAATTAGTTTTTTAATTATGATTATCCCCTCCTTATTGGATTTTTTAATTTATTTAAAACCAAATAATAGTTTTATTAATTCTATTGCGTTAGGATTCGTTATGATTATAGCAAATAAGATTATCAACTGAACAATTAAAAGTTGATTGAATCTGTTATCAACATATCTTAATATTCTCTCTTCCATTGCCTTCATTTCTTCTCTAACTAAATCAATATCTTTCTTAGTCGCTAATTCATCTTTCAACTCATCCTTTAACTCATTTTTAACAATAACTTTGGATTCTTTAATAATCTCTATTATAGCATTATATAACTCATCTGCCTCTCTTTCATCCTTAATCTTTTTATGAATTAATTCATACAACTTAGCATAAGCAATTGCCATAATTTCACCAAATCTTTAAATCATATTATTTAATTTTTTTGCTATAAAACCATTTCTAAACTTATCATTTCAATAAACTCTCAATCGTCTTAACGTTAGCCATTCCCTTTCTCTCTGTCTCTTCCCATTCATTTTCTGGGATTGAATCAGCTACAATTCCAGCACCAACTTGAATATATCCCTTATTTTTCGAGATTACAAAGGTTCTGATTGTTATAGCCAAATCCATTAAATCATCCCATCCGAAATAGCCAACTCCCCCACCATAAGGTCCTCTCCAAGTTTTTTCAAGCTCTTCAATAATCTCCATCGCTCTGACCTTTGGTGCTCCACTTAAAGTTCCCGCTGGGAAGGTAGCTTTTACAGCTAAGAATGAATCATAATTGTCTTTTAACTCCCCAACAACATTACTTACTATATGCTGAACATGGGAGTATTTCTCAATAATCATGAAATCAGTAACTTCAACAGTTCCAAATTTTGATATTTTTCCAATATCATTCCTTGCTAAATCTACAAGCATAACATGCTCTGCCCTCTCTTTCTCATCACTTAACAGCTTTTTCTCTAACTCTTTATCTTCTTCTTCTGTCTTACCCCTCCTAATTGTTCCAGCTATAGGTCTTGTTATAACCAGCCTTTTATTATCTTTATAATCTGTCCTTACCAAAATCTCTGGTGATGAACCTATAATCTTTCTGTCTCCAAAATCTAAGTAATACATGTATGGGGAAGGATTTATCTCTCTAACTTTTTTGTAAATTTTCAAGTGGTCTAAGTTATCTAAATCTATCTCTATCCTTCTTGATAAAACCACTTGGAAGATATCTCCAGCAAAAATGTATTCCTTAGCTTTTTTAACCGCCTCAATAAATTCCTCTTTGCTCATGTTAGATTTTATTTTTAAGTCCTTATTTTCTGTAGTTTTTTCTTCTTTATTGTCATTATTTCCAATTTTTGCATTTTTTATAATTCTTTCAAGTTCTCTAATACCTTCATCATCCTCTGCTATTAAATTAATTACTTTCTCTTTTAAATCAAATGAAATAAAGTCCTTAACAATAAAGAACTCTGCATCTGGAAATTTTAAATCATTTATTGGCTTTGGGTTGATATTTGATAAATCTATCCAGTATCTGATAATATCATAGCTTAAATACCCAACTAAACCCCCCTTAAATCTTGGTATTGGCTCAATGTTAGATATATCAATGTATTTAAGATATTCATTTCTAACCTCTCTTAAAGCGTCTAAGGGACATTCGTATTTCCCTTCTAAATCTTTAGCTTTATCTCCAAATTCTGTAAAGCTTTCAACTTTCAGCTTTCCATTTTTAAATATTACTTTTCCTTCAGCTTTTCCTAAGATTGAGTATCTTGCCACCTTTGGAACTCCTTCAGCTGATTCTAACAAAAATGTATTCTCTCCCCTAATTTGCTCATAAACATCTAATGGACAAACATCCATTTTTATTTTTTTAATTATCATTAAATCACCTATTTATCCAAAATTTCTTTTATGGCATACCATTTCTTTACCGATGTAGGCTTAATTATCCCATTAATAACGTCATAAAACAAAATCTCATTTTCAATTAAAAATTTTATATATTTCATTTCCTCTTTTTTAACATCTTTTTTATAGTTAATTTTTATTTTATCCTTAAATTTAGAAAGGACTTTATAAATCTCTTCTTCATTTAAATCGGAAGTATCTATTAAATATTTTATCCCATCCGCTTCAATATTTATCCATCGTTTTATAGTTTCTTCAACTGATAATCCTAATTTTTTATTATTTATTAATTGAGAAATCTCATAAGGTAATGATAAATAATTTAGGCAATAATCTATTTCTTTTTTATTAAATCCTTCTTCTTTTAGGATTTTTTTAATATCATCTTTTTTTAGCCAGTCTATTAGATAATACTCTGATGCTTCTGATAGAGAAGAGTTTCTATAGACATTATCAATAAATAAAGTATCAGATGTTAAACAAATAACATGGCATAGATGTTCCATCTTAGTTAAAGAGACAAATAAATTAAATAGTTCGTTTAATAAAGATTTTCCACTATTGAAGTAAATATTTTTTAATTTTTGAAGTTCATCTATGACCAAAACAGGCCTTTTTCCATCTTTTATAACTGTATTTATGCTCTCATTTATTTTAGCAAAAACATCATTTAGTTTTATGTTGTTAAAATCAAAATTTTCCTCTATACCAAACTTAAAGATTTTCAGATTAATTTCTAACTTATTTAATAGATATTTTTTATCTGATTTTTCAAAAAATATACTCAAAAACTCATCTTTTGTGGGGGTCGCATATTTTCTTAGATTGTAGTAGAAAAAGACAATATTACTATTTTCCAATTCTTTAATAACTCTCATCATTACGGTAGATTTACCTGATGATTTGGGACCATAAACAAATAATATAGAGTTTGGTTCTAATTGAACATAATTCTTTAGATAGTTAAGTTCTTTCTCCCTATTATAAAATCTCATATTATCACCAAAAGGTTAAAAAATTAAAGAAATTTATTCATCCTTCTTAGGCCAAGTTATCAATTGAGGAACTTCTGGAAGCTTTTTAATCTTCTTCTTTATTATTGGATGCCAGTCATCAAAATTAAATCCATATTGAGCTAAATAACCAACAACCCATCTTGTTATTCCATATCCAGTACAACCAGTCCAAACTCTTCTTCCTTTATAATCTTTAATTCTAAAGCCCTCAACGAAGTGTGTTCCATGCACATTCGCTGATGTAACAGCAACTCCCTTCCTCTCATCTTTTATATGCGGTAACCACAACCTCATCTCATACTTTGGCACGTCTGGGAATTCTATTCCTCTATCCTCCTTTTTTCTACCCTCCAAATAGAATGGGTCATCTCCAACCTCAACCCAATACTCTAAATCAAGCTTTTCAGCTAATTTTTCAGCATATTTTAATGTTTTGTCTCTTGTTTCTTCAACAAACTCTGGACTTCCAATCCAAACACACTCAACCCTCAAGAATTCATTAACTCTGTCTAAACCTCTTGCCCCTCCTCCTTCCCATCTATAAGTCCATCCACTTCTATCAAAGAACATTATTGGTTTATCAACATCAATAACCTCTCCCTCAAAGAATTGATAGAACGGCTCACACTGAGCTGGGGCTAACACATAACCTGGATCTCTCAATAGATTTTTTAATTTTTCAATTGGAATCTCTTTTTTAATCATCATCTCATTTACAAACTCTTTAAAAAGCTCTGGCTCCCTCTTTGGTGGGCATACGTAATACATTCCCTCTGGTAAGCCCTCTAAATATCTCATCTTATACATAATCTCCAATGGAATGAGTTTTGGGAATAGGCATTCTTGAAATCCAATCTTTTTAACAACTTCTTCAACTATTAACTCCTCTAAAGCTCTAAACAATGCTGTTATTGGTGGAGTATAGAACCACTGTCCTCTTCCTGGGAATTTTTTAACCCATCCAAGTTTTTCAGCAACATCTGTTGGGTCTTTATCAAATGTTATTTTTCTCTTTGCCTTATATTCACTAACTATTGTTCCAGGTGGAATTTTACAAACTTTGAATGTTAAATCCTCTTCTTCTTTCTCCAACTCTGTTTTTACGAACTTTATTGCTCTATCTATAATGTTTCTTTTTAATTCACTCTCTCCAATGTCCTTAAAAGTTAAGATAATTTTGTTTCCTTCAACTTTTGCCTCACACTCTGGAACTTTAATGCCTTCTAATTTTTTAGCTTTATCTTCATCTGTTTCAATTGTTATTACATAATTATCTATCTCAATTCCTCTAACTCCAATTCTAAAGTTTCTTCCCAATTTTTCAGCTAACGGCTTTCTCAATCTAATTAATCCTTCATGAGCTCTTGTGTAAGTTCCAGAGGCAATTTTTAATTTTAAAATGTTTCCTTCAAACTCATAGCTTTTTATTTTTGATGCCTCATTTTCTTTACCCTTTGGAACACCTTTTAAGAATATGCTGTCTGCATTTTTTAAAACTTCCTCTACAGCATTTTTTGCCTCCTCACTTAACTCTTTACTAAATATTATCTTCCCATCTAAATCAAATGTGAGTTTCATTTTATCACCAATAACACTCTTATTGTTTTTATTGAATTGATAATTAGGTATTTATGTTTTTTATTGTGTTTTTAGAAATACAGTTTAATTTAATATTTCTCATTTTTAGGTTCTTTTAGAATATTTCTTTCAACGATATAAAACATTATCGCACCAAACAAAACAATTGAGAAATATGATATTAAACGATATAAAATAAGGACTGCAAAAGCTCCACTATAATCTATATTTTTTAGTTTTAATATATAAATTAATGCATATTCAACGACCCCTAATCCAGAAGGTGTTAAAGGGATAGCAGTTAATAACGAAGATGCTAAATCAGAAAATACTCCAAATAAGATTTCTAAATTTAGATTTAATGATAGAAATATAAAATAGACAGTTAGTCCCTCAATAAACCACCCAGTAAATGATAAAGTTATTAATAAAGGAAGGGTATTTAGTTTCACCGCTTTTAAGCCCTTTTCAAAGTTCATCAATATTGCCTCTAATTTTTTATTTTTTAAATTTATCTTACTATTAACTATTAAAAAACCAAAAATCAAAATAATCAAGAATAAGATTATAATAACCCCCCATTTTATTGAATAAAGAATTTCCTTTGGAATATCTGATTTAAATGATAAATAGGCAGAGATAAATAGAAGAGAAATCATAGCTACTAAATCAAAAACTCTTTCAATGAAAACAGTTCCAACTCCTAAAGATATTGATTCATTTGTTTTCTTTTTTAATAGATATCCTCTATAAACATCCCCTAACTTAGCAGGAACTAATGAATTTATAAACATTGAAAGATAATATATTAAAAATATATTAAAAATGCATCTTTTAATTCTAAATCAATGTTGGTATTTTTAAAAAGATTTTCCAACGATAACTTTTAATTAGGATTGAGATATAAAACATTACTACTGCAAAAAATAATAAAAAATGTTTGTTTTTTTAAAATTAACACTAATTTATCTAAATCAATTTTTGATAATATGTATAAAATTATGCCCAACGATATAACAAAAGAAACTATTGTTCTTTTATTTAAAATCTGTCCCTCTAAGTCCATCTTATCCCCTCAAAAAATATAATATCGTTGGAAATATTAAGACGTTCATCATATTTGATAAATTAGTGTTACTTTTCACTGCTAAAAGCCCTATATAAATTGCAGTTAAATAAACAATAATATGATAAATTAAGTAAGTGTTATAGCTTCCAATAATTACTACAAGTGAGCAGAAGATAATAAAAAATAACGATAAAAATTTAAAATTAACTTTTCTAATGAAAAGAAGAATATATTTTGATAAATTTAACAAGATAATTATGGCTATTGTAGAAGATATCAAAATAGAAAATATTGCTGTGTTTATATTAATATTGGCATTTAGTAATTGTATCGCCCTTGCAACTCCACTTCTTCCAACTCCAATAAAAATAACTGCCAATAGGGAAAAAACCTCATTAGACAAAATAATACTCCCTTGAGACACTATAAAGTTTTTTAAATCCCTTTCATTTAAAATTTTACTTAAAATATAGTTTAACTGAGCTCCACTTATTCCAGGCAAAAATATTCTAAAAAATCCAGCTACAGATGCAAAAAATGATGATTTTAAAAACTTTAATTCAAAATCAGGAAATGCCATCATCTGACTTTTTATTTTGTATGTCTTTAAATTATTTATAAGCAGTGGAATTCCAAACATCCCAGTAAATATTGCCGTTAAGGTTATATTAAATGCTTCACTGCAATATAAAACTGCAATTCCAAAAATTCCTGATAGAAATATAACCAAAACCTCCCAAACTGATTTTGCTGTAAAAATTTGATATAGAATAAAGGCAATTAAAATAAAAGGGATAAATATTTTAATTGAGCAGTAAAATGCCCTAACATCAAAATGCAAAATTGACATTAAAAATAAACTTATGAGTATTGAAAAAACTACTCCTAAATAACTTCCAAATCCAGCTAATACAATAGCTTCATATCCATTTCCATTTAAAGTTAATTTATGCATTGGTAAAGCAGAAACAGCAGTTTCATCATCAGGGACTCCTAAAAAAGCAGAAGGGATAAAATTTATAAAGTAGTGAGTAATAACCAAACCAATTAAAAATGGGATATAATTGTCTAATCCAAAATAAGGTAAAATTAAGAATGATAAAGCAACAATATTATTTGGATGAATGCCTGGAAATAAACCAGTTATAGTTCCGCAGATTATACCTAAGATTAAATATAGGAGATTTAGCATTGTTTCACTCTGTTTTAAGTTTTTTAAAATTAAAAATGAATGTAATAATAAAGTTTAAAGTTAGTGACAGTGTGATTATGATATTCCTTTTTTATTAGTTCTTTACTACACTCTTTAACGACTTTATAAAAGAATAATCCATATTTATAGTTTAAGTATTCAATATAGTTTAGTACATTATGCTAAAACTACTTCAATTAAAGCAACCCAATCATCTTTAAATAAAACTCTAAACAAATAAAACCATATAACACTCGTCATAATAAATAGCACTACAGAGAAATAAAGTATCCCTTTCATTGTATCTAAATTGAGTAAATCACAAAATTTAGCACAGAGATAAGCATATAATGGAAGATAACCTGGCATTCCACCAATCATTGAAGAGCTCTCTAATGGATTCCCTCCATCTCTAATATGCCAAATAACACCCATCTGATAATAGTAGTCTCCACCATATATTGGGGACGGTAAAGACTTAAACTCTGAGATTCCATTATATTGTATAAATACTCCAAGAGCAATATATAAAACCAATAATAAAATTGGTATCTTATGTTTGATATTCATAATCTTTCCCTCCATGTTCTAAATTATTAAATTATAACTATAAATTATAACTATTCAAGTTTAATATTTAAAATTTAATTAAGGTCTTATCACATCAAATCAAAAACATATCAAAAATTTAATTGGGTATTGCGGATATAAAATCTTGTTGGTGATAAAAATGCTATTTAAATATCAAATAAAAACCAACAAAAGAGAGGAATTGGTAGATATAACTCCTTATATAATATCAGCAATCTCCGAATCAAAAGTTAAAGATGGAATAGCAGTTATCTATGTTCCTCACACAACCGCTGGAATAACTATAAATGAAAATGCAGACCCATCAGTAAAGCATGATATTATAAACTTTCTCTCTCATCTTATTCCAAAAAATTGGAATTTTACACACTTAGAAGGGAATTCAGATGCACATATAAAAAGCTCTTTAGTTGGCTGTTCTCAGACAATTATTATTAAAGATGGAAAGCCATTATTAGGAACTTGGCAGGGAATATTTTTTGCAGAGTTTGATGGGCCGAGAAGGAGAGAGTTTTATGTGAAGATAATAGGTGATAAATAATTATTTCATTGTGATATCATGAAAGAATTTATTATAAATAGACTAAAAAAATTTACAATTGAAGATTTAATGAGATGTATTTTAGGATTGCAAGAGATTGAAATAAGAGTTTATTTTGACCTCTTAGAAAATGGAGAGGGTAGTGTGTTAGAGATAGCTGAGAGAGTTAATAGAGACAGAACTACTGTTCAGAAAGCTTTAAGAAGTTTGATGAATTGTGGTTTAGTTGATAGAAGAAAAGTGACGGAGAAAGTTGGGTATAAGTATATATATAATGCTGTTGATTTGGATAGGGTGAGCGATATTATTGAAGAGTTGTTGGATGATTGGTATCAGAATGTTAAAAAATGGCTAACCTATTTTAGAGAAAACAGGAAATGAGAAAAACTATTAAAACCTATTTCTGATAAAATACATTAGGTCAGAATTTATGTCCATAGGTGAGAGAGTATGAAAGTTATAGGGATAAGTGGTAGTCCAAGACCTGAAGGAAATACAACCCTATTAGTTAGAGAGGCTTTAAATGCTATTGCTGAGGAAGGAATTGAAACAGAATTTATCTCATTAGCTGATAAAGAATTAAATCCATGTATCGGATGTAATATGTGTAAAGAGGAAGGAAAATGCCCAATAATTGATGATGTTGATGAAATATTGAAGAAGATGAAAGAAGCTGATGGAATTATTCTTGGTTCGCCAGTTTATTTCGGAGGAGTTTCAGCTCAGTTAAAGATGTTGATGGACAGGTCAAGACCTTTAAGAATAGGATTTCAATTAAGAAATAAAGTTGGTGGAGCTGTAGCAGTTGGAGCAAGTAGAAATGGTGGGCAAGAAACAACAATTCAACAGATACACAACTTTTTCTTAATCCATTCAATGATAGTTGTTGGTGATAACGACCCAACAGCTCATTATGGAGGAACTGGAGTAGGAAAAGCTCCTGGAGATTGTAAAAATGATGACATTGGATTAGAAACAGCAAGAAACTTAGGTAAAAAGGTAGCTGAAGTTGTTAAATTAATTAAAAAATAAAACACTTTTGTGTTATTTGATATTTATTTTTTACCTTCTCTTTGTAATTTACAATTTTTAATTATAAAAACTAATTTAATGTGATAATATGATAAATGCTAAAACAAAGGTTATTGGGTTGATTGGACATCCTGTAGAACATTCTTTCTCACCAATTATGCACAATGCAGCTTTTAAAGATAAAGGATTAAATTATGTTTATGTTGCATTTGATGTGTTGCCAGAAAATTTAAAGTATGTAATAGATGGGGCTAAAGCCCTTGGAATAGTTGGATTTAATGTAACAATCCCTCATAAAATAGAGATTATGAAGTATTTGGATGAGATAGATAAAGATGCTCAATTAATTGGGGCTGTTAATACTATAAAAATAGAGGATGGGAAAGCAATCGGCTATAATACTGATGGTATTGGGGCGAGGATGGCTTTAGAGGAAGAAATTGGAAGAGTTAAAGACAAAAATATAGTTATTTATGGAGCTGGAGGGGCTGCAAGAGCTGTAGCATTTGAATTAGCAAAAGATAATAACATAATAATAGCCAATAGAACCGTTGAAAAAGCTGAAGCATTAGCTAAAGAAATAGCAGAAAAATTAAATAAGAAATTTGGTGAAGAAGTTAAATTCAGTGGATTAGATGTGGATTTAGATGGAGTTGATATAATAATTAACGCTACTCCAATAGGAATGTATCCGAATATTGATGTTGAACCAATAGTTAAAGCAGAGAAGTTGAGAGAGGATATGGTGGTTATGGATTTAATTTATAATCCATTGGAGACGGTTTTATTGAAAGAGGCAAAAAAAGTTAATGCAAAAACAATAAACGGGTTAGGAATGTTGATATATCAGGGAGCAGTTGCATTTAAAATATGGACTGGTGTAGAACCAAATATAGAAGTTATGAAAAACGCAATAATTGATAAGATAACTAAATAAAAATATTTAATAAATTTAATAGAGGATGGATAACATGGGTAAAGATAAAAATATACTAAAAATAAGAGCAAATTTAATAAAATATATTGATGTGGATGAAATAGAAGAGTTACCAAAAGTAAAAGTTAAGAATGTTGAAGAATTTCTTGAAGCGCATAGAGTCCTTGGGAAACACGTAATTTGCAGATATAAAGATAATTTAGAAGACATATTTTTCTTTGTTGATAATGGGGTTATATTTTATATTCCTTCTGATGGATTCAAAACATTGGAAGATTTAATTGAAGCAAAATCTTTAGGATTAAGTGCTGAGGAGTATTATGAATACTTAGAGTTTGGAGATATCAACGAATATAAAAAATACAAATCATCTGGATTTAAATCTATAGAAGAGTATAAAAAGGCTAAAGACCTTGGTTTTATTGGAGGACTTGAAGAACTTGTAAAAGAAGGAATTGCACAAAGATTGGACGATAAATATATAATAGAATATTTATATTATGGAATTTTGGAGAATCGGGAATTTTCAAATGATGCTGAACTATATTACTTTGCAATAGAAAAAGGTTTTAGTGATTTTGATGAATTAAAAAATGCGTTAAAAGCAGGTTTTGGAGACGCTAATGAATATAAAGATGCCTTAAATAGAGGATTTAAAGATGCCTACGAATACAACGATGCATTAAGTAAAGGGTTTAGAGATGCTGATGAATATAAGATAGCAAAAGCTATAGGGGTTAATAGCAAAAAAGAACTTGAAGAATATATGGAATTAAAAAGAATCTGTGAAAACTTTGGATTAGAAACATTTGAAGAAGGATATTTATTGAAAGTTCTGATGGATTTAAAAATAGATGAAGAAATTACATTAAAAGAATTATACAACAAACTAAAAGAAAAAGAACGACTAATGAAAATAAAGAAAGATGTATTAAATAAGCTTGCTAATCTTTCATCACCTTCATGGTATTCAACAAGATTTACAACAGTAGATGATTTAGAAGAATATTTGGTAGATAGTGAGATTGTTTCTTATCTTGGAGAATATATTAAAGAGGAAAAGATATTTAGAAGAATTTATCCACCAAAACCATCAAGAAGAATTGTTATTATAGATGCTATAAGTGTTTTAAATAATATGCACAATCTTTCACCAAACTCCATAGAAAATCTAATCAAAAAGATTAAAAATGCTGGATTTAAGAATATTATCACAGTGATGGATACAGTAACATATTATAAAATCAAAGGAAAAGACATTTGTAGATTTTTAGCCAATGAATGCAATATTAAAGTTTCTAAATCAAAAGATGAAGCTTATAAACTCATAATTGAATATATCAAAAACTTTGGTGCTTTAGTTATAAGTAACGCCTCATTTAAAGACTACATAATAAAAGATTCAAAATTGTTCTATAAAGATATTAAAGAATATATCATCCCATTCATAGTTGAAAATGGAGAGATTAATTTAGATATTGAGTTATTGAGAAAGCTATATACTGAAGTTGTTACAAAAAGAATTGAAAAGATAAAATCAAATGTGGTATCATGAAGGTTAGAATTAGGGACTTTATAGAAACGACTGAAGGTTTATATTTTGCAGTAAATACCTATGCCCATCCAAAAAATAAATTTTTTGCATTTTTAAGATATGTCCCATATGAGTTTGTAGATTTTAAAATAGAAGATAATAACATTAGAGAGATTAATGGAAGAAAGTATATAAAGATGGCTGAAAGCAAAATTGCCTATAAGTTTTTAGAGGAAAAATTTAGCAAATACTTATATTATGATGAAACAATCAATGTTTTAATGCATGCTATTCCAAAAGAAGATGTTAAAAGAATTTTAAGACCAAAAGAAAGATTAAATGAAATTATTAACGAAGAAAATAATTTAAATGAATTAGAAGAAAAATGTAGGAAATTAGCTCTAATATTGGAAGATTATGGAGTTCCAATTAAAAGCATGGGAGTTAGCGGATCTTTATTGTTAAAATTAAACAACAAAAATTCAGATATTGACTTTGTAATTTATGGAAAAGATATGCACAAAAAAGCAAGAGAAGCATTAAAGCAGGCATTTGAAGATAATAAGTTAAAACCACTATCTGATGATTTTTGGAAAATTGCCTATAAAAAAAGGATTAAAGATAAAACTTTAACCTACGAAGAATTTGTATTCTATGAAAAAAGGAAATATAACAGAGGAATTGTGGATAACACAATGTTTGACTTATTATTTACAAGGGAATGGGATGAGATAACTGAAAAATATGGAGATAAGAGATATAAAAACTTAGGATTTGCAAAAATAGAGGGAAGAGTTTTAAATGATGATTTTGCCTTTGATAATCCAGCAGTTTATAAAATAGAGTGCTACAATGATGAAGATATAAAGGAAGTTGTTTCTTTCACTCACACCTATGCTGGGCAGTGCTTTAATGGAGAGGAGATTGTAGCAAGAGGAAAGTTGGAGGAGGTTATTGATAAAAGTGGAGAAAGATATAAGAGGATTGTTGTAGGAACTACAAGAGAGGCGTTTAATGAATACATAAAAATAAAAAGATAAAATAGGGCTTGTTATGATAATTGAAACACCATCAAAAGTTATACTATTCGGAGAGCATGCAGTTGTTTATGGTTATAGAGCTATATCTATGGCTATTGATTTAACATCAACCATAGAAATAAAAGAAACACAAGAAGATGAGATAATTTTAAACCTAAATGACTTGAATAAAAGCTTAGGTTTGAACTTAAATGAGATAAAAAATATCAATCCAAATAACTTTGGAGATTTTAAATACTGCCTCTGTGCAATTAAAAACACTTTAGATTATTTAAATATAGAGCCAAAAACTGGTTTTAAAATTAACATTAGCTCAAAAATTCCAATAAGTTGTGGTTTGGGAAGCTCTGCCTCAATAACAATTGGAACTATAAAAGCTGTAAGTGGATTTTATAATAAAGAGCTTAAAGATGATGAGATTGCAAAACTTGGATATATGGTTGAGAAAGAAATCCAAGGTAAGGCAAGCATTACAGACACTTCGACAATAACGTATAAAGGTATCTTAGAAATAAAAAACAACAAGTTTAGAAAAATTAAAGGAGAGTTTGAAGAATTTTTAAAAAATTGCAAGTTTTTAATTGTTTATGCTGAAAAAAGGAAGAAAAAAACTGCTGAGTTAGTTAATGAAGTTGCCAAGATTGAAAATAAAGATGAGATATTTAAAGAGATAGACAAAGTTATTGATGAAGCTTTAAAAATCAAAAATAAAGAAGATTTTGGGAAATTGATGACTAAAAACCACGAGTTGTTAAAAAAGCTAAATATCTCAACACCAAAACTTGATAGAATTGTAGATATTGGGAATAGATTTGGTTTTGGGGCAAAATTAACTGGAGCTGGAGGGGGAGGATGTGTAATAATCTTAGTTAATGAAGAAAAAGAGAAAGAGCTTTTAAAAGAACTAAATAAAGAAGATGTAAGGATTTTTAACTGCAGAATGATGAATTAAATTAACATTTCTCTTTTAGATAATTTACAATATTCCTCCTAACCTCTCCAATTGTAAATCCCCATTCAATTGGAATATTATCCTTTTTATTTAAAATTTCAATTAAATGAGCTACCCTTGGTAATCTTAAATTTGCCTTTCTTATAGTCTCAACATCGCTAAAAACTTCTTTTGGTGTTCCCTCCTTCAAAATTTTTCCATCATACATAACATAAACTTTGTCAGCATAGACAGGAACTAAATCTACATCATGCGTTGAGATTATTATGGTCATGCCCTTTTTATTCAAATCGTATAGAAGTTTCATTATTTTTGATGCTCCAACAGGGTCTAAGCCAGCTGTTGGTTCATCCAAAACAATAACCTCAGGCTGCATAGCTAAAATACCTGCTATAGCCACTCTCTTTTTTTGTCCTCCACTTAAATGATGAGGAGGTTTATTTTCAAAACCTTCCATTCCTACAGCTTTTAACGCCTCTTTAACTCTCTTCTCAACTTCTTCTTTAGGCAAGCCAAGATTTAAAGGTCCAAATGCCACGTCCTCCTTAACTGTAGGGGCGAATATCTGATCATCGGGATTCTGAAACACCAATCCAACCGTCTTTCTAACTTCCACCAAGCTTTTTTTATCATATTTTATTGGCTTGCCTTTTATTAAAACCTCTCCTTTTGTAGGTCTTAGAATTCCATTGAAGTGTAAAAATAAGGTTGATTTTCCAGCTCCATTAGGGCCGAGTAAAGAGACCATTTCTCCTTTTTTTACTTTAAAATTTATTCCTTTTAAAACCGCTGTTCCATCAGGATATCTAAAATATAAATCCTTTGTTTCAACTATATACATTTATTCCACCTAAATTTTTATGTATGATGTTAGTGTAAAGTCCTTTGTTAAATAAGCCAATATTATTAAAAATATATCGAATATTGCAATGAATAAGATATATTTAATTGAGGGATTTTCAATTGTTTGCAATAACTTTATTTTTCCATCATAACATCTTGACATCATTGTAATATTTAGTTTTTCTCCCTTTTCCCATGCTCTAATAAACAAATGAGCGGCTAAGGCACCAAGAGATTTGTATGTTGATTTTAAGTTTGAGGTTCCTAATCTTGATTCCTGAGCAAATTTCATCTTTTCATATTCTTCATATAAAACAAAGATGTATCTATATATAAGCATCATCATATCAACTAAAACATCGGGCATCTTCAACTCTCTAAATATATAAAATAATTCAACCATTGGTGTTGTAAAAGCCAAAAATAACATGCTACTAACTCCACCAAGCATTCTTCCAAATAATAAAAGTCCTAATTCAATCCCATCTTTATACACAGGAATTTCAAAGCCAAAAACATTTATTTTAAACCATTCAACTGTCCCAAATAAAAATGCAAATATTACTAAATTTAATATACCGAATCCAAGAGGAATACCTACAAACACGGCATAAATCTTCTTTGGGACTTTTGCTTTAAACAGTAGTAGTATTGAATTTATAAAAAATATTATTAATGGAACTATAAACGAAGTTGAAAAAACAGATATTAAAAGTAAAGATAGGGCAAATATAACCTTTAATTTTGGATTAACATGCCTCAATTTGTTACTAAAAGCAACATTATCAACAATGTTATGCTTCATAAAACCCACCTTTAAATTTTAAAATTTAAAAAAGTAAAAAATTAAAGAATTAAGCAGCTACTTGTCTTTTTGCGTTGTAATAGCCGATATAGTAACCGATAATTATTGCTCCAATAGCTGCTTGTAAAGCAAACAATAAACTTTCAATTTCTCCGCTTGGTGGTTCCCATATTGGATGGAACCATGGTTTATATCCTAATTCCTCCACAACTTCACAACCCTGGTCGTCAGAACCACCAAAGTATCCTTCTTCTTCACCTTTACCTGCATAGATTATTAAAGGTAAGGCAATAATTATTGCAACTATTGCCAATAAAATTATATGTTTTGTTTCCATTTACTCACCTCCTGCAGGAGAGGGGGTTAAATATGGTTTTAACTCCTCTTCTGGAACTACTCCTAACTTCAACAATAAGTCAGGTCTTAATTTCTTAATGTAGTCCCATATTATAACTGTCAATATACCTTCTGCAATTGCCAATGGAACTTGTGTATATGCATAAATTACAATGAATTTTGTAAATGCCGCTGTGAATGAAGGGATTGGGAATGCAAGTGCTAACTGAACAGCAGTTGTGACATAAGTTAGCCAGTCTCCAAACAATGCCGCGAAGAATATTCCAACTGTAGAGCTTAAACCTGCCTTCATACATAATCTATATACAATCACTGCGGCGGCAGGTCCAACAATACCCATTGAGAAATCGTTAGCTCCAAGTGTTGTTAAACCTCCATGAGCTAAGAATAACGCTTGGAACAATAGAACAATAGCCGCTAACACAGCAGTTATTGGAACACCGAATAACACTGCCCCTAAACCGTTACCACATGGGTGAGAACAACTTCCAGTAACTGATGGCATCTTTAAGGAACTCAATATAAACATGTATGCCCCAGATATTGCAACTAATGGCTTCATTTCTGGACTTTCTTCAAGTAGTTTTTTTAATTTAACAATACCGTAGGCAATTACAATACCTGAGAGAACCCACCAAACTGCACACCACATTGGTGGGAGATATCCCTCCATTATGTGCAAGTTATCACCCCTGAATATAATTCAAAAAAACTTAACACATTTATAGTACTCTTTATCTTATATAAATTTAACGGTATTTTATTATTAATAAAATAAACTTTAATTTTGTTACTATTAATGAGTTATTTTGTTTTTTTCATATTTTTTATTACTTATTTAAATTAAAGACATTTTTAATAATGATTAATTTTTCTTTTTTAGTAATAAACTATTTAAATAGTAAGGCAACTTAGGTAATATTAAGTATTACTAAAAATAAAGATATATAAAAAGTAGTTATTATGGTGATGATTATGGAACTTTTATACGCAATCACTGCATTCATACTCGGAATGTTGCATGCTTTAGAGCCAGGACATGGAAAAAGTGTTGTTGCCGCCTATATATTGGGAACTAAAGCAGATTTAAAAGATGCCATCCTATTAGGAACTACAATAACCATATCCCACACAGCAGTAATATTTTTATTAGGAATCTTATCAATTTATTTATTGGAGAGCTTAAATGTTGATGTAGTTCATGATATGATGAGCGTTGTTGGAGGTTTAATATTAATTGCCGTAGGAATTTGGATAATAAGAAGTTATCTTCACCCACATGAACATAAAGTAGATACAAAAAAGGGAGTTATCACTTTAGGATTATCTGCTGGCTTAGTTCCATGCCCAGCAGCTTTAGCGGTTTTATTATTATCAATATCATCAGGAAATTTAATTGATGGCTTAATTTATGTTGCGATATTTAGCATTGGGCTGGCAATCTCATTAACTGGCTTAGCAGTTGCCTTTGTTGAAAGTAAGGAATTGATTAAAAAATATGTTGGAAATAGAAAAGTATCAAAACTTCCTCTAATAAGTGGCAGCATTATAATATTGATTGGATTATATACTATAGCCCATCCAATTCTTGAACATGCGATTGTTTAATTGTTTATCTATTTTTTATTTTAGAAATACAAATTTGTATATTCAAATGTATATTAGAAATTGCATAGATTAATATATGTCCTTTTCCAATTTAGTAATGTTCAAAAAATGAAAATTTATGCAGTGATATTATGGACAAAAATAAAATGTCAAAATTTGCCCATATAACAAAAGTTCATCCCTGCTTTAACGAAAAAATTCACGATAAAGTTGGAAGGGTTCATCTCCCAGTTGCTCCAAGATGTAATATTGCATGTAAGTTCTGCAGAAGGAGTTTGGGCAAAGAAGCATGTGAGCATAGACCAGGTGTGGCTTTATCAGTATTAAAACCAGAAGATGTTGAAAGTTATTTAAACAAGGTGTTGAAAGAGATTCCAAACATTAAGGTTGTTGGTATTGCTGGACCTGGAGATAGTTTATTTAATAAAGAGACATTTGAGACCTTAAAAATTATTGATGAAAAGTTCCCAAACCTTATAAAATGCCTCTCTACAAACGGTTTGCTTTTAAATAAATACTATAAAAAATTGGCTGATTTAAATGTAAAGACAGTTACTGTAACTGTGAATGCTATAGACCCAGAGATTTTGAAGGAAATAGTTGAATGGGTTTATTATGATAAAAAAGTCCATTATGGGATTGAAGGGGCAAAGATATTGATAGAGAATCAAATAGATGGGATAAAAAAAGCTTATGATGAAGATTTAATAATAAAGATTAATACCGTCTTAATTCCAGAGATAAATATGAATCATGTGGTAGATATAGCTAAAGAGTTGAAGGATTTTGTTTATATACAAAATATCATCCCTCTAATCCCCCTATATAAAATGAGCCATTTAAGACCTCCAACATGTGAAGAGCTAAAAAAAGTTAGAGAGGAATGTGAAAAATACATTCCACAGTTTAGAGCTTGTGGGCAGTGCAGAGCTGATGCAGTTGGTTTAATAAAAGAGAGGAAAATATTAGAAGAGTTCTTTAAAGAAAAAAACAAAAAACTCAATGTTTTTGAATTAAAGCACTTTTCTCATTAATTAGTGTCTTTCAAAAGTAATTAAAAATAATAATGAAAATTTGAACGTCTTCTATAAGAAGGCGTTCATTAAGTCCATACTTAATCCAAAATATTTTGAAATATACTAAAATTTTAATAATAAAGCTTTTTAACCCTTTCAAAAGCTCTTCTTGATAATCTATCCCTATCTATGGTGTAAACTTCCATTTTTGGGATTATTACTCTTACAGCATCTACCCCAACCTTATTTAAATCTACATATATCAATTTATCAAATCCAAATTCTGAAAGTTTATCTTTTATAAACTTTAAATCCTTCTTTAAATCATATCTTGCATTGTTTGGCATATCTGCAATATTTATCTCCCCCTCAAACTCAAACCACTTTCTATGTATTCTTTTCAATCTCTCATAAGGAATTTTTGATGTAAATTCTTCTCTCAATTTAGCGTCTCTCCTAAACCCGTGTAATTGAGAGGCTCTACTTTGAGCCACTTCAGTCAAAGCTCTCAAAATAGCTATCTCTGGATGTAAGTGGCATCCAACACCAACACACAGCATTAGAGGGTTTTTACTTAAATCATCACTTATTGCAGCAACAACTGGAATCTCAAACTCTGATGTTAAATCCTTTAAAATTATCTTAACACCAGCTTTTTCATATTTCTCAATCAATTCATGGATTAATGGGTTTTTTGCATCTTCAGGATTTATCTTTGTTGGGATTTTTCTTGCTAAATCTGCCAAACTCCATGCATCCCTTTCAATAATCTCCAGAGTAGCATGTAAAATTGCCTCATCTAAGTTGTTTCCACTTGCTAAGCCGTTAGTGTTGCCTCTAAATAATTTTCCAGATGTTGGGTAGAAAACAGCGTCTGCTGGGACATCTATAGTTTCATTATTTATGATATCAATCCCTTCAACCCATTCTTTAACATTTTTATCTGCATATTGGGGCAATATTAAATCTTCAACATTTATTGGATTATCTGGCTTTTCTTTAACTTTATTTTTATCATAACTTGCTGAAAACCTCTCTATCGCCTCCATGCATGCAGAGACCTTTGCCTGGATATCATTAGCCCCCTTTCCATAGTGTATGGCTATTCCCTCTTTCCCATCTACAACAACTCTCCTTTTTAAATAATAGACAGGGATATTTACTTTATCTAAATGCTGTATATTTTTAATTTCTACTGTCTCAATCTTTTTCAATGCCTCTTGAATTTTTTCAAATGTCTCTTCTGGGGAGCAAATTCTATAACTTGCTAATTTATATTTTATATCCATACTAAAAACCTCTAAGATTTTTAAATTATTTAATTAAATTAAATCTATTAACTGTATTGGCTTACTTAAATGCCTTCGTGCAGAGCCAGGCACTTCATAAAATCCAGTTTTTAAATCTCTCTCAACCTCTATCATTTTAATTTCATCATAGGCAATAGTTTTTTTACATTTTTTGCATTTGTATCCAGCTTTTTTACCCTTTGCTTTTAACGTGCCTCCACAGTATGGGCATCTCTTATCTTTAACAAATTTCTTCTCCAACTTTAAGATTTTTATTTTTTCAATATTTATCCCTAATGGCTTCTCCCTCACAGTTCCATAAACAGCTATGTAATCACCAACTATCAGCTTTCTTATAATATCTCTAAATCCTTTTGTTGGTTCATAAGCCATACAATCGATTTCTCCAGTTCCATCTGAGAGTTTAAATATTACATGTCCTCCCTCTATATCTCTCGGCTCCTCTACAACTCTTCCATAAACAATAACTCCAGTGTTTGGGTAGATGTCTTTAATATTCATCTTCCTTAAATGCACGTCGGTTCCATGATTTGTTTTAAAAATCATAAATCTTTCAGGTTTTTCTCCTTCAATTTTATGCATGGCCTTTAATAGGATTTCAGCATCAATTCCTCTAATTCCAAATAAAACAGGGCATGGTGTGTTTGGAGCTATTAAGATTTTTTCATTCTCATAATCATAGTTGTCAAAGGTATAAGGAAAAGTTTCCTTATCCATTTCTATGACACTTTTTTCATCAATCTCTCTCTTTTTTCCCCACATCTCTTTTTTTCTATAAGCTAAAAGCTCATATGTGTATGGGGGAGTTGATGATATAGCCCCCAAAGCTCCAATTATACCCCTCCCTAACTTATATTTTATAAACTCCCCTCCAACTTTTAAGATAAATTTTTCAGCATAATCAACGCTAACTATGTCATAAAGAACTTTTTTGTAATAGTTGGTAAGTTTTTCTCTATTTTCTTTGTATTTTGCTTCGTCTAAAAATACAATGCCTGGGTTTGTATTTTCACATTCAAAATCTGTATATTTCTCAACCAAACTAATGGTTATATTTTTAATCTCCTCTTTATCTTTTGAATATAACTCATCTAATATATGTATTGCCACTCCTCCGTTACCTCTTGTCTTATATTTGACCATTGGATTCATTCTGATGAGTTTTGGCATATCTACGCTATAGCCACAACCTTTTAACTCCTCTATTAATAATGTCGCTATATAAGTAGTGCAGTATTTATTTGGGCTGTCTGTATCATCAATGCCAATAAACATCATAACCACCTTTAAGTTATTACGAAGTGTGGCAAATTACTTATAGAAGTCTGTTTATAATTTATTATTTGGGTTTTAGGATTTTTAATTTTGTTGTTTGGTTAATGGATTGTCTTGTTGAATATGTTTGGATTTTGAAAATAAGAGTATTTAGAATTTATTAATTAGTTCAAAGGATTTTTATTTAATTTCTAAGGGTTAGCTGGTTTGATTGTTTAAAATATTTGAGTTTATTGAATTATTCAGATTTTTAAAAATTAGGATTAATTAGGTAAGTAAATAAGATTTCTCTAACAGACAAGTTAAATTTTTGAATTTAAGGAGATAAAAATACTCTGTTTTAGTAAAGAGATAAAATTTTAAATACTAAAAGGTTTATATTGTAAGATGGTTATTTATCCTTAGAAAAATATGGTATAGAAAAGCTTAAATATTAAGAGTGATGAAGTATATTATGTTGTGAATGATTGCCCTGTTAAAATCAGACCTCTTGGAGGATGGAAATCCTTTATATTTCTCTTTCAAATAATCAACCCTTTTTAAACCTAGTTAAAATCAGACCTCTTGGAGGATGGAAATGAGCTTTTTATTATCAGATATAGTTAGAGAGTTATTTGTTAAAATCAGACCTCTTGGAGGATGGAAATAAAGAATAAAATCTCGTTTTTAGTGCTATTTATTGAGTTAAAATCAGACCTCTTGGAGGATGGAAATACTGCTTGGGGAGATGCTGAGAGAAAAGCAATGAAAGATGGTTAAAATCAGACCTCTTGGAGGATGGAAATTCATATAAAAATTCATCACTATATTTTTCAATTAAATGTTAAAATCAGACCTCTTGGAGGATGGAAATTTAACAGTATATTCAAACCGTGAATATTCCGTTTCATCAAATGTTAAAATCAGACCTCTTTGAGGATGGAAATCTTTTTTACAGTTGTATATCGATAGATTTAAATTTAGTTAAAATCAGACCTCTTGGAGGATGGAAATTTGAATCCTGTTTTTTTAAGTTCTTCTATGAATATGTTAAAATCAGACCTCTTGGAGGATGGAAATGGGGGTCTTTGAAATTAAGAGGGTGGGGCGTGGAATTCAGTTAAAATCAGACCTCTTGGAGGATGGAAATTTTTTCTACAGTTGTAGGTAATGCAGATTTGTTTATTCCTTTATTTGTTAAAATCAGACCTCTTGGAGGATGGAAATATTCTGATTTTCAATTTATGTTCAGCTCTTAATTTCATGTTAAAATCAGACCTCTTGGAGGATGGAAACTTTATTTTTTAACCTTCTCCGCCTCCTCTGGAGAGGATTAAAATCAGACCGTTTCGGAATGGAAATAAAATTGAGAGATTATTAGAGGAATTATATCCAGATGATTAAAATCAGACCGATTCGGAATGGAAACTTGTTGTAGTGGTAGCAATTATAAAATAGGAGTTATTTTCTTAATATTGAAGATAAAATATACTTAATACATCGCCAAAAAATATTAAAAATAATTATGGATTTAACCCTACATCAAATAACCCCTCTTTTTCATCAAATCCAAACATTATATTCATGTTTTGTATTGCTTGCCCACTCGCTCCTTTAACTAAATTATCTATTGCTGAGATAACTACCAATCTACCATGCTCATCAATCTCAAATCCTCCGATATCACAGAAGTTTGTTCCTCTAACCCATGTTAATTTTGGAATCTCTTCTGAAAATATCCTAACAAAAACCTCACTCCCATAGAATTTTTCATAAATCTTAATTATCTCCTCTCTATCAACATCTTTAGCTAAGAATGTGTGTGCAGTTGTTAAAATTCCTCTTGTTATTGGAGCTAAGTGAGGAGTGAATGAAACCTTAGCCTTTCCAAGCTTTTTTAACTCCTTCTCAATCTCTGGAGTGTGTCTGTGGGTTGTTATTTTGTATGGGTTTATATTTTCATTTACATTTGGGAAGTGGGTTGTTTCCGTTGGCTTTATTCCAGCTCCACTAACTCCCGTTTTTGAATCAAATATAATCCTTTCCTCTATAATATTCTCTTTAACTAATGGAGCTACTGCCAAAATAGCTCCAGTTGGGAAACATCCAGGATTTGCTACAAGTTGAGCTTCTTTTATTTCCTCTCTATGTAATTCTGGCAATCCATAAGCAATTTTTACATCAGGTAATCCTTTATGTTTTATCTTATAGTATTTTTCATACAAGCTTAAATCCTCAAATCTATAATCTCCACTTAAGTCAATAACTTTCATCCCTCTCTCAATAAAATCTGGAACTATATCCATTGAAGCTCCGTGTGGAGTTGCAGTAAATACCAAATAAGCATCAACCTTATCAATATCTCCAGTAAAACATAGGTTTTTATACTTTTCAATACCTTTTAAATGAGGATGAACTTTAAAAACATGCTTTCCAGCTTCTTTTCTTGAGGTTATATATGTTACATTAACTTTTTCATGATTTGCTAATAATCTCAATAACTCTGCCCCAGTATAGCCAGTAGCCCCAATTATAGCAACTTCTTTCATCCTTTCACCAATTTTCTTTTTATTATTAGGATTTTCTTTGGGAATAAATATCCTAATTAATATTAATAATATTTCCAGACTTAACTTAATTATAATTCTCAATGTATAATTTAAGATTTTTTATAAAACCTTTGAACGAACCTTATAGTAAGAGGAATATAATGAATGGCTTCTATAGGAAGGCGTTTAGATTTTATTAGTTTTTAATAAACTTTTTGTAAAAAAACAGGATTTTAGATGGATTCCTTTTAAATCTAATAGATGCTCTTTATAATATTTTCAGTTTAAAAAATAAAAGAATAGATAAAAAATTAAAGATTGGATTACAATAAATGTGGTGGAACTATATCCTTAGCAATTAAATCAGCATAAGTTTCCCTCTCTCTAATTAAGAATACTCCCTTCTTACTTGTTAAAACCATTCTTGGTCTTCCTCTTGCGTTATAGTTGTTAGCCATACTAATTCCATAAGCTCCAACATCAAATATAGCCAATACATCACCAACCTCTACTTTGTCAAGCTCTCTATCTCTACCAAAAACATCACTACTCTCACATAAACCTCCTGCTATGCTTACAACCTCTTTTTCATTCTTAACTTTGCAGTTTATTATATGATGATATGCCTCATACATTGCCGGTCTCATCATGTCATTCATTCCAGCATCGATCATAACCCATTTTGTTACTGGTGTTTCTTTTATGTGATGAACTTTTCCTAATAGATAGCCAGCAGTAGCTACCAAACTTCTTCCAGGCTCTAAGATGAGATTTGGCATCTCTACTTTATCTTTGTATTTTAACATTGTGTTTATTATTGCATCAGCTAAATCTTTTTGAGTAGGGATTTGTTTATCTTTGTAGTAGGGAATTCCTAAACCTCCCCCTAAATTGACATCTTCAATCTCAATGCCCTCTTCTTTTAATTCAACAACAAAATCCATAACTTTCCTTGTTTCTTCAATAAATGGGCTTATATCTGTTAATTGAGAACCAATGTGGCAATGAACTCCAACAACATTCACATACTCCATCTCTAAAGCCATTTTTATTGCTTTCATTGCAATTCCTGATTCAACATCCAAACCAAACTTGTTTTTCTTTAAACCAGTTGAAATCTTTGGATGTGTCTTTGGATTGACATTAGGGTTTATTCTGAAAGCTACATTAGCAGTTTCTCCCAACTCTTTTGCTGTCTCATTTATTAAGATTAATTCGCTTATACTATCAACATTGAAAGCCCTTATATTTGCTTCAATACCCATTATAATTTCTTCTTTTGTTTTACAATTTCCGTTGAAAACAATTTTCTTTGAAGGAACGTTTGATAGCTTTGCTATATACAACTCTCCTCCACTAACAACATCTGCTCCACAGCCAAGTTTAGCTAACAATCTTGTTATAGCTAAGTTTGCATTTGCTTTATATGCATAGGCAACAATAAACTCCTTCCCAGTCTCTTCTTCCCATCTTTTGAAAGCTTCAATGTATCTGTTGTAATTTATCTTTATTTGCTCTTCTGACATCACATATAAGGGGGTTCCAAACTTCTCTGCTAATTCAATTGCATCATACCCATCTATGAAGAATCTTCCATCCTTTATCTCTACTGTGTCATTACCTAAAAACATTATTTTCACCCAATTCTTTATATGATAAAATAAAAATAACGCCCGGGAGGGGATTTGAACCCCTGAAAAAACTGGCTCCGCAGGCCAGCGCCCTATCCTGGCTAGGCGACCCGGGCTCTATATTACATCCCATGATTTCAACCATTGGTAATCATGTAAACATCTTACTTTATTCCTATATGAAGGTGGTATAAATGGTTCAACTATACTACAAAAAGCATGCACTTGCTTACTTTTAAATAACCTCAAATATCTGTATTGATGTTTCTTTGAAATACGAAAATCAAATCCATACAATAATTTTAGTTTTTGTTGCAAAAACTTATTTTCATCCAATGTAAAGCCATGTGTAGATAATTCTAACTTATAACCATTTTTCTGTTTTGTTAAGCTTCCATCACCAAGATACCACTGTGCTAATCCTTCATCATTTATTACCAAATCATTCGGTATCCTTTTTATTCCATCTGGATACCATCTTTCCCTTAATTGCCTAAACAATTCATACCTACTCGTTGATAAAACATATAAATCAGCAATTACCTCAGAAGTTCTACGCTTATACTTATAACAGTGAAAATATACATTAAGCCCAAATTGTTGGAATCGATGTTTGACATATTCTAACCAATCATATCGCTTATTCTGTGTAATCAATAAGTTTCCTTTTTCCGTAATACATGCGTCACCAAGTAACAATCCATCGATAAATGTACGCAAATCTTCAGAAATGTTATCTAAAGTATAATCATCACACATTTTTACATCTTCCCTATATATACCATGCTTTTGCCTTGCTCGCACAACTGTTGCCTTACCACAACCAATCAAATATGCAATTTCCCTATCACTCAGACCTTCAACAATATACTTTTCATACAACCAACCATAAGGAATAACCCATTCTTTTTTTATTCTTCTTATATGGATGCAACATATTCATCATCTCGCCCATGCTATCTGGCTAGGCGACCCGGGCTTTATCATTTCTACGCCTATTAATAAGCAATTTTTGTTCTTTTATACTTCTTTTCTATTGATACTCAATCATACTTAATAAAATTTCCCTAACATTATAAAAAGAAAACAAAATTAAAAATTATAAAAATTTACTTACAAAGCTCCTTTAACTCTTTAACTAACTCTCTATCTATCCTGCCGTTATTTCTATCCCCTCCTTTACAAGCTGCTCCTCTAACACCAACTATGTCAGTTCCAATCTCTTTTAAAATTGGGATGTGTTCTTTTTTTATTGAACCAGCCAAAGCACACTTCAATCCATAGCTGTGAGCTTCATCAACAAACTCTGCTAAAATCTCTTTACTTTGGAAATCAAATAATGTTTTTCCATCCTTTATTGCAGTATCTAACATTGCAACATCACAACCTGCATCTCTCGCAATTTTTGGGACTATTAATGGCTCAACAGCTCCAACTCTATAGGCATCAGCATAACCAGCTGCTACAACTATCTTATTTTCATCAATATCCTTAACAGCTCTAACAACATTTTTCATTAACTCAACTGCCTGATAGTAGTTTTTAACTCCATACAATCCAACTTTTATATAGTCAGCTCCACTTATTGCTGCTCCAACAGCAGCTAAAGAAATTGTTCCTGGCTTATAAGGGACGTCTCCAACTGTAGCACTCACCAATAAATCTTTTGGTGTCACTTCCCTAATTGCCTTAATCATCCATGGAAAGTTAGCTCCTAAAGAACCTTCTTTTGGGTTTTTCACATCTATAATGTCTGCTCCTCCAGCTATTGCCTCTTTTGCTTCTTCAACATCTATAGGGCTTACTAATAGTATCATACATTACACCCATGATATTGATTTCAAAAATGATTAATGACAATATATATAAAAACTTAATGTTTTAAAATTTTAATGTCTTTCAAAAGTATTAAAATTAATAAGGAACACTTGAACGTCTTCTTATAGAAGGCGTTCATTAATACCTCAATTATTACAAAATGTTTTGATTATTATCTTTAATGATTATAGCAAAGGTGATTAAATGGGAAGATTATTTGGGACTTCTGGAATAAGAATGAAAAATTTATCTCCAAAAATTGCCTATAAAGTTGGATTAGCAGTGGCAAAAAAATATAAGAAAGTTGTAGTTGGGAGAGATACAAGGACTACAGGAAAATTAATTGAAACTGCATTAACAGCAGGAATCTTAAATGGTGGGGGGGAAGTTACAACTATAAACATAGTCCCAACACCAGTTTTAGGTTTTAATGCACGAAATTATGATGTTGGCATAATGATTACTGCCTCTCACAACCCTCCAGAATACAATGGAATAAAGCTCTTCAATAAAAATGGTTTAGCTTTTAATAAAAAAGAAGAGGATGAGATAGAGGAGATTATATTTAAAGAAGATTTTATTGAAGTTGAGTGGCATAGTGTTGGCGAGATTTGGGAAGATAGCAGGGCGATAAGGAACTATATGGAACATATTCTTAAAAATGTTGAGATAAATGAAAAATTTAATGTGGTTATTGATTGTGCAAACGCCTCTGCTTGTTTAGTATCTCCATATTTATTTACAGATTTAGGATGTCATGTTATCTCAGTTAATAGTCACATGGATGGGAGATTTATTGGTAGATTACCAGAGCCAGATGAAAAAAACCTCAAAAAAACTATGGATATGATTAAAGGCCTAAATATGAGTGGAGATAACTACATTGGCATAGCACACGATGGAGATGCAGATAGAATGGTAGCAATAGATGAAAAGGGAAGATTAGCTGATTTTGATAAGCTATTAGCTGCTTTCTCAAGATATATGGTTGAAAAAACTGGAAACAAAAAGATTGTTACAACAGTTGATGCTTCAATGATTATTGATGAGTATTTAAAAGATTTAGATGTTGAGATAATAAGAACAAAAGTTGGGGATGTGGCGGTTGCTGAAGAGATGATTAAAAACTCTGCTGTTTTTGGTGGAGAGCCAAGTGGAACGTGGATTCATGCTGATATCCATCTAACTCCAGATGGAATTTTGAGTGGGCTGAGAGTTTTAGAGATGTTAGATTTCTATAACAAAAAATTATATGAAATATTGGATGAAATCCCATCTTATGTAAATTTAAGGGAGAAGATTCCATGTGAAGATGATAAAAAAGAAAAAGTAATGAGTTATGTTATTGAAAATGGAGAGAGTTTATTTAAAACAGTTCCTGAGACCGTTGATGGAGCAAGATTTAACTTAGAGAATGGATGGGTTTTAATAAGACCTTCGGGAACTGAGCCATACATAAGGGTTAGAGTTGAGGCAAAAAATAACAAAGATGCTAAAGAGTTGTTAGAAAAAGGGATAAAGTTAGTTAAAGAAGCTTTAAGTGCTTTATAAAACTATTTTTAAATTTTGGTGATATAAATGGATGCCATAATATTATGTGCAGGGAAAGGGGAGAGATTAAGACCTCTAACAGAGAACAGACCAAAACCAATGATTCCTATAGCTGGAAAGCCAATTTTACAACATATTATTGAAAAAGTTGAGGATTTGGTAGATAATATTTACTTAATTGTTAAGTATAAAAAAGAAAAGATTGTTGATTATTTTAAAAACCATCCAAAAATCAAATTTTTAGAGCAGGGAGAAATAGATGGAACTGGACAGGCAGTTTTAACAGCCAAGGATTATGTAGATGATGAATTTTTAGTTATAAATGGGGATATTATCTTTGAAGATGACTTAGAAGAATTTTTAAAATACAAATATGCTGTTGCTGTTAAAGAGGTAAAAAATCCAGAAAACTTTGGAGTTGTAGTTTTAGATGATGAAAATAATATTATAGAACTCCAAGAAAAGCCAGAAAACCCAAAATCAAATTTAATAAATGCCGGAATATACAAATTTGACAAAAAGATTTTTGAATTAATTGAAAAAACAAAGATTTCTGAAAGAGGAGAGAGAGAACTTACAGATGCAATAAAACATCTTATTAAAGAAGAAAAAGTTAAAGGAATTAAGTTAAATGGTTATTGGAACGATGTTGGAAGACCATGGGACATTTTGGAGGCAAATAAATATCTCCTGGATAAAATAAATACAGATATCAAGGGGAAAATTGAAGAAAATGTTGTTATTAAAGGAGAGGTTATAATAGAAGAGGGAGCAATTGTTAAAGCAAATTCAGTTATTGAAGGGCCTGCAATTATTAAAAAAGGGGCTGTTGTGGGGCCGTTAGCTTATATAAGACCATATACTGTTTTAATGGAAAATACTTTTGTTGGAAATTCATCTGAAGTTAAGGCAAGTATAATTATGAAAAATACAAAAATTCCACATCTATCTTATGTTGGAGATAGTATAATTGGAGAGAACTGCAATTTTGGTTGCAATACAATAACTGCCAACTTAAGATTTGATGATAAACCAGTTAAAGTCAATATAAAGAGTAAAAGGGTTGAGAGCGTTAGAAAATTGGGAGTTATAATGGGAGATAATGTTAAAACAGGTATTCAAGTCTCTTTTATGCCAGGGGTTAAAGTTGGAAGTAACTGCTGGATTGGGGCAAGTTGTTTAATTGATAGAGATATAGAAAGTAATACATTTGTTTATAAAAGAGATGAGCTGATATTTAGAAAATTGAAATAGAAGAGTGTTATGCCCTATATTGGTATATCTCCAAGAGACATTAAAAGGGGCTGTAAGCCCCTTCTTAATGTATCCCGGGTATACCAATAGGGCAGAGCCCTATGGTGGTGAAATTAATGATTATAGGAGCTAATACATCAAAAAACTTTTTTGATAATTTAGAAGAGGAGCAGATTCAACAATGTGGGATAGATTTGAGAGTTTGGAAGATATTTAAAATAGAGGGAGAAGGGGTTATTGATTTCTCAAATGAGAAAAGAAAGCTACCAAACTACATAGAGATATTCAACTCTGAAAAAGATGAACACATAAAATTAGATAGAGGAGTTTATATTGTAAAGGTAGCTGATTATATAAAAATCCCAGAAAATGTAGCTGGCTTTGCATATCCAAGGAGTTCTCTGCTAAGAATGGGGGCAACTTTATACTCTGCAGTTCACGACCCTGGCTATGAAGGAAGACCAGAATATTTAATGCAAGTTTTTAATCCAATAACCATCTACAAATATGCAAGAATTGCCCAGATTGTTTTTGTTGAGTGTAGAGATGTTAAAGGAGTTTATGAAGGAATTTATAAAGGGAGATAAGATAAAATTATGGGAAATAATCATATATGCTTTTTCTATGCAATACTCTTCTAAAAATAATCGTATCTCCATTAACCTCAATACCTATTCTATAATTTCCTACTCTAATCCTATAATAATTGTGATAGCCCTTTATTTTCTTAATATCTAACTTTAAATCATTTAATGAGTTAGAATTTTGACATTCTTCAATTATTAGCTTTATTCTTTTTCTTATATGCCCTGGAACATGCTTTAAATCCTTAACAAATGTTTTAGCAAATAACACTTTCATTTATCTCCCAATAATTCCTTTATTTCATCATAAGTCAATAATTCATCATCTTTTGTTTCCTCCATAGCTTTAGCCAAGCCAATATCTAAAATTTCCTCAATCTTTTCATATTCTTTTCTGCTGATGAAAAATTTTTTAAATCTCTTTTTGAGCCTCATATTATCCTCAAATTAACGTTTTATAATTGTCTTACCGCATTTTAATATATATAATTTTAAGTATATATACCTTATCCAAAATTAAACAACTTCAACTCCTTTACCAACTTCTGTTCTTATTGTATTTTCATAATAATCTCTCAAAATATTTTCAACCTCATCAATAAATTCTTCTTTTGGAAATGCAATTATTGAAGGGCCAGAACCACTTATTGTTATGCCATAAACTTTGTCTTTAACTTCTTCTTTAATTTTGAAATAATTTGGGATGAGTTTTCCTCTAACTGGCTCTATAACCTTGTCAGACATCATATATCTTCCAAATAATGATTTATCTTTATTATATAGGGCATAAACCATTCCACAGGCCTTTCCAACGTTATTTACTAAATCTTTTAGTCCAACAGCTTTTGGCAATATCTCTCTTGCTTCTTTTGTGTTTATTGAGATGTTTGGGATAGCTATTAAAATATCAAGCTTAAAATCTATTGGTATATGTAAAACTTCCAATGGCTCATAATTGGTTACCATCGTAAAGCCTCCAAATATAGCTGGAGCTACATTATCAGCGTGTTTAGCTCCGGAAGAGGCAAGTTCTCCATAAGAAGCATAATCCACCAACTTTAACTTATCTAAATTAAGCTTAAATAGCTCATTTATAGCATAAGCAGTTCCTGCTGATGAAGCTGCTGAACTTCCCAAACCACTACCAGCTTTAACACCTTTTTTTATTGTTATTTTAACTCCTTTACCAATATTAAAATCATCTATCATCTTTTTTGCTACAATTCCTGCAACATTTTTATCTGGGTCTGTAGGGATGTTTTTATCATCTACTTCAATAATAATCTCTTTATCATCTATTGCTTCAACCTCTATAACATCATAAGGTTCTTTTAAACATAAACCAAACACATCAAAACCAACTCCTAAATTTGCTGATGTGCAGGGAGCTTTCACTCTAACTTTCATGATTTCCCTCATTTTTAATTTTATTCCTCTAAAAACATCTTTCTTATAGCATCAGCGGCATCTTTCTTAACTAAAACTAAAACCCTATCTCCAGATTTTAGTTCAGTATCTCCACTAGGAATTTTCAGCTCATCCCCATCATATATGGCTATTATCAAATAATCTTGAGGTCTTCCAAGTTCTTTAATCTTTTTATTAACTACCTTAGCTTTTTCAGGAATTATGAATTCTAAAATCTCTGCTTCTCCTCTACCTACAATAGCCAAATCTAAGATTCCAGGTCTTTCTATAAGCTTTTCTATATAATTGGCAGCTATAAGCTCAGGAGACACAACTACATCAACTCCTAACCGTTCAAAAACATCCTTATACTCAATTTCTGAAATCCTTGCAATGGTTTTATTAATCCCATAACTCTTTGCTAATAATGAACTCATTAAATTAACTTCCTCCTTTCCAGTAACTGCTATATACATATCTGCATCCTCTATTCCAGCATCCTCCAATGTTTTTATCTTTGTGCAGTCTCCATTAATCACTAAAGCATCAATCTCTGCAGATGCTTTTTTGCAGATATCTTTATCTATGTCAATTAAAACAATGTCGTGTCCTTTTTCAGATAGAGATTTAGCTAATGTATAACCAACTCTACCAATCCCAGCTATTATTATATACATAGTTTGACACCAAAAAACTTTAATTATAGGATTATTTTTTCATAATATTCATCACCATAGGGCTTCGCCCTATTGGCACAGGACTTTCACAGTTTTATAATTCAATATAAGGAATTATGATGTCTATAGCATCATTATGTTCAATAAGAAATTTATTCCTGTGAAAGTCCTGTGGTATACCCAAGAGCGGGGTTGCCAAAGGCAACCCCACTTTAATAGAGATTTGAAGTAACCAATATGGGGTTATGCCCCTACGGAAGTATTATCTTCTCATAATATTCATCATATCCAAAGTGCCAATGTCTAATTTTTTCTTTCAGTTCTTTTTCAAGCTCTAATATCTTGTCAAACTCCTCTTTAGTTAGATATCCAATAAACCCTCTTTTTATCGCTTCTTCACATTTTAAACTGCAAGGAATGAAACCAGAAGGTAAAACTATTGCATAAATTCCTTTATTTTTTAACTCCTCCTTCATTTCTTCAACTTCTTTTAAATGCTCTCTGTCTATTGCTACTCTAACATCTTCAACAAAAGATTTTATACAGCATTCTGGATAATCCAAAAGCTTTCCAATTTCAAAATCATCCAATCTCCTATAGATACCAAGTTCTGTTGAAACCATTGGGTCTATTGCCGGCCTAACCTTTGGTTTGTATTTTTCAACAAGCTCAATTTGAAACTTTAATCTCTCAACTATTTGTTGATATTGAAACTCATCCAAGCTTTGGATATGCTCTTTTAAAACTTCAAATCCTTCTAATTCTCCACTTCTTAACTTTTCAATTTTATATAGTAGATTTTTAAGCATGTTTTCACTTAAAAAGCTTATTTTAAAAAGGATAGAATTTTTCCAATGATGCTTGGGGCATAATTGGCTAAT
The DNA here is from genome assembly GCF_000091665.1 of Methanocaldococcus jannaschii DSM 2661. Lineage (NCBI taxonomy): Archaea > Methanobacteriati > Methanobacteriota > Methanococci > Methanococcales > Methanocaldococcaceae > Methanocaldococcus > Methanocaldococcus jannaschii. Next base: position 1,046,677 of record NC_000909.1, read on the forward strand.
ATTATTATAAGTGCAATAATTATAATATCTCTTTTTAGAGTATCAACTTTTTTATCCAATTGATAAAATCCCTCATCAATTTTCTTATCTAATTGATTGATTTTTTCAATAACTTGGTTGATTTTATTATCAACATATCTTAAAATTTTTTCCCCGATTAATTCCAAATCTTCTTTTGTTGTCAATTCTTTTCTCAATTCTTCTTTAAGTTCTAACTTTAAAACTGGTTTTTGTTCTTCAAATTTTTTAGATACATTCTCTTTACACTGCTTTTCAAAGAATTCTTCAATTATTTTGCAGAGTTCTTCAGCTTCTTTTTCATCCTTAACATTTTTAATAAGTTCGTATAATTTACTATATGCCACTGCCATAACGAACACCACAAAAAATTTCATATATTTAGAATTTAGGAAATTCCTTAAAAATTTTTAAAAATTTTATTTTACTGAAGTAGGTCAAAGAGTTTCATCCTCTTTTATCATTATTCAATCTCTAACTCAAATCCAACAACTGGGAATTCTAATTCAAAGTTGGTAATAACCTCTGGATGAATCTCTCCAAAGTAGCCAATAATTTTGCCATCTTTCAATATTTTAGCACATCTTCCTTTAATGAATGATGGATGTTCAAAATTATCAAGCTCATACTCAATTTTAAGCTCTCTCAATAAACCTTCAACATAGCTCTTTATCTCATTAAAGTTTGTTTCATTATCTACAATAACTCCAGCTATTTTTTTAACAACTCTTGATTTTGTTTCAGCATTTTCATCAATAACAACACAATCTCCAATCTCAAAAATCTTTTGTGGCAACTCTTTATGTTTATTTATCCTCAAAGTTTCCATTAGCAATGGTAAGATACTTTTTCTAACGATTCTATGCTCTATAGATGCTGGTTTTAAAACTTCTATATAGTTGTTGTCTTCAATTCTCATCTTTTTAAATAAAACCTCATCATTTGAAAGCATTAAATTTATAACCTCATAGAATCCAAATCCAACCATAATTTCTCTTATAAAGTCACATTTCTTTTCTAATTGGTTAAGTTCCCCAATAGTTCCAATAATTGGATATTCTCCAGAGAACTTATTATATCCGTAAGCAATAGCTACTTCTTCAGCGATGTCAATCTCTCCAAAGATATCAACTCTATAGGCAGGGATGAAAACCTTTATTTTGTTATCTACAAATTGAGCGTCTAATCTACATCTTCTTAAGTAGTTTATTATAGTCCCAGGAGTTAGATTGGCTCCTAAAACCTTGTTTATGTATTCAGAAGTAGTTTCTAAGACATCCTCTTTTAAATTTGGATATATAGTGCTTTGATTGTCTTTAATTACTTCAACAGCATGTATTTTTCCATACTTTCTCTCTGCCAATGCAGTAACAATAATATTTAGAGTTTTTTCTACTGCATATTTATCAGTTCCAGTAACATCAATCAATAAATTCCTTGTTTCAGTTGTAACTCTTGTTAATTCCCCATTAATTATTGGTGGCATAGATAAAACATCCCCTTCACTATCTAATATTATTGGAAACTTATCATCTTTGATTAAATGAGCATATTTTATTCCTTTTTCATGTTTTTCTAAAATCTCTCTTGGTGTCATTTCCTCATCTGAATTTAATGGAACAAACTTAATCCCATCCCCACTAACTTCTTTGTAGTAGAATGGAGGCTTAACTTTATCTGCATCATGAATTCCTATTGCCACTTTTTTCCTATCTCTTCCCATAACCCAGTGGAGCTTTTCTTGAAGGTTAATTATGCTCTCTAAAACATAATCATCAACAATAACCCCTTTAACCAAAGCCATTGCTATGTATGGTCTTGTTTCAACATTCTCAACATATAATTTTACATCTGAACTCTCAATGTCGTATTTTTTTAATCCTGTTTCTATTCCAATAATTCCCCTAAAACCTCTTGCTAAACCTTCAGCACTTAAATAATCTGGTCTATTTGGGTTTATTGAGAACTGAATAATTTTTTCTCCATCTTCTTCAAAGATTCCTTCAACTTCAACACCCATCATTGGAAATTTCTCTTCAATAAATTCATCCTCTAAGGGCATATTAACCAATCTCTCTAAATCAGCTTTTTTTACATTTATTGTTGGCATCCTATCACCAGCAGTATTTTTTATCTTAGTTGTAATAATTAGTTGTAATAATAGGATAATTGACTTAATAAAGCTTTATTATCACAAAATGTTTATATACGAGTCTGTAGATAATTTTAATTATAGTTTGTTTAATAATATTCTATCGTTATTCTATCATTACATTATTAGGGTTTTAGGATTTTCAATTTTGTTAATTGATTTATTGATTGTCTTGTTGTATAAGTTTGGAATTTAGAAATGAGAGTATTTAGGAATTATTTATTTATTTAGAGGTTTTAAATTTAATTTCTAAGGGTTAGCTGGTTTGATTATTTAGAATATTTGAGTTTATTGAATTATTCAGATTTTTAAAAATTAAGATTAATTAGTAAAGGAAATAAGATTTCTCTAACAGACAAGTTAAATTTTTGAATTTAAGGAGATAAAAATACTCAGTTTTATTATGGAAAGGAAGATTTAAATACTAAAGGGTTTATATTATGGAGTAGTTACTTACCCTTAGAAAAATGTGGTGTAGAAAAGCTTAAATATTAGGAGAGTTGAAGTATATTATGTTGTGAATGATTGCCCTATAAGACCGTTTCGGAATGGAAACCAATTTTTGTTAAAGATTTGGATGAGTTCTTCTTTGATATTGACAAAATATAAGACCGTTTCGGAATGGAAACCAATTTGGGCATTTCCCAACATAAACATATAATGAATCCATACATTAAAATAAGACCGTTTCGGAATGGAAACAGAAGTTTTTCTTGGACAAATCTTACAGGGTGTTGTCCCATTAAAATAAGACCGTTTCGGAATGGAAACTTGTGTCCATTGTAAGCGTTAAAAATAATGCAAATTATTAAAATAAGACCGTTTCGGAATGGAAACTATTTTATCACCCGTTTATGTTTTTTACGGTTAATACTATAATTAAAATAAGACCGTTTCGGAATGGAAACAACTACTTTGTAGATGATTTTTTAGAGGATTTGGAGAATTAAAATAAGACCGTTTCGGAATGGAAACGATACATAGTATTCTCCATTTTTCTTTTCAATAACTACATTACATCATTAAAATAAGACCGTTTCGGAATGGAAACTTGAGTGTGGAATTAGAAGAAATAAACTTTAGGAAAGGTTAATTAAAATAAGACCGTTTCGGAATGGAAACATAAAATCTCTAACCTCTCCAGCGTTATCAAAAGTAATTAAAATAAGACCGTTTCGGAATGGAAATTCGTTATCTGGTCTCATGTATGGTTCCAAAAACTTCAATGTGAGAATTAAAATAAGACCGTTTCGGAGTGGAAATTATAGTCATTTGATTTACATACACTAACTCTGTAAGCTCTTGTATTAAAATAAGACCTCTTGGAGAATGGAAATTAGATAGATTATTATTTTTAGTGATTAAAATCAGACCGATTTGGAATGGAAACAATAGGGTTTTATCTCTTTTTCATAAATTTCTATTGATTAAAATCAGCCTCTTAGAAGTATAAAACGGGATTTTATATCTTTTAAAGCTGAAAATTATAAATTTGAAAGTAAGAATAATTTTTAACCTTAATAGTAAGATATTAAATAGACAAAACTTTTTTTATCTTAAGCTACAGAATTATAGAAACTTTTTTAAAAGAATTAAACAAATCTTAAAGAGCAGAGTATATACAATTTGGTGATATTATGGACAAAAAATCCAAATTAATAAACCTGCTAAAAGAGGTTGGTTGTATAAGATTTGGAGAATTTATCTTAGCCTCTGGTAAAAAAAGTAACTACTACATAGACATAAAAAAAGCCACCACAAACCCAGAAATTTTAAAGTTAGTTGGAGAAATTATTGCTGAGCAAATAAAGGATGAAGATGTAAAAGTTGCTGGAGTAGAGCTTGGTTCTGTCCCTATAGCTACAGCTGTCTCAATTATTGCTCAAAAACCACTATTAATTGTTAGAAAGAAACCTAAGGATTACGGAACTAAAAATAAGATAGAAGGAGAGCTAAAAGAAGGAGATAAGGTTGTTATTGTGGAGGATGTTACTACAACTGGAGGAAGTGTGCTAAAGGCAGTTAAAGAGATTAGGGAAAATGGTGGAATTGTTGATAAAGTTTTTGTTGTTGTTGATAGGTTAGAAGGAGCTAAAGAAAACCTACAAAAAGAGAATGTTGAATTAATCCCATTAGTTACTGTTAAGGAGCTACAATCCACTCAATAAATCTAAAAACCTCTTAGTCCATAGGGGAAACCCCTATTGGGATACTCCCCGTCCATTAAGTTGCTCCTTTCAGGAGCAATTAATGTCCATTTTAAGCTTATAATCCACTCAATAAATCTAAAAACTTCTTAGTTTTCTCTTTTTTAACCTTACCAAATTTCTCTAATTTGCTAACATCTACATTTTTATCCTTTAAAATTTCTTTTATTGGTTCTATGAGTGCAATTTTTTTAAGTAAGTCTTCAATATCCTTCTTTTTGAAGTTAAATCTTTCCACAGCATCCCAGTCGTGAATTAAGTATAAAGCAACTCCACCAATGTTCTTTAAAGGAATCTGATATTTTGGCAACTCCTCCTCCAATTTAAATTTTAAATCTAAAACATCCACACAATTAATCCCATCAACACTCATCCAAGATAAAAATCCTCTCTGTGGAGTAATCATAATAGATGGGAACAAATTACTCCTTGCCCTCTCATCTGGTGTTTTGTAGAGATAAAATTTAAAAACATCTTCAGAAAATCTCTTTATCAAAATATCTTTTGATATTTTTTTAGATAATTCATTTTTAATCTTAATTGCCTTTTTTAACGGTTCAATTGGTTCTCCATCTCTATATAATCCTTCTTTTTCCAAAATCTCTTTAAGTTCAAGCTCTTTTAATTTTCTTTCTTCCATGCATCTAACGTCTAAAATTCCCCCACTTATATCTGCCTCTTCTCTAAATAATAAGCAGAGTTCTAAATATCTGTTAAGGTATTTTTTTTCTTCTTCATTAAGCAATTTATCAATTTTTTCATTTATTGCTTTTTCAATCTCATCTTTGTAAGTGTTGAGATAGCCGATAGCTAATACTCTCCTAACATACTGGTCATCTATAATCTTATTTTTTGAGAAATTCCTTTTTATTGATGTAATTATAGCATTTCCAAACTTCTCTTTGATGTATTTCTCATAGTTTTTGTCTTCAACTTTAATTCTCTTAAATTCTCTCTTTCCTTTATCAATAACTATAAGGGATATTGTATAGGATGTTAAAATCCCTCTACCCTTTGGTTCTAAGATATCTAAAAATTCTTTATATGTTGTGACTAAATAAGGTGGAAATTCAAACATTATCTTTTTATAAGAACCATCTAAAGGCAAGTTTGGAGGTAAATTTATGTTTCCAATATCTTCAGTTAAATGGGCTAAGGCAATTTTATGGGCAACTAAGGCATGTCTAACCCTCTCTAAGATACCTTTTTTCTCACTTGCTATTCTTCTCAAATATGTGCTGTAGCTTGCAATCTCTTGTAATCCTTCACTATCATAACCTCCTTTCAACTTTCCAACATTTTTATATGGGGAATCAAACTCTAAAAACTCCATTTTTGATTTTAAATCTTGTAAAATCTCTAAGTTTTTTTCTAAGGTTAATATAATATCAGATAATTTAGTTTTATCAATTGTTTTGTTTTTTATTTTACCAACTACCTCTTTTAATTTATCGTTAATCTCATTTAAAGAATCCAAAAATTCATTGGCATTCTTTATTAAATTGCTTGTGCTCTCCATGGCTATTCAACTCAATAATCTTTCCGTTTCTTGGATTTACATACTTCGGAATAGAGATATTCTGTAAATTCCCATTAACAATGTCTTTAAATAAATCGATTATGTGAGAATATTCTCTCTCTGTATAGGCAAATAACTTACAATCCCTAATAAAAACTTTACCATACTTCTTTAAAAACCTCTCTGCCCTCTCCTTCTCAAATACCGGAGGCCCTTCTCTCAAAGCAATTTTTGGTAGTTCATACACTAAAAATTCCCAATACAGATAGCAATAGTTATCATCTGCAAAACACTTGCTATTCAAAATTACAAATTCATTTTTAACAATAACTTTATTTATACTTTTTTGAAGCTTCTCCATCTGTGGATAGATGATGTCATCAACAACATTCTCCCTTGGGATTTTTAATATTAATCTATATCCATGCTCTCTATTTTCCAAAATCTCCTCTAACTTTTTAGCATAGTCCTTAAAGAACTCAATAGAAGGATTTTTTAAAAATTGTCTTGAGTAGAATATGAATCTGCAGAAGTTATCTTTGCTTAACGGAGAGGCTACATTTCTATTTAAATCTACTGGGTCATAGACAATAAACGGTTCATCAAACTTTTTTAGCTTATTAATATCAACATCTTTATAAATTTCAAATATGTCTTTTAAAATTATCTTCTTCCCAATTCTCCAATTTTGAGCCTCTTTTAATAGATTTATGAATGAACCATAGTGTAGAATCAACAACTCACATAAATAGCCAGAGAATCCTTTAGTTTTTACGTCAGAACCATATAATCCCAAACTCTTTAAAAATGCCTTTAACAACCTAACTTCATCACAAAGCCTTTCATTCAACCTACTAATTAAAAATTTATGATGCAATGGAGTTCTATCAACTGCAGATATTATTTTTTCTCCAAAGTCTATCTTATAGCATGGGACTATATCAACTTCATAACCATCAACTTCACCATTAACATAGGGATGAGAGGCATAGTTTATGTTATAAGAGCCGTTTAACCTCTTTATTGCCTCTGTTCCTATTTTTAATCCAATCTCTTCTAATTCATCTTCAGAAACTGATTTGTCAAACAATACAAAAATATCAATATCATAGTCATCCTTTAAATTTGTGTTTCTTGCTGAAGAGCCAACCAATAAAACCTCTAAGATTGGATAGCTATTCTCTCTGACTATTTCCCAAATTTTATCAATGATTTCATTAGCTTTAAGTTGCAGTTTTTCCATATCTTCCTTTGAAGGCTTTATTTCATTTAAAACTTCTTTTAATATCTCCTCTATTGTCAAAACAATCACCGAACTAAAACTTATTGTTATTAATAATGGACATTAATTAGGGCTGAAAGCCCTAACTTAATGGACGGGAGGTATCCCAATAGGAGGTTTCCTCCTATGGTTTTCAAAACAATCACCATCATGCTATTAATGATATTAAAATCCCAACTATACCAAAGAATATCCCAATTATCCATAAAACTGTAACTAAGTGAGGCTCTCTCATTGGTTTATACTTCAATATAAGCCTTGGTAGGGATAGATAGCCACCTATATAGTATAGCTTCCCATCTTCTTTGAGAGTTGTTGGTTTATGCTCATCCCTACTCATAACCCCAGCACTTAGATATTTTAAAGAGGCATCTATCACATAAGGCATCATTATAACTAAAAATGGGATATATTCCTTATAAACTACTGCTAAGACAGCTAAGAAAGCTCCAATTGGTAGAGTTCCAACATCTCCTGGAAAAACCTTTGCTGGATATTTGTTAAATATCAATAGCCCTAAATAGGATGCAGAGAATATCAAAGCGGATAAAAATCCAGTTGTATAATTATCTAAGAATAAAACCAAAGCTAATGAAATAGAAGCTATAACTCCCATTCCTATCTCCAATCCATTAAAACCAGCTAACATATTAGTTAAATTTGAGGAAATCATGATTCCTAAAGCAATAATCAAAATTTCTATCAAATTAACATAAGAATTGTTATAAAACAAAATTCCTATTATCAAACCAGAAATAAATAACAATATTAATTTTTCTTTTGGTGAGAGCTTAGCTATATCATCAACAATTCCTATAATTCCAGCAGTAATTATTGGTAAAACAAAAATTGGATTTACAAATGGGATAAATAAAGCATTAGAAAACAATACTGCTAAGCCCCCCATCTCTGGAACTTTAATCTTCTCTTTTTTATGCAAATCATAGCCAAATTTATAATTAATCATCTTCTTCATTAAAAATTTACACAATACTGCTGAAAATATAAAAGCAATTATTGTATATGTAAATAAGTTGATAAAATAATGCCCCATAACTATCCCCTTTATAATGAAGATAAAAGAAGTTAAAGTTTAGGATATATATGTTTTTTGCTAAAAAATTATAGAAATTCTTTTATTATTTTCCTTACTTCCCTAAGCAATAAAAGTAGATTAATAATGGCAAGGATAACTAAAACTATTAAAAAAATTGCACCAATGCTTTTAAAGTCCATCATAAAATACTTTTCAAAATATTTAAAAACAAATAGATAGTATGGTAAAAGATAAGCCAAAAATATCCAAAAAATCAGTAAAAAGATATTAATTAGGATATTTTTATATTTCATAATTAACCCTTATTCATTTTCCTCATTTTTTACTGACTTTTCTAATGCTTTTTCTAATTTTTCTGTAGCTATTCTAATGCCTTCTTCAATTTCTTCTGAGAATATATGTCCTATATTTATAAGCACAGTAACTGCCCATAAAACTAATATTATAAGCACTATTCCAGCCAATACTGGAGTTATTCCTGAAATTACAGGCAAGAAGAATAAATAAGCTATTATAGCAACGATTAAGTATGCTAATCCTCTTAAGCCCCTTCTGTATTTTTTAAGTTTTTCTTCATTTACCCTACTTCCTGCTAATTTTACAGCAATTATATCTGCTATTCCATCCATTAACTCCCCAAAGTCTTTAGTAACTCTTAGCAAGACAATAATTAAAGCTATGGTTATTATTGCTGAGATTATTGGCTTTAAAGCAGTTAATCCAAATAAATATGGATTTCCAAGCATATCAGCAATTGGAATAAACACTAAAATGCCAAATACCCAAATTAAACCTGCAACTACTAAATTGATTATTATTTGAGGAATGTTTTCTTTCAACTTCAATATCCCCTCTTTATATACTTTCTCAACTATGTCCATAATATCACCATTATCCTACTTTTGTTCATTTCTTGTCAATAAATAAAAATATTAGAACTTCTATATATAACTTTCTATCAAAATTAGCACATTTTTAATTTATTAGCTAAATTTACAATCTTTTTAGCCCTATCAATATCAATCTCATTATTGGCTTTCCCATCTTTCTTTATCCATGTCCCAATTATAAAACCATCTGCATAGCTCCAGAGGATTCTTAGGTTGTTATAATTTGTTCCAGAACCAACAATAACTGGAACATCAACCAATTCCTTAGCTAATTTTAGCTTTTCAATATCAACCTCCTTTCCCGTTCTCTTACCGCTGATAATTACAGCATCAGCTAAACCTCTCTCAACGGTATCCAACAATGAGCTTTCAAAGTCTATAAAATGATATGCATGCTTTACATGAACATCTGCAAAAACCTTTATCTTACTTGGAAGCAACTTTTTTAGCTTGGCTAATTCATAAGCTTTGCCTTCGATAATCCCTTGGTCTGTAAATGCAACACCAGATAAGACATTAACTCTAATAAAATCTGCTTTAACAACATAAGCTATGGAGTAAGCCCCTATAGCATCGTTTCTTAAGATATTTATTCCCAATGGGAGAGATACCTCCTCTTTTATAGCTTTTGCTATTACAGCCATTGATGCAATGGTTATCTTATCAGCCTCTTTTTTAAATGGAGCATCTCCAAAGTTTTCTATCATTACAGCATCAAATCCAGCTTCTTCAAGTTTTTTAGCTTCTTTTATAGCAAAATCTACAATATCATCAAAGTTGTCATTGTAATGATAACTACCAGGCAATGGTTTTAGATGAACCATCCCAATCAATGGTTTTTTCTTAAACATAGGTATCACACTAGCTTATAATTTTAAAATTCACTAACAATCTTCCTCTTCAACATATCTAAAAACTCATTAATTCTCTTCTTTGAAAATCCATATTTCTTAGCAACCTTATAAATCATCTTCTCCCCACCACTTCCATACTGTGCGGCTTTCTTTGGTCTATAGGCAATATAATCTGGCAAATACTGGGAAGCAACATCCCTCAAAATCTTCTTTCTAACAGACCTTACGCACTTTATATTTAAATTGGTATTTTTGAGCCCATTTATGGGCTCACTTTTCAATGAAATATTAGACTCTGCGTAAGGTCTGTTACTAAGTTCAGACATCTTATATTCAATAGGAATTGATAAAGCAATTTCAACAACCTCCTCATCTAAGAAAGGAACTCTCAACTCAACACCATTAGCCATTGTACAGTGGTCATCTCTCTCTAAATTTACCTTATATAAATTATAAACATCCTTCAATAGCTCTTTTTTCAGCTCCTCCTCCCCTCTCTCCCTATAAATTCTCTCATGCCTTGCATAGCCTCCAAATAACTCATCAGCTCCTTGCCCAGATAGAACAACCTTTAATCCATCCTCATTTGCCATCTCTGAAGCTACATAGATAGGGATTCCAACTCCAATCTTCATTAAATCAACTTCATCTATTGCCTTAGCTACCTTAAACACATACTCCTCATACTCCTCTTCTGAAATAATCTTCTTCCTTAGCTTTAAATTTAAATCTTTAGCCAATCTTTCAGCATAGATTAAATCTTCACTATTTTCAGTTCCAACGGCATACAATATAACTTCACAGTATAGAGATGCTAATTTAGCAATCAATGAGCTATCAACTCCTCCAGAGCATATAATTCCAACTTTGTCCAAACCCCTGACCCTCTTTAAAACAGAGTTTTTCAATGCTCTATCTAAATACTCCTTAGCCTCCTCATAACTCCTCTCTTTCATGTAATTTAACTCCAACTTTTTAAAGCCTTCAATAATTTCAAACCTATTATCATCTAAATAATAAATCAACTGTGAATTTGGCTTCAATGTTTTGATTTTGCTATTTAGCTCATCTAAATCTCTCTCACAGCCATCGATATTTATAAGTAGATGCCACAACGCCTTTCTTTCAGAGGCAAAGGCAAAGTATTTATCCCTATCTACATAAAATAATGGCTTAACTCCAAACATATCCCTTGCCAACCTCACAACATTCTTAGATTTATCATATATGGCAAAGGCATAGTCTCCATCCAACTCTTCCAACTTCTCCTCTTCATATAGATGAATTATAACCTCATTATCACTGTCTGTCCTAAATTCATGATTTTGTTTTAGATATTCCCTCAACTCAATATAATTGTAAATCTCTCCATTACAAACTAACCATATAGTTTCATCCTCATTTGGAATAGGTTGAACTCCATACCTCCCAACAATTGCCAATCTATTATGAGCCAAGCTTAAGTTTCCAATCATCTCCTCCTCTAAATCCTCAACATCCTCAAAATCGTTAAAATATATAACTTCATCATCCAACAACAGCCCAGAGTTATCTCTCCCTCTGTGCTTTAAAATCTTCATCATATCTATGGAGTATTTAGCAGATATTTGATTGTCTTTAACAATTATTCCACTTATAGAGCACATGTCTCTCACATTTTTAAATATACCTTATTTTTTAATATTAGCTAACACAACTTAACATTTTATGCTAAATATTTGCAAAATTTTAATTTAAATATCTTAATAAAGATTAAATCAATTTATTATAAATAACCTTAGAGGTTTTAAAATGGATGCTCTAATTATGGCTGGTGGTAAAGGAACAAGAATGGGTGGAGTTGAAAAGCCGTTGATTAAGCTTTGTGGTAGATGTCTTATAGATTATGTTGTCTCTCCCTTATTAAAATCAAAGGTAAATAATATATTTATCGCTACCTCTCCAAATACACCAAAGACAAAGGAATATATAAATTCAGCATATAAAGATTACAAAAATATTGTAGTTATAGACACATCTGGTAAAGGTTATATAGAAGATTTAAATGAATGTATTGGATATTTCTCAGAACCATTCTTAGTTGTTAGCTCTGACTTAATTAACTTAAAATCGAAAATTATTAATAGTATAGTTGATTATTTTTATTGTATTAAAGCTAAGACTCCAGATGTTGAAGCATTAGCTGTTATGATTCCAAAAGAAAAATATCCAAACCCCTCAATTGATTTCAACGGCTTAGTTCCTGCAGGGATAAATGTTGTATCCCCAAAGCATGGATATCAAAAAGAAGAAATTATGGTTATTGATGAGCTGATATTCAATATAAATACTAAAGATGATTTAAAACTTGCTGAAATGCTTTTGAAAAAAGATGGGTTATAAATATAAAAATCTAATGGGGATAAAATGGAAAAAATGCCAGCTAAGTTATTGTTTGAGAGAAGTATAATAGGAAATAAGGGTAGCGTAATAGGAAAAGTTAAAGATATCGTGTTTGATGAAAAAGTTGGTAGATTGGTTTCTTTAGAAGTAGAACCAGCTGAACACAGCCCAATAATGAGAGAAGAAGGAAGAAACGTCTTAATTCCTTATAAACTTGTAGTAGCTATTAAAGATGTTGTTGTAATCGATGAAACAAATTTGAATAGAGTAAATATAAGGGTAGCTGAACACTAAAAAACCAATAGTTCTTTGCAAATGTGATTAAAAACTAACTAAGGAAAGTATGCCTTTCTTTATTACAAAATGTTTTACAAAGAGCTACAAATAACTATTTTTGGTGTGAAAATATGGAATTTACAAAGATGCATGCCCTTGGGAATGATTACATAGTTATTAATGAATTTGACGGGGAAAAAGTTAAAGAAGAAGAAAAAGCAGAGTTCTCAAGAAAAATTTGTAGAAGAGGTTTTTCAGTAGGTGCTGATGGAGTTATTTTCATCCAAAAGCCAACATCTGATGAATACGATGTAAGATTTAGAATATTTAACAGTGACGGCTCTGAGGCAGAGATGTGTGGTAATGGAATTAGATGTTTTTCAAAATACGTTTATGAGAGAATAATGAAAAAAAATCCTTTAAAAGTAGAGACAAAAGGGGGCTTAAGAGTATCTGAAATGGAGATAGAAGGAGATGAAGTAAAGAAGATTAAAGTTTATATGGGAGTTCCAAAGTTTAAATTAAAAGATATACCAATGGTTGTTGATGGTTATAAAGAGGATGATGAATTTTTGAATGGAGAGTTAAAATTAAAGAATCCATATTTACCTAAGGTCAAGTTGAGTGTCGTTAATGTTGGAAATCCACATGCGGTTATATTTGTTGAAGATAACAACATAGATTTAGATTTTGTTAGAGAACACTTGGATGTTATTGGGAAAGAGATAGAACACCATGAAGCATTCCCAGAGAGAATTAATGTGCATTTTGTAAAAGTTTTGAATCCTAATGAAATTAGGATTGTTACCTGGGAGAGGGGAGCTGGATACACAACTGCATGCGGAACAGGAACAACAGCTTCTGTAATTATGGCTCACAAACTTGGTAAAACAAATAATAGGGTTTTAGCTCACTTAGATGGTGGAGATTTGGAGATTGAGATTAAAGATGATGGAGTTTATATGATTGGAGATGCAGTAATGGTTTATGACGCCAAATTGATAAATATTGGCTGGTAAATTATGAAAGTAGATTTAACCATTGAATATAGAGGAAAATTAATTACTCCAAATCAAATAAAACTTTTAATTGCCTTACATAAAACAAAATCCCAAAATGAGGCAGCTAAGTTATTAAATATAAAGCCTTCCTCTTTTAATATTCAATTAAAAAGATTGGAGAATAAGTTAGGGGTTAAGCTTTATTACTCCTCACCAAATGGGACGGTTTTAACTGATGCTGGCTTAGAGATTTTAGAAACTTACAACTCATATAGCAAAAGATTAAAAAATCACTTTTTTACAGTTTCTGGATTTGTGAGTGGGGAGATTGCCAAAATATTATTTGGAAATCCAATAATAACCTCTTTTGATAACGCTTTAAAATTGCTAAAGATGGGGTTTGTTGATGTCTTAGGGGTTGATGACAGCTATTGGATTTATAGGTTGGGAGATGAGAGATTTTTAAAGTCAGAGATTGGGAGTTGTGATTTTAACATATTTTTAATTGCCTACGACAACTTTGTAATGGTTAGTAAAAAAGAGTTTAATTATAAAAACTTAGTTGGCATAAGATTTAGCTCACAGAGGATAGTTTATAACATTTTAAAGAAAGAAGGTATAAAATTTAAAGTTAAAGTAAGGGTAAAAAATCCGTTTAGAGCTATAGAGTTAGTTAATGAGGGCTATAGCTTATTTTTAAATGAGAGTTTATTGAGATATATAGATGGAGATTTTAATGTAATTTATCCTAACTTTTATGAAAAGACAGTTCATGCAATAAATTTTATTAGCTTTGGTAAAGATATTGAAATTGATAAAAAAGAAATTAAAAAAATAAAAAAATTGGGTTTTAAAATTTGAATTAAATTATTTATAAAATCTTCACTCTTAAGCCGAACTTTTCAAACATTTTAAAATCATTATCGTAGGTTAATAAAATATTGACGCAATTAATAAATCTTTTACTGATGGAATTTTGCCTTCTTTTTTTAGTTTTTTAAATATATTGCCAGCAATCTTTGATGATTTATCATCAAAATTTAGTTTTGGTAAGCTGTCAATCATTATCATTTCATTTTCTTTTAGATTACCACAATATAACTCAAAAACTGTTATGGATGTTATTTTACAGTTGTAATCACAAATTTGATATAGAGTATCTTTATTTCCTCTAAATATCTCTATTATTACACTTGTATCAATGACTGCATCCATTTTTCTGCCTCTTTAAGTTCTTTTTTTAATTTTTCTACATCCTCCTCACTTCTTGAACCAAAGGCAATCATAAAAACATCCAAGTTTTTTCTCTTTCTCTCTTCCAACAATTCTTTTATAAACTCTGAAACTGACTTTCTACCTTTAAGTTTTAATAATTCTTTATAAACATCATCATCTATAGTTATAGTTGCCATATTTATCACCTCAATGATAATATTTTATAATTTTGTAATATTATAAAAATGTTAGAATTTGTAATAAGGGGGAATAACCATGAATGTTTTTGATAAATACGCTGAGGAATACGATAAATGGTTTGATGAAAATGAAATTATTTATAAATCAGAGATTGAAGCATTAAAAAGACATATTCCAAAAGGAAGAGGTTTAGAGATAGGAGTAGGAACCGGAAGATTTGCTAAACCTTTTAATATAAAAATTGGTGTTGATATATCGAAAGAAATGGCTAAAATAGCTGAAAAGAGAGGAATAAAAGTTATAATAGCAAAAGGTGAAGATTTGCCTTTCAAAGATGAAGAGTTTGATTTTTTTTTAATAAATACTGTCTTAGAGTTTGCAGAAAATCCAAAAAAGATGATAGAAGAGGCAAAAAGGGTTTTAAAAAGAGGAGGAAAGATAATTATTGGAATTATTGATAGGGATAGCTTTTTAGGAAAGATGTATGAAGAAAAAAAGCAAAAAAGTAAATTCTACAAAGATGCAAATTTTTTATCAGCTAAGGAAGTTATAGAAATGCTAAAAGAATTAGGATTTAAAAATATAAAAGCCACACAAACGATTTTTAAAGAAATTGATAAAGTTGATAAGGTTGAAGTTAAAGAAGGTTATGGAGAAGGTGGATTTGTAGCTATTTCTGCTGAAAAGATTTAACTGGAGGTATAAGAATGGATAAAATCTTAGAGATTTTAAAGGATTTTGGCATTGTAGAGCTAAGGCCACCACAGAAAAAGGCATTGGAAAGAGGATTATTGGATAAGAATAAAAATTTTTTAATATCTATTCCAACAGCATCTGGAAAAACACTAATTGGAGAGATGGCTTTAATAAATCACTTATTGGATGGGAATAAAAATCCTACAAACAAAAAGGGTATCTTCATAGTGCCTTTAAAGGCATTGGCATCAGAGAAGTATGAGGAGTTTAAAAGCAAATATGAGCGGTATGGGTTGAGAATAGCCTTATCAATAGGGGATTATGATGAAGATGAGGATTTAAGCAAATATCATTTAATTATAACGACAGCTGAGAAACTTGACTCTCTATGGAGACATAAAATTGACTGGATTAATGATGTTTCTGTTGTTGTGGTTGATGAAATTCATCTAATTAATGATGAAACAAGAGGAGGGACGTTAGAGATTTTATTGACTAAATTAAAAGAGTTCAATGTACAAATTATTGGTTTATCTGCAACTATTGGAAATCCAGATGAGTTGGCTGAGTGGCTTAATGCTGAGCTTATAGTTGATGATTGGAGACCTGTTGAGTTGAAAAAAGGCATTTACAAAAATGAAGCCATAGAGTTTATAAATGGAGAAATTAGAGAGATAAAGGCAGTTGATAATAACGATATTTACAACTTAGTTGTTGATTGTGTAAAGGAAGGAGGATGCTGTTTAGTATTCTGCAACACCAAAAGAAATGCCGTTAATGAGGCAAAGAAATTAAATTTAAAGAAATTTTTAACTGAAGAGGAAAAAATAAGATTAAAAGAAATAGCTGAAGAGATTTTATCTATCTTAGAGCCACCAACTGAGATGTGTAAAACCTTAGCTGAATGCATCTTAAACGGCTCTGCCTTTCATCATGCTGGTTTAACTTATCAGCATAGAAAGATTGTTGAAGATGCGTTTAGAAAGAGGTTAATTAAGGTTATCTGTTGCACTCCTACACTCTGCCTAAATGCAAACACTGAAATACTGCAAGAGAGCGGATTTAGGAAAATTACTGAATTAAATAAAGACGAAAAAGTCTTTGCATTATGTGGAAAGGAGATAAAACCAGTAGATGGTTGGAAAGTCCATAAAACTCCACAGCATGAATACAACATCGTTGTAAAAACAGTAAATGGTTTAGAAATCACTACAACTCCAAATCATATATTTTTAGTTAAAGAAAATGGTTCTTTAAAAGAAAAAGAGGCAAAGGATTTAAAAGTTGGAGATTATGTAGCGACAGTTGATAGAATAAGAGTTAAGGAGAAAGATATTGATTTATCTAATGGAGACCTTTATTTCATTGGATATTTCATAGGAGATGGTTATACCGGAGTTATAGAAAAAAATACTCTTAAAGCCACTCCAGACCTTGCATTTAATCCAAAATATCCCCCAAATTTTGATGATTCTGAACTTCACAAAAAATACTTTTTGAAATGTAGAATATCAAAAGGTGTTGCTCATTATATATACTCGAAAAAACTAAGAAAAATCTTTAATAAATTAAATATGCTCACAAAAGATAACAAAAACATTGATGCATTTTGTAATCTTCCATTGGATAAGTTAGCATATCTTATTGCAGGATTGTTTGATAGTGATGGATATATATACTTAAATAGAAAAAACATTGAATTCTATTCAATATCTGAAAAATTGGTTGAACAATTACAGTTTGTATTGTTAAGATTTGGGATTCATAGCAGTATTAGAAAAAAGAAAACTAAAACTATGGTATCTCCAACAAATGGCAAAGAATACAAATGTAAAGACATTTATGTATTAACAATTAGAGATTTTATGAGTATAAAAAGATTTTATGAGAACATCCCACTAAGACATGAAGAGAAGAGAAGAAAATTAGAAGAAATCATAAAAAATAAAGAAATTGGACAAATTCCTTCGGAATTTGTAGCTCTCCGCTTCACTCCGATTGCCAAAATATGGTGTGATTGTGGATTTAGTGTTGATTTGACCATGTTTAAACCAAGAACTAAAAGGCAGAGAGAGTTAAATAAAAAACGTGTAAAATTACTTTTTGAACTATTGGATGGAAAAAAATTAATTACAAACTATAAAGAATATTATTCAAAGAGAAAAAATCCTTATTTTGACTTTATTGTAAGAGAAAAAATTAATGGAAACAATTATTACTCTTTAAATGAAAAAGGCAGAGTTTTAATGAGTCTCCTAAATAAACACATAAAAGATAAAGAAAACTTAGAAGAGATGTATAACTTTTTAGTAAATCTCGAAAAATGTCCAATTTGTGGTAAGCCAATTCATAAAGAGATGAGATATAGCTGGAAAAAAGAATGCTATGATGGAGACATTTATTGGGATAGAATTAAAGAAATTAAAAAGATAAAAGTAAATGACAAGTATGCCTATGACATAGAACTGCCAGACGATGGAAGCAACAGCCATTATATTGTGGCAAATGGATTTATAGTGCATAACTCTGCTGGGCTGAACTTACCGTGTAGAAGGGCAATAGTTAAAGACTTAACAAGATTTACAAATAAAGGGATGAGATACATCCCAATAATGGAAATCCAACAATGTATAGGAAGAGCTGGAAGACCAGGATTAGACCCATATGGAGAAGGGATAATCGTAGCAAAGAATGATAGAGATTATTTAAGGGCTTATCAGGCATTGACGCAAAAACCAGAGCCAATATATTCAAAGCTCTCAAATCAAGCAGTTTTAAGAACTCAACTTTTAGGACTTATTGCTACTGGAGAGATTAGAGATGAGTATGATTTAGAATGGTTTATAAGAAATACCTTCTATGCTCATCAATATGGAAATTTGAGGGAAGTTGCTAAAAATATTAATGAAGTCATTAGATTTTTGGAAGAGAATGAGTTTATTATTGATTTTATGCCAACAGAATTAGGAAAGAGAGTTTCTGAACTCTACATAGACCCATTGTCAGCTAAATTCATCATAGATGGATTGGAAGAGATGGAGAATGAAGAAGAGATTTATTATCTCTACCTAATTTCAAAAACCTTGGAGATGATGCCAAATTTAAGAGTTTATAACTCTGAAGAGTTAAATTTAATTGATGAAATGGACTCTCTTGGAATAAAAAGCTTTGAGATTGAGGATTTAGAGGCATTTAAAACAGCTAAGATGCTGTATGATTGGATTAATGAAGTTCCAGAAGATGAAATTTTAAAGAGATATAAGATTGAACCAGGGATTTTGAGATATAAGGTTGAAAATGCTGTTTGGATAATGCATGCATTAAAAGAGATTGCTAAATTAATTGGTAAAAGCTCAGACATTCCAGAGAAGTTGGAGATAAGGTTAGAATATGGAGCTAAGGAAGATATTATTGAGTTGTTGAGCATAAAGTATATTGGAAGGGTTAGAGCAAGAAAGCTGTATAATGCTGGAATTAGAAGTATTGAGG
The DNA here is from genome assembly GCF_000091665.1 of Methanocaldococcus jannaschii DSM 2661. Lineage (NCBI taxonomy): Archaea > Methanobacteriati > Methanobacteriota > Methanococci > Methanococcales > Methanocaldococcaceae > Methanocaldococcus > Methanocaldococcus jannaschii. The sequence goes on from NC_000909.1 coordinate 1,065,916, forward strand.
ATATTATAAACAACCCTTCAAAAGTGGCTTCAATTATTGGAGAAAAAATAGCTAAAAAGATTTTGGATGAGTTGGGAGTTAAATTTGGACAGCAAAAACTAAGTTTTTAAATTTTTGAATTTAACTTTTAAGTTGGATTCACCATTTATTGTCGCTAAGGAAGCTCCGAGCTTTATCTCGGAGAGAAGGTCAGAAATAAGGTATTTAGCGGTTTATCTAATAAAATAACCTCGGTTCTACAACTAAAGCTCTTGCTAAAGCTACTAGCCCATATTTTATTTTTCCAACATTTTCTGGATTTAAATCACTAACTATGACATTTTCAGAACTAAAGGTATTAACAATCTCTTTAACGCTGGCTGAAATCCAATAATTCCAATCTTTTCTGGTTTTAATTCTTTAAATATTCAACTAACTTTTTTGCACATCTCATAACAGCATTTAAAGTGGCAATTATCTCAGCTCTATTTCCTTTATCTAACAGCTCTCTAATTGTTCCTTTAAATTCAACTGGCTTATCTGTGAAGGCATCCCACAACAACCCTTAAAATTAGTCCTCAACAAAATCTCTTTTCCACTCATTAAAGGATAGTCTTTAATTCTGGTTGTATCTAACTCTCTTAATATTTCTTTAACATCTATTGTATTTTTCACCATCATAGTTGTTTTTGCAAAGTTATTAAAATTAATTAAGGAAATTTGAACATCCTAAAAGCATTCATTTATGCCTTTTTTTATTACAAAATTTTTTACAAGAAACTATGAGCTTATTAAAAATTTATTAATGAGATAAACTATTGTAACAATTGCAATATATATTGAATATTTTAGTCTTCAATAACTTCGAAACCATATTTCTTAAACGCTTGTTTATAAAGATGAGTCTTTTATAAATTGACTTAGACTCTATTTTCTTTTTTAATAAGGACAAGATTTATATATTGAATTTCCATAATATATTTTAACAATTTAAAATTTAAAAATTAAATGGGGGAGATAGAATTAAAAGAAGGGCATTGTTAATTTTAAGAAAAGACAGTAAATTTGATAGAAAAAGTATAGAGGAGCTTAAAGAATTAGCTGAAGTTCTCTATAACCCAGTAAAAACAATAGTTCAAATTAGAAAAGCTGACCCAAAGTATCAAATTGGTAGTGGATTAGTTGAAAGAATCGCTGAAAATATTAAAGAGGAGAATATAGAGATTGTTATAGTTGGAAATATCTTAACTCCTTCACAAAAATACAACTTAGCTAAGAAATTTAAAGTTGAAGTTATTGATAAGATTGAGCTTGTTTTAAGGATATTCTATAAGCATGCAAGAACTAAAGAAGCTCAATTGCAGGTTAGATTGGCAGAATTGCAGTATGAGTTACCAAGGGCAAGGGAGAAAGTAAGATTAGCAAAGATGGGGGAACAGCCGGGATTTGGAGGATATGGGGATTATGAAGTTGAAAAATACTACCAAAAGGTAAAAAGGGAGATAGCAACAATAAAAAGAAAATTAGAAAAGCTCAGGGAGCATAGAAGGGTAGCAAGGAAAGGAAGGGCTAAATTTGATACTGTTGGTTTAATTGGTTATACAAACGCAGGAAAAACCAGCTTATTAAATGCATTAACTGGAGAGAACAAAGAATCAAAAAATCAGGTTTTTACAACATTAACTACAACAACAAGGGCTATAAAAGGTATTAAGAGAAAGATATTGGTTACCGATACAGTTGGATTTATTGATGATTTGCCCCCATTTATGATTGAGGCATTCTTATCAACAATTGAAGAGAGTGCAGACAGCGATTTGATATTAATTGTTGTAGATGCGTCCGATGATATTGAAGAAATTAAAAGAAAATTAAAGGTAAATCATGAAATTTTAAGTAAAATTAATTGCAAAGCCCCAATAATAACTGTATTTAACAAAGTAGATAAGATTACAAAGGAAAAAAAGAGAAAAATTTTAGAAGAGTTAGATAGATACATAGTGAATCCAATATTTGTCTCTGCAAAATACGACATAAATATGGATTTACTTAAGGAGATGATTATAGAGCATCTCAATCTCTCCATCGGAACTATTGAGACAGACAATCCAAGGCTTATATCCTATTTGTATGAGAACACTGAGATTATTGAAGATATCTTAGAAGATAACAAGCATATAATAACATTCAGAGCAAAAGAAAGAGATGTAAATAGGATTTTAAAGCTGCATAAATCTGCAGTATAAATTTAGTGAAATACGCTCAGAGGTATAATTAGAAAAATTTAAATTAAATCTGGTGAAAATATGGATGTTCTAAAAAGTCTGCCTGTTACTGACAATCATATACATGTTGATGACAAACACGGCTATGGAGCTGAAAAGGTAGCTAAAACATTCTATAACGCTGGAGGAAAGGTAATGATAGTTTTAAATAAACCAACATTTGATGGAAACCTAACAGCATCAATGGACATCTTAGTTAGAGATGTTGAGATAATAAACAAAAACACACCAGTTAAAGCTTTTGGATTAGTTGGAGTTCATCCAGCTGAGCTAACATACTTGATGAAATTTATGAGCTTGGAGGAGGCAAAACAAAGAATTGTTGATGCCTTAAATTATGCAAAAAAGCTTGTTGAGGAGTATGATTTTATTGTAGGAATTGGTGAAGTTGGAAGACCTCACTATCCTGTAAGTGAAGATGTTTGGAAAGCATCAAATGAGATTTTAAAATATTGTATGGAATTGGCAAAAGATATTGGTTGTGCAATCCAAATTCATGCTGAGAGTTCAACAGAAGAGCAGTTTAAAGAGTTTTCTGAAATGGCTAAAGAGGTTGGATTGAATCCAGAAAAGGTCGTTAAGCATCATTGTGGGAATATGGTTTTGGAGGGAGAGAGATATGGTATTTTTCCTTCAATTTTAGCATCAAGAGTAAATGAAGACGTTGTTAAAAAATCTTTAAGGTTTGTTATGGAAACTGACTATATTGATGATTTAAAAAGGCCAGGAGTTGCCTTAGGAATAAAAACAGTCCCAAGAGTTACAAGGAGATTGATTGAGAAGGGAGTTTTGGATGAAGAGGGTGTTTATAAAATCCATAAGGAGAATATAGAGAGGATTTATGATATGGATTTAGAATTGTAACTATTCTCTCCATTTTTTGTAGTATTTTAGGTATATCTCATCTCCTGTTTTATTGTAAAGCCATAGCATCTGCAGTCTATGTAGATGTTCATAATGTTTATTGCATCTATGACCTAAAGCATCGTAATAACTCCAATCTCCAGCATCATACATTGGAAGAAATGTTTTTATTGATTTTAAACCTTCTTTGTAAAGGTATAGAGCATCAGCGTTCCCTGTTTTGTTTCCAAAGTCTCCAATCCATAGAGTGGCTGTGATAAACCCATTTAGCACATAGGGTGGATTTTCAGATGCATACTCTGGAAACCAATAGTAGCTTTTATTTTTATAGATTCTGATTTTTAATAACCCTCCTTTTTCAACAGGAACTTTGAAGGCATTTATGGCTAAATTTGCATAATTTAAATACCTCTCATCTCCAGTAGCTTCATAAGCTAAATATAAGGTCTTTAAGCAGCCTGCTTGGCATAATGCTCCTCTCCAACCCTTAGATAGATTATAAAGTGGGAATTCAAAATTATACCTCCAAACAATAAAAGTGATGTTCTTTTCATCTACTTCAGCAGTTTCTTTATCTGCTTGAGATATTAGATACTCTGTTAAAAATAGTCCTCTTTTTAAATATCTCTCAGCCTCTTTAGGATTTTTATCTTTTAACTTAAAATATTTATAGAAACATTTTCTTGCCTCTTCATTGACATTGTGGGGAGTTATCTGATAACCAATATACTTTCCACATATCGTGCCATAGTAAGTAACTGGCATATTTACATTTTCAACTGTAAAAGGTTTTGGATTTTTGAAATATTGGATAACTGGATTTTCAGAATATAAAGGTTGAGATGCTCCAACAAAATATCCGAAAACAAAGATTAAAACGGCTATAAATAAAAAAAGAATAATTTCAAATTTCTTCATAAGAATCACTTTTATTCTTTCTCTTTAAGCATCTCATTAATGTCCTTCTCCATTACATGCCCTTCTACAGTAACCTCAACTTTTTTAACACCTTCCAATGATTTAACTGCTTCCTTTGCCTGAAAAGCCATTGCCATAACACTCATACAGTAAGGGTTTGTAGGAATGAGCTTAAATTTTACATTACCCTCATCATCAACCTCCACATCTCTAATTAATCCCATATCTACAATGCTTATTCCCATGTGCGGGTCTGCAACTGTTTTTAGGGCATTTAAAACATCTTCCTTTGTTACCATATCTTACACCTCAGAAGAGATTTTAAATAATTTTTTAGTATTTGCTCATTATATAAATACTTCTATTTTTACATTTTTTTTACTCATAAGTGGAAAAATCATACCACTTAAAAAATTTTAAATATTTACTCTACATATCTTGCTCTTCTTTCAACATCCTTCATTAACTCCAGTATAATCTCCCACCTATCATAAACACTTTTATAACCCTCTAAAAATCTCTCCCAGATTTCATCAAACTTTTCATGATGAGTTGATAACACAGCCTTTTTAAAGACGATTAAATCAACTGCCTTATCTTCATCAAGATTTGAAATCTTTCCTAAACCAAAATCAATGATATATAAATCTTTATCAAATATAAAGTTGGATGTAGTTAAGTCATTATGAATTACATCGTTTTTATGCAGTTTTCCAACGATTTCTCCAATTTTGTATGCAATATCTAAATTATCCTCAATAACATCCTTAGCTAACTTTCCGTTGATATAACTCATCATAATTCTCTTGTTATCTAAATCAACATCAAATATGTATGGAGCTGGGATACCAAAATCTTTAACCAATGCTAAATACCTTGCCTCTCTTGCAGTTCTACTCTTTCTTATATTTTCATCTAATCTCTCATCCCTATAGCCTTTTTTAACTCTCTCCTTAATAATTACATCAAAATCTAAATAGCTATCTCTCTTAATATCTGCCTCTGCCCCCTTACCAATTAAATGTTCTGGAATCTTTCTCTTCTTGCCTTTAATTTCTTTTATCCAATTAACTTCAACCATATCAGTCCTATAATTTGGAATTATCTTTGTTTCATCCAAACTCATCCATCTTCCATTTTTATGCATCAATAAACCAAGCCATGCAATCATAGCTCCATTGTCTCCACAAAACTCCTTAGGAGGGACGTAAAAATCAACATTCTGACCCTCACACATAGCTTTGAGCATCTCTCTCAATCTGTTATTTGCCGCTACTCCACCAACGAGCATGACCTCTCCTTTATTTGTGTGAGCTAAAGCCCTTTCTGTAATCTCAGTTAGCATTGAGAAGGCATATTCTTGTAGGGAGTAGCAGATATCTTCCAATCTCTCTCCAGCATCATAAGCTCTCATAGCCGCTGTTAGCAATCCAGAGAATGCTATATCCATGCCTTTAACAGTGTAAGGTAAATCAACAAGCTTTTTCCCTTTCCTTGCCAATTCCTCTATATAAGGCCCCCCGGGATGTGGCAAATTCACATATCTTGCAAACTGGTCTAAGCAGTTACCAACAGCTATATCTAACGTCTCTCCAAATACCCTATATTTTTTTGAGACATAAGCTATAACTTGGGTGTTTCCACCACTAACATATAGAGTTAGAGGGTCTTCTGCCTCTGTAGTTAGCTTACCAATCTCTATATGGGCAATGCAATGATTAACCCCAATTATTGGTTTTTTTAATGTTAAAGATAAAGTTCTTGCTACGGTTGCAGTTACCCTCAAACTCGGCCCTAATCCCGGCCCTTGGGAGAATGCAATTAAATCAATCTCATTTTTATCAACTACTTCAAAAGCCTCTTTTATAAGCTTAGGAAATGTTTCAGCATGATGGTCAGCAGCCTCTCTTGGATTAATACCCTGTTTTGGGGGTTTATACATGATAGTTTTATTAAATAAAACCTCTCCATCAGAGGTAACAATCCCTACCCCAGTTTTTTCTGCAGTTCCTTCTAATCCTAAGCAAATCATATTATCACTCAATTATACTATTATAATATTTAAATTGCCAAAATAGTTAAATAGTTAATGTCAATATAATAAACTAAAAAAGTTTAAAAAAGTTTTTTTATTCAAATTCAATTGTAGCTGGTGGCTTATCAGTTATATCAAACACTACTCTTGCAACATTTGGAATTTCTGATGTAATTCTTTTACTAATCCTCTTCAACAAATCAAAAGGAATCTCTGGAACGTGTGCTGTCATAGCATCCAATGATTTAACCATTCTTAAGGCGACAATCCAGTTGTATTCCCTTTCATCTCCCTTAACTCCAGTTGCTTTACAGTCCAAAACAACGGCAAAGTATTGCCATAAATCTTTATCTAAGTTGGCTTTTTTAACTTCTTCCTCAACTATTGCATTTGCCTCTCTGCAGATGTTTAGCTTTTCTTCTGTAACCTCCCCTAAAACTCTAACAGCTAATCCTGGCCCTGGGAATGGTTGTCTATAGACGATGCTATCTGGTAGCCCTAATTCTTTTGCCAACAATCTAACTTCATCTTTATAAAGCTCTCTCAATGGTTCAACAACCTCTAAAACCATTCCGTGAGGTAGGGCAACGTTATGATGGCTCTTTATCTTCCCTTGTGTTTCAATCCAATCTGGGGCTATAGTCCCTTGCACTAAAACCTCTGCCTTTATATCTTCAGCAATCTCCTCAAAGACATCAATAAATAACTTTCCAATAATCTTTCTCTTCTCCTCTGGGTCTGTAACTCCTTTTAGGGCATTTAAAAATCTATCCTTTGCATCTACAACAATTAAGTTTAATCCCAACTTGTCTCTAAAAGTTTTTTCAACTTCTTCCCTCTCTCCCTTTCTCATCAATCCAGTATCAACAAAAACAGCTGTTAATTTATCTCCAATTGCTTTGTGGGTTAAGACGGCAGCGACGGAGCTATCTACCCCTCCACTTAAGGCAATTATTGCTTTTCTGTCACTAATTTGCTGTTTTATTTCTTCTACTGCCTCATCAATAAATTTTTTTGGGTCAAACATAAAAATATCACCTTTAAATTATTCTTCCTTTTCAGCACTTTCACCGTTATTTTCATTTTCTTCTAATATAATAATGTTTTTCTTACAACTGTTTAAATGTTTAAAAGCGTTTTCTTCAAGTTTTTTGGCTAAGTTTTTGGGGACATTATCCATATTATTGGCTAAGTAACTGGCAACACAAGCAGATAACAGTAATATCGCTGCTTTTTGTTCGCTTTTAAGTCGATGAATGTGATGGGGCCTAATGTCTAACATCTCATAAATTTTAAATAATTTTTTACATTCATTGTCAGTATTTTCTAAATTATCATCCATAATTTCTTTTACAACATAAACAAAAAATTGATGAAGTTTCATTAACTGCTCTTTGTGCATGTTATCACTTTAAATATTAAGCAAAGAATAAGATTAATATTAAAATTGGCTAAGAAATATATATAGTTTTTTGCAAAACATTTTAGGATAAAAAGGTATTTATGAACGCCTTCCTTTTGGAAGGCGTTTAAACTTTCCTTAATAAATTTTATTACTTTGCAAAAAACTATAAAAACTTTGGTGGTATCATGAGAGAAATCATTAATAAACTTAATCCCATTATAATAGACAAAGCCGATAAAAAGTTTGGAGTTTCAAGAATATTAAAAAAATATGATGGAAAACCAGTTTATATAAAAGATGTAAATGGATTTGAAGTTGTTGGAAATCTTTGCAGTAGGGAAACCCTTTCAAAGATTTTTAATGTTAAAAAGGAGGATTTTATATTCTTTATGCTTGATGCAATGGAAAAGGAAAAAGAAGGAAAATTAAAGATAAACAATAAATTGAAAGAGAAATATATTGTTGAAATCCCAGAGAATATTAAAAACTGGCCAATTCCAATATACTACGAGAAGGATGCGGGAGCTTATATAACAAGTGGGGTTGTTGTTGTCTATGATAAAGATTACGGCTATAACTTATCAATTCATAGAATTTTGGTTAAAGATGATTATTTAGTTATAAGAATGGTTGAACAAAGGCATTTACACTTTTTATATAATAAAGCTCTAAAGGAAAAGGGATATTTGGATGTTGCTATAGTTATAGGAGTTCATCCAGCTGTTTTGTTGGCTGGCTCTACCTCTGCTGATATAACATTTGATGAGCTAAAATTTGCAGCTGCTTTGTTGGGAGGAGAGATAGGGGTTTTTGAGTTGGATAATGGCTTGTTAGTTCCAGAGGCAGAGTTTATCATTGAGGGTAAGATATTGCCAGAGGTTGATGATGAGGGGCCTTTTGTAGATATAACTGGAACTTATGATATTGTTAGAAAGCAGCCAATAATTAAGATTGAGAAACTTTATAGGAAGGAAAAACCTATATTCCACGCTTTATTACCGGGAGGGATTGAACATAAAACATTGATGGGAATGCCTCAAGAGCCAAGAATTTTGAAGGGAGTTAGAAATACCGTTCCGACAGTAAAAAATATTGTTTTAACTGAGGGAGGTTGTTGCTGGCTTCATGCTGTTGTTCAGATAGAGAAGAGGACAGAAGGAGATGGGAAAAATGCTATATTGGCAGCATTTGCTTCCCATCCAAGTTTGAAGCATGTGATTGTAGTTGATGATGACATAAATATATTTGATATAAATGATGTTGAGTATGCAATAGCCACAAGGGTTCAAGGAGATAAAGATATAGTTATTATTTCTGGAGCCAAAGGTTCTTCTTTAGATCCTTCGAGTGATTTAAAAAATAAACTAACAGCAAAAGTGGGGGTAGATGCAACTATGAGTTTGATTAAAGGTAGAGAGCATTTTGAGAGAGCCAAGATTCCTGATAAATGAGTTGAAGGTAAAAAGGAATGATTTAAAAAGATTTAAGTTTAATTATCAACTCTCCAAACAATTTTTCTTGAATCAACTCTGCCTTTCCATCATTAGCTAAGTATAAAGAAGGGATAAAGTATCTAACCCTATCCTCTCTTGTTTTAAACTTTTCCTGATAAACTATAATTCCCTCTTTCATCAAATCATCTAACAACTCAGCTATTATATCGGAGATATCATCCTCTTCTATAAGCTCCTCTATAATTTCTTCAACCTCATTTGTCTTTTTCTCTCTATTCTTTCTGGATTTTTTAACCTTATTTAGCTCTTTTTCAATTGTTTTAATTAATTCATCAACAGTAACTGGTTTTTTACTTTTTTTATTTTTATCTTTATCTTCTTTTTCTTTCTTTTTGCCTTTTTTAGGTTTCTCTTCTATATCATCATAATCATAATAATCATCGCAATAATCATAATCCTCTTCTTCCTCAACCTTACATTCGTCATATAAAGCTTCAGATTTCATTCTCAACAATATACCAGCAACAAGAATAACATCGGCAGATAATCGAATATCAAACTTCTTAAGCTCTTTAATCTTTTGTATATAGTAATCGGCAATTTCAGCAATATTAACATCCCAAGGATTTAGATTTTTCTTTTCAATCCCTTCTTTAATCATCCTAACCCAAAGAACAATGTCAAAGTTAGAATCAATCATTGCAATCCCCTAAATAAACTATTTCTTTATCTTTTCAACAACCCTAATCCCAAAAATCTCAGCAGTTTTGTACTGCCCATCCTCATCCTTTTCAGCAGATTTAACCATATCCCAAATTGTTAATAAAGCTATAGAGACACCAGTTAAAGCTTCCATCTCAATTCCTGTCTTATAAGTAGTTTTTACTGAGCAGATTGCCTTTATCTTATCTTCAAATACCTCAAAATCAACATTAACTGAAGTTATTGGTAGAGGATGGCACATTGGAATTAGCTCATAAGTTTTTTTAACTGCCAAGATTCCAGCTATTTGTGCAGTTGTTAAGACATTTCCCTTTTTAATTTTTTGTTCTTTTATTAATTTAATTGTTTCTGGTTTTAATTTTATGTATCCTTCAGCAACACATATTCTCTCAACATCTTCTTTTTTAGAAATATCAACCATCTTAACGCCTTTATCATCAACATGAGTTAGCATTTAATCACCACTACTTTATTAAACCAAATACTACAATTATACAATAACATTATAATCATTGCCGAATAAACTATATAGAACTTTCGCAGGAATAAAATGTTTTATTGAATATTGATGCCTAAAGGCATCCAAATACCTTTTTAAAAATATAAGTTGCGAAAGTTCTATATATAAATCATTTTTATAAATATATTCATATATGTAAGTTTAAAGTTTATTGGTGATTATCATGGATGAAAAGGCAAAATTAATGAGATGCATCATTGAAAGAATCTTAGATGAATACAACAAAGGAAAAACCTTGGATAAAAAGAGAATTGAACAGATTAAGGCAGAGTGTTTAAGAATACATAGAATTGGTATTGGGCATCCATCAAACTCTGAGATTTTGCAGTATGCAACTGAAGAGGAAAAGAAGATATTAATCCCAATATTAAGAAAGAAGCCTGTCAGGACAATCTCTGGTGTTGCTGTTGTAGCAGTGATGACATCTCCAGAAAAATGCCCTCATGGAAAATGTATCTTCTGCCCCGGAGGAGTTGGAAGTGTATTTGGAGATGTGCCACAAAGCTACACTGGAAGAGAGCCAGCCACTATGAGAGGTTTGATGTTCAACTTCGACCCATATTTACAAACAAAGGCAAGGATTGAGCAGTTGGAAAAGGTAGGGCATCCAACAAATAAAATTGAATTAATTATAATGGGAGGAACATTTCCAGCAAGAGATATAGAATATCAAGATTGGTTTATTAAGAGATGCTTAGATGCCATGAATGGCGTTGATGCAAGTAGCTTAGAGGAAGCCCAAAAGATAAATGAAACTGCAGAACATAGATGCGTAGCTCTCTGTATAGAAACAAGGCCAGATTATTGTGGAGAAAAGGAAATAAATCAGATGCTAAAGTTGGGAGCTACAAGGGTAGAGTTGGGAGTTCAAACAATATATAATGAGATTTTAGAATTCTGTAAGAGAGGGCATACAGTTGAAGACACTATAAAAGCCACCCAACTATTAAAGGATAGTGGTTTAAAGGTTTCTTATCATCTAATGCCTGGAATGCCTGGCTCAGATATGGAGATGGATAAAAAAATGTTTAAAGAAATCTTTGAAAACCCAGATTTCAAGCCGGATATGGTTAAAATCTATCCATGTTTGGTTATTGAAGGAACTGAACTCTATGAAATGTGGAAGAGAGGAGAGTATAAACCATACAGAGAGGAAGAGGCAATAGAGATAATTAGCTATGCAAAATCAATAATGCCAAAATGGGTTAGAACTTCAAGGATTCAGAGGGACATTCCAGCTACTGTGATAGTTGATGGAGTTAAGAAGAGTAATTTGGGAGAGTTGGTTTATAAATACATGGAAAAGCATGGAATTAAATGTAAGTGTATAAGATGCAGAGAAGTTGGACATGTCATGTATAAAAAAGGAATAATGCCGGATATTGAGCATATAAAACTATGCAGAGAAGAATATGAGGCAAGTGGAGGAACTGAGATATTCCTATCCTATGAAGATGTGAAAAACGATATCTTGATAGCATTTTTAAGATTGAGAGAGCCTTATAAACCATTTAGAAAAGAGATTGACGATAACACAATGTTAGTTAGGCAACTCCATGTCTGTGGGCAAGAAAAACCATTAACTAAGGATTTGAAAGAAATAACTTGGCAACATAAAGGTTATGGAAGAAAACTTTTAGAAGAGGCAGAGAGAATAGCCAAAGAAGAATTTGGAAAGAAAAAGATTTTGGTGACAAGTGGTATTGGAGTTAGAGAATATTATAGAAAGTTAGGATATGAAAGAGTTGGGGCCTATATGGGTAAATACTTAGAATAGGACTTTCGCAGTTTATATGTTAAACTTTGGAACTTAGACACCTTTAGGGTGTCATTATGCAATAAATAATTATTCCTGCGAAAGTCCTATTAGAATAATCAATCATCAAATCTTGTAATAATGAATAAGGTATTTATAAAAAGCCTTTGGCTTTTATATAAAGTTCATTAGAGAACAGATATTTATTTGATGATTGATTATAAATGCCACAATAAAAGGAAGATAGAGATTGTCATCTATTCTTATTTTCTTACTTACAAATTCAATAAATGCTGAGATTAAAGCTACGAAAATCCCATAAGTTCCATAAAATGGATATAAAATTAATGAGGCAGAGATAAAAAATGCTAAAAATCCCTCAACCGTTTTTCCAAAGTATTTTATTTTTAATTTTCCTCTAATGCCTATTATAGTAGCTAAAGAATCCCCAACAGCAAATACCAAGATGCCAAAAAATACAGCTTTTATATCATCAATTAAAATTAATGAGATTAACATACCAATAGCAAAGTATATCGCTCCTTTTCCATCCTCTTTTTCTCTTTTACAGAGATTTAATAAATCTGATACTATTGGTATGTAATATCTTTTACATAAAAAATATAGGCAGATACCAATAACTATACTAACAATTAATGGAATTATTAATTGTTTTTTAAATATTAAAACTGAAAATGCTATTAAAACTCCAAAAACTAAATGGATTGTTTGTCTATAAATCTCTCTCAAAGTTTCAACCTTTTTAGTTTATATTTAATATTGTTGTGAAAAGATATTAATATGTTTTATAACAAAAATGAATATTTGGTGATATTATGAAGAGTGTCAAAAAACTCCTCCTATTAGCTTTTGCCGTATGTTTGGCAGTGGGTTTTTCTGGATGTTTGGAGCAGCCAAAGATTGAAGTAGTTGGGCAGAAAATTCAAAAAGTAGATGCAGATAACACAAAGATAGAAATTCAAGTGTTGGTTGATAATCCAAATCCTATTGGTATTAGCATAGATAAAATTTCATTTGATATTTATGCTTTAGTTGGTGGAGATAAGATATATTTAGGACACGGAGAGCAGAGTAACATTAAAATAACCTCTGGAAATACTACTTTCACTTTGCCAGTAACAATATCTAATAAAAAACTTGTTGAAGTAGCTTTAAAAGAAAAAAGCACAAAAATCCCTATTGAGATTAAGGGAGATATAGCAGTTAATTTATTCATAACAAAAGTAAATATTCCAATAGATATTCAGCAAGAGATAGATGTTTCTGCAATAGCAAAAGAAGAGGTGTTAAATCAATTAAATAATTTAAATCCTAACCAAATACAATCAATAGCACAGTAATTTTATAACTTTTTGCAGATATTTAGATATATAATGCACTGATGAACGCCTTTAGGGCGTTCAAATATCATTTTTAATTTTTAATAATCGTAAAAAACTATAATTATTCTTTTTTCATTCTTTTTCTTCTTTTATAATTTCCACTCCATATCTAACAACATTATCTCTCATCAAATAATCCCTAAAATCACATATCTTATAGGCAGTTTCCATAATCTTTTTTGCATACAACGGCTCAACCAACGTATTTAAAAAAGCTCTTAAATCATAAGGATTTTTTATCTGATATTTATTTTCAGCATCTGTAGATATAACAACAGGCACATCAAACTTCTTAGCCAATTTTAAGTTGTTTCTAAAAAATAGCAAAGTTCTTGCCCTTTCATAGCCATCTTTATTTAAAAGAGTCTTAAAATTGAGTTCAATAGCAACTCTATGATTTGATGCCAATCTTGCCAATACATGGTCTATTCCACTATCTTTCCTTCCAAGTTCAGGAGTTGATAATATATCAACATCATGCAACTCAACTGCAGCCCTATTTATCTTTAAAACCCCTCCTTCAATCAATATAATGTGGCATTTATTTCTAAACTTTTTTACCTTATCCCTTAGTTGTTTAGAACTTTCTGTCTTTATTTTAACTCCAGAATATACCTTTAATTTATAACTCTCAGCTATTGCTTTAACCTCTTCATATCTATCTTTGCTGAATTCATCATCATACTGATAAAAAACAAATCCATTCCATTTCAGTTCTTTAAGTAATTTTATATCCTCTTCCTTTTCTATTCTGTTTATATCGATTCTCATGTTATCACAAAATTTTATTTAAATCTAACAACTTTGCTCTTATCTTTTTTATATATTCCAACTGCATCTATACTATTTTCCAATATTGCAAACGTAACATCTTTCTCATAACCAAGATTCTTTAAATTCTCTGCAGATGACGAATTTAAAATCAAAGACATCCAATCATGTTTAGTTAATTCTAAAGCAGCCTTGATAAATTCATCAAACTCTCCATTTAGATATTTAGCTATAACTCCACATCCAATAAAGTCATCTATTGCAAAGTTATTTTCTCTATGGCAGGGGACTAAGCTCACATCTTCAAAATCTTCAACCGCCTTAGCAACATACTTTGCATTAACAATTGCCCCTATAAAAATATGCTCAGCATCTAAGCTTTTTAAAACCCTCGTTCCATTTGTGGTTGTTAAAATCACCTTTTCTCCATTTTCATATCTTTCTTTTATAATATCTTTATTTGCTAAAATCTCAGTTGGGGAGTTTCCAAAATCAAATCCTTCTATCTTTCTTCCTTTTCTCTCTCCAATGTATATGGCATTTTCTTTTTTAGATGTTGATGTAGTTATATATACTTCATCTATAAATGATAGGAGTGTTGTTATTGTAGTAGATGCCCTTAAAACATCAACCACTATAGCTACATTTCCACATTTATATTCAGTAAATCTGTTACATAGAGTTATCATGCTATCAACCATTTTAATTTTTATAAATTTTTGGAATATCTGAGGTGATAAGCATCTTAGGATTAGATGGATTTTTACAACTTGTTGGAATGATAACAATAGCTATATTTGCACTGGCATTTATATCATTCATCCTAATTTTAATCATTAGCTATATATTACTAAAAAAGAATAAATTGATATTCCCAAGCTTGGCTTTATTTTTGATGGATAACCTCTATTCAATACTATTGAAGATATTCCTCCTTATAGGAACTGAAGACACATTTTATAGGGTAGGTATAGAGTTCTACAATAAATATTATGAGGATAGATTTAAAAAAGCTAAGAAGAGAGTTTTAATATTGCCCCATTGCCTCAGAGATACAAAATGCCCAGCTAAGCTAACGCCAAAGGGTGTTGAATGTATATTTTGCAATAGATGTAGAGTAGGGGAAATTATAAAAGTTGCTGAAGAAAAGGGGTATAAAGTTTATATAGTTCCTGGTTCTACGTTTTTAAAGAGAATTTTAAAGGAAGAGAAGCCAGAAGCCGTTTTCGGTGTCGCATGCAATAGGGATTTATTCTATGGGATGAACATGTTATCAAGAAAAGGTATTCCTTCACAAGGACAACCTTTATTAAGGGATGGTTGTATAAATACTTTGGTCGATGTTGATGAACTAATTACAAGATTAAAATCATTATAATAATAAGAGGGTGAAAATAAATGTTATCAAAAATTAAAGATTCAATAAACTCATTGAGAGGAATTACAGAGAAAAAATTGGAAAAGAAGGATGGAACTAAATACATCATGTTCGGAGGTAAAGGAGGAGTTGGAAAAACAACAATGAGTGCTGCAACAGGAGTTTATTTGGCTGAAAAAGGACTGAAAGTTGTTATCGTCTCAACAGACCCAGCTCACTCTTTGAGAGATATCTTTGAGCAAGAGTTTGGACATGAGCCAACAAAGGTTAAGGGCTATGACAACCTATATGTTGTAGAGATAGACCCACAGAAGGCTATGGAAGAGTATAAAGAAAAATTAAAAGCTCAAATTGAAGAAAACCCATTCTTAGGAGAGATGTTAGAAGACCAATTAGAGATGGCCGCTCTCTCCCCAGGAACTGATGAAAGTGCTGCATTTGATGTTTTCCTCAAATATATGGATAGCAATGAGTTTGATGTAGTTATATTTGACACCGCTCCAACTGGACACACTTTAAGGTTTTTAGGAATGCCAGAGGTTATGGACAAGTATATGACAAAGCTTATAAAGTTGAGGAAGCAGATGAGCGGATTTATGAAGATGATGAAAAAGCTTTTACCATTTGGAGGTAAAGATGAAGATATCGATTACGATAAGATGTTGGAAGAATTAGAGAAGATGAAGGAGAGAATAGTTAGAGCAAGAAACATCTTATCAGACCCAGAGAGAACTGCATTTAGATTAGTGGTTATTCCAGAGGAGATGAGTATCTTAGAGAGTGAGAGGGCAATGAAAGCTCTTCAAAAGTATGGTATTCCAATCGATGCAGTTATTGTAAATCAACTCATTCCAGAGGATGTTCAGTGTGATTTCTGTAGAGCAAGAAGAGAGTTGCAGTTGAAGAGATTAGAGATGATTAAAGAGAAATTTGGAGACAAGGTTATTGCCTATGTCCCTCTCTTAAGAACTGAGGCAAAGGGTATTGAAACATTAAAACAGATAGCAAAAATATTGTATGGTGAAGAGGAGAAAGAAGAACAAAAAATAGAGCAAAAGGTTGGCCAATAAATTATTTTTAATTTTTAATTTTTCTTTTTAACTGAGGGTATAATGACAATAACTCAAATGATAAGTGAGATTTTAATGCACAATACTGTATATAATTATATTCTGTCTCTAATCTCAATTATTTTATTTATTGTTATTGGGAAATATGCAAATGCACTTATCGAAAGACTTGCAGATAAATTGCATAAAAAGAGCGGTATAGAATTGGATGAACTTCTAATTAGGGCTTTATCTCTACCTGTAGCAATAGCAATAATATTATCTGGATTTTACTTTGGAGTAAATTTTCTGTATCTTCTCCCCTCATTAAAAACAGCAGTAAATGAAGGGATTTTAACTGCCTTTATATTGTGTGTTGTTGTATTTTTTGACAGATTTCTTAATGAACTTGTAGAAAGGTATTTAGCCCTAACAATATCAAAAAAGACAAAAAAAGATGTTGATGACCAAATTGTTGTTTTAACCAAAAAGCTCGTTAGATTAGTTGTGTGGGTTGTTGGATTGTTGTTAATTTTGAGCAATCTTGGGTATGATATAAAAACTTTACTTGCTGGTTTGGGTATTGGTGGTTTAGCTGTGGCTTTAGCGTCTCAAAATCTTGTTTCTAATTTAATCGCTGGTTTGATAATTTTAACTGATAAACCATTTAAGATTGGAAATTGGATAACTTTCAGTGGTGGTAGTGGAATTGTTGAAGATATTGGAATAAGAAGCACAAAGATAAGGGCAACAGACAACTCAATAATCGTAGTTCCAAACTCAAAACTTATAGATGAAATTATTCAAAATGTTCCATCTAAAAATAAGTGGAAGGTTTCAACAACTATAGGAGTAACTTATAATACACCAGTTGAAAAAATAAGGAAGGCAGAGGAAATTATAAAAAATATCCTCTTAGAACATCCAAATGTAGAGGATGAACCAATAACAGTTTATTTTAAGGAATTTGGAGATTGGAGTCTAAATATCCAAGTAGTTTATTATATTAAAAACAGCAGATATAATGGTTATCAAAAGTATATTAGCACGATAAATGAAGTTAATTTGAAAATAAAAGAGGAATTTGATAGAAAAGGAATTGAATTTGCATTCCCAACTTATACATTATATTTAAAAAGAGACGATTAAAGATTTTCAGTAGCTATTGCTACAGTAACCCCATTTCTCTTAAACTTTTTTAATATCAATTTTATGCTATCAAAATCTTTATTTGTTAATTTTTTGACAGCTAATATTGATGCTGGCTCAGAAACTCCATAAACTCCTAAGTGCTTATATACAAACTCTGACTTTTCCAAATCTATTTTTTCATAAATTTCATTAATTTCTTCTCTTTTAAAAATAATTAGGGGTTTTTTAAATTTATTTACTGTTTCTAAAATTCCTCTTTCATGCTTTTTGTCTTCTATTGTGGCAAAGGCATCCACTCTCCAAACTGGAATATTTCTCAAAAATAAAGCTTTTTTTACCGCCCAATATACTTTATATCTTTCAATGCCTTTTCTCGCTCCTAAGCCAACAGCTATTTTTAAAGGTTTTAATCTTATGGAGTCATCAACCACAACCTCATACTTATCATGATAGCTAATTTTATAGCCATTCAAATTTCTTAATTTCCAATACTTTGGAAGGGTTAAGCTAACATCTTCCTCCAAAATCTTCTTATTTATATCTAAAATATGTTTTCTCTTAGGAGTTTCTAAAAATAGCATCTTGGAGAGTTCATCAATGCCAACTTTACCATTGACATCTGTTGCAGTTGTAAAAATAACTCTACCATTGATATTGTTAGCTATTAATTTGGAAAAATAATTTCCTCCACCTAAATGGTTTGATAGTATAGGGATGAGCTCTTTATTTTCATTGCAAATAATAACAAAAGGGTCTTTAAATTTATCATTTTTAATCTCATCCAAAAATTTTCTCAAAACTATTCCAGTTGCCATTATAAATATAAAGCCCCCCTCATTTCTCTCTATCTTAAAATCTTTTATAGGCTCTACTTTATTATCATAGTGGTAATAATCTAAAACATCTTTAATTTCTTCAGCTATTTTTTTTCCTCTCTTTGTAATATATACAATTTTAATCATCATGAATCACACAAAAGTTTTTATTTAAGTTAATTAATAATATTATTTTATGAGGTGGATATTTATGGGATTAGAGCATATAATTTTATTGATATTAATAATTATAGTGGGGATTTTATTCTTTAAATTAACCTTTAAAATATTAAGATACTTAGCAATAAATACAATTGTTGGTTTGATTTTGGTAGGAATTTTAAATTTCCTTGGAATTACACATATACACTTGAATTTAATAAACTTATTGATAATAGCAGTCGGAGGGATTATAGGAGTATTTATCTTAATTTTGCTTTCAATTTTATAACTTAAAAAATTTTCCTTAAAAAAGACGTAATAGGATACTTAAGCCTTCATTGAAGACTTATAAGCTTGACAAGCCCAGTAATCTAAAACGTCTCTTATTGATTTTAAATTCTTTTCCTTTCTTTTTTTAATCCTTGCCATGTTTCTTAATATTTTTAATGTCCTTTCAATTTCATCCTCACTCATTAAGGTGGCGTCCATTAATAAGCTTATAGCTTTCCTATCTATGTCGTCCATAATACCACCTGTTAATACTAAAATTTAGATTAGTATTATGATATATAAGACTTTCGGTTAAGAGTATGAAGATAACACTTTCTTTTTAATTAAAAGTTATTTTACTAATATTAAAAATTTTTGTAGTATTATAGACTCAAATATTTAGAGTCATAAATATAATGTAAAAATAAAAAAGAAAAAATTAGATTTATTGGATACCCATAGCTTTATTTGTCTTTTCAATTGATTTGAAGTTATCTTCTTCCATCTGAAGCATTGCCCTAATACAATCAATATTTTCAGGAATAACTATACTTTCTTGATGAACCGCCTGCATTAAGAATATTTCATTTTCTAAAACATTAATGCTTTCTTCCCAGACAACAAGCTCGTTTATGTCATATCTTAACCTGCCTAAATCTCTTCCATATTCAATTATTTTAGCTGTTGAACTAAATCCATCTTCAGCTCTAACAGTTATAATTCTTGGAGTTTTTTTGATAGCTTCTAAAATATCATCTCTGCTAACATCTCCATCAACTTCAACCATTAAAGTGTGCATATGCATTAATGTTGTTGGAACGATAACAGCTGAAGTTAAAATCTTTCCCTCAAACTCTGGGACAACTGAAACAACATCAGGGCCATGATGGGAAGGAACTGTAACTGGGTTTGGTGTTATAGCATTTACTGGCCCTGTTTTGTCGTCATTTGGGTCTGCCGCTCTTCTAACTAACACGATTCTTGCCTTCTTTATATCTGCAATTGAATTTATAGCATATAATATCCTACACAAACCTGTTGTGTTACATGAAACAACTCTTACATAATCTTTTCCATAGCATCTGTTGTAGCTCCACAAAGCGTTGAAGTTATCTTCAACATCTTTTGCTTTTTCTCCCCCTTGCAATATAGCTTTAACTTTGTGAGGTTTGTAGATATTTTCTAAGTTTTGCTTTCCAATCTTCTTAGGAGCTCCATCAACAACTATGTCAGCATCTTCTATAATGTCCAATATAGTCCCCTCAACTGGAATTCCTGCATCTTCAAATAATTTAACCCTCTCATTATCTGGAATTGCTACAAACAACTTGTAGCCCTTCTCAACGGCTAATCTTGCCTCAAAATCTGGCTTTGTCTTTGTAACTCCTATAACTTCCATATCATCCTGCATTGAAACTGCATCGGCTACTCTCTTCCCAATTGAACCATATCCATTTATCAATACTTTTGCTGGCATAGATTCACCATTTGAAATTTTTGTAGGATTAATAATAATTACTTTGGCAATATATATTTTTATAATTTGTTTATTTTAATAATAAAATGTGGGATTATGGAAAAGGAGGTTATAAGCAGTAGGGAGTTTATTGATAGATTTGTTGAATGTTTGGAGAAGGGAGAGGATTTTAAGTTAAAGGATTGTGTTGTTGAGGGGAATGTTGATATTTTGAATATTTATGAAATGATTAAGGATAAAGAACTAAAAGGAGGTTATATTGAAAAAAAAGATGATGAAATTGTTGTGAATATAAATATAAAAGTTGATATTTATAATGTTGAATTTAATGGTGATTTTAGATTTTTTGTAAATATGGAATATCAAATTGTGATATCCGTTTTTAATGGAAATGCTTATTTTAGAGTCATAACTTTTAAAGGAAGTGTTTATTTTATAAGAACAATTTTTAATGGAGATGTTGATTTTATAGACACAATTTTTGAAGAAAATGCTTATTTTAGTGTCACCGCTTTTAAAGGGAATATTATTAATTTTAGTGGCACAATTTTTAATAAAGAATCTCATTTTAAAAGTACAACTTTTGAAGGAAATACTTATTTTAGTGTCACAACTTTTAATATAGCAGAATTTTATAATTCAACATTTAAATCTCATGTATATTTTGATGATATATCATTTAATTTGTTGTCTTTTACTGATTGTAGATTTAGAGATGATGTATCATTTAAAAAAATAGATAAAGAAAATTTTAAAGGTTTAGCAATATTCCTTAAAACTCAATTTCTAAACAAACACACAACGATAGAAAACTTCCAATTATCAAAAACATCATTTTTAAAAACAGATGTTAGAGAAGTGCTATTATGTGATGTTAAAAAAGAAGAAATTTTAAGTCATAAAATTTTAAGAATAAAAGAAGATAGTGGTAATAAAGATAAAGATTTAGAAAATAAACTAAAAGAATTATTAGGTTTGAGTTATAAGTATATTATAGACCAATTCAATTATAAATCAGTCCTTGCAGAATACAGAAATCTAAGAATATCCATTGAGAATAACAGAACCTACATTGAAGCATCCAACCTATACAAAATGGAAATGGAATTAATAAAAGAGTTTTCCAATGGCAGATTTGAAAAATTCATCATTGGGGCTTATGGAGCAATATCTGACTATGGAGAATCAATGGAAAAAACAGGTAAATGGATATTAGGCAGTATGATATTATTTACAATTTTAGCATCAATTTTAAGATTTAAAGGAATGGAATGGGATATTTTTAAAATAATAGAATTTTGGTGGATTTCATTTTGGGAAGTTATAAGGTTATTTTTACAGATAGGAACGGAAGATAAATCATTATGGATATTAGAGCCAATTATAAGGGTTACATCTCTAATTTTATTGGGTAATCTCTATATAGCTGTTAGAAGAAAATTAAGTAGAAAATAAATTAATCATACTCTCTCCATGTATGACCGCATTTCTTACACTTATAGAATCTTGTTTCTGGTTCATCAGCACATCTTGTTTGTTGTAGCCACCAGTAAGCTTCATTATGCCCACATTTTGGACATTCGATTCTTGTTGTTGGTAATGTCTCTAATCCCTCACTTTCAATAACAGTAATTTTTTCTTTCTTGTTCTCTAAGTGTTCCTTGTATTCATACTCCTTACTTCCTTCAGCTGTTGTTTCTTCTTCATAACCACAGACAGCACATTTTAACTTTCCATCCTTTGGTAGCATTAGGTTGTTACATTTTGGACAAAACTTAACCATTTTTCCACCTCATGTAATCTTTAATTATTTTTTCATGGTCAAAAGCTAATTTAGGCAAATTATTTAAATCAAAGAATTCAGCCTCTTTTGCATCATCTCCTGCTTTCAACTCTCCACCTATAACATCCAATATAAAGACGATTGAGATAACGTGCCCTCTCGGGTCTCTATCTGGAGATGAATAAACTCCCAATAAGCTTTTTACCTTTGGTATTAAACCAGTTTCTTCTTTAATCTCTCTAACAACTGCCTCTTCAACAGTTTCTCCACATTCTACAAAACCTCCTGGAAGGGCAAAACAACCTTTAAATGGATTATTTTTTCTTTTTATTAGCAGGATTTTATTATCTTTCTCAATAATTCCATCAACTGCAACCGCTGGATGAAGATATAGCCTATATTTTTTTAAATCTCTCTTTTTTATGATTTTTTTAGAGTATCTCTTTCCAAACAAATTTAGGGCAAATATTTTTCCGCTTATACAGAAACATTTTTTAGCCATGCTCTCACTTATATATATAAAAACTTCATTAAAAATATAGGGAGAGATATTTAAAATTTGTGGTGCTTATGAAGGATGAAGTAGAGGTTATAGGTTTTGATGACGCTCCTTTTAATAAGGCAGATAAAGTGTGTATCTTAATAGGCACGTATATGAGGGGGAATAGAATAATAGACGGCATTTATTTTAGAAAATTTAAGAAGGATGGAATGGATGTTACAGAGAAGATAATAGATATTGTTAAAGAAAAGCATTATAAAAAAATAAAAGTAATTTTTTTAGCTGGAATAACTTTTGGAGGATTTAATATAGCTGATTTATGGGAAATTAATAAAGAGACTGAAAAACCAGTTATTGTCGTTATTGATAAGTATCCAAACAAGGAGAAGATATTCTTAGCCCTTAAAAAATACTTTGATGATGCTGATGAAAGGATAAAGCTTATAAACAGCTTTCCAGAGCCAGAGAAAATGGAAAATATTTATGTTCAGTATGTTGGAGCTGACAAAGAATTTGTTAAAAATGTTATTAAAAAAACGAAGCTTAAAAGTAAAATTCCAGAGTGTTTGAGAATATCTCATTTAATTGGTAGGGGTTTTTTGGGATTAAGATAGAAATACATATTGTTAAAATCAGACTCCTGAAAATGAAGATTTGAAAAAGATATTTATATATTAAAATATAAGTTCTATATAGTAGTATGTTCAAAAATTAAAAATTTTAGTGATTATTATGAAACCACGAAATAAAAGAAATAAAAAATTTAAAAAACCAGAATGGTTAATTGAAGTTGAAGATAAAATTGAAAAAATGGCTGATGAGGAATTTGATAAATTATTTGAGGAAATCTATGAAAAGTTAAATAGAGGAGGATTAAGAGAGGTTTTAAATGTGCATAAAACTGATAAAAGTAAATATAAAAAATACAAAAAACCAAAATGGTTGATTGAGGCAGAAAAAGAATTAGAAAAGGCTATTGAAACGGGGGAATATTTTAAATGGTTGAAAGAGCAAGGAGAAAAATATAGAAAACAAAAAAAAGAAATAAAGAAAAATAATTTTTAGTGGTGATTATGAAAAAACATGTAAAAAGGATTGTTAAAAAATACTTAGGAAGTAAAAAAGCTGAGTCAGAGGAGGAAGATATTCTACCAGATTGGATTGTAAAAGTTAAAAACGAAATTGAAAATATAACTTATGAAGAATATGTTAAGGATGTAGATAAATTTTTTAATGAGGTGAAAAAGAAAGGTATTGAAAAAGTGTTATTTGATGATATAAAATGAAAGAAAATATATTAAAACAAAAATGGGCGAAAATTATGAAAAAACACAAATACAAAAAACCAAAGTGGTTAATTAAGGCAGAACAAAAAGCAGAAAAAATGACATTAGAAGAGGAAAAAGAATGGATTGAAAAGGCAATAAGAGTATATAAAGACAAAGGAATTGATGGATTATTTGAAATCTAATAAAAAGAGTAAATGTTGATGATATTAGGTTCTACACAAACAATCACTATGAAATTTAGAATTCCTTACTATGTTGATAAAGAAAAATTCAAAAAAAGAAGTTAAAAAGTATGTTAAATACAAACTTTTAGCTGAAGAACTTTATAAACTATTTATAATTTAACAAAATTATTTAAACAATAAACATACGTCCTCCTATTAAATCTCTCTTTTATTAAACCGCAGAATATCAATTTATGCAATTCATTGTAAAACTCTTTTGGTGAAATGCCTCTTTCCTTAGCAATCTCTAAAAATCTTCTCTTTCCAGTAATTGTCCCATATTCT
Source organism: Methanocaldococcus jannaschii DSM 2661 (assembly GCF_000091665.1). Taxonomy (NCBI): domain Archaea; kingdom Methanobacteriati; phylum Methanobacteriota; class Methanococci; order Methanococcales; family Methanocaldococcaceae; genus Methanocaldococcus; species Methanocaldococcus jannaschii. The sequence goes on from NC_000909.1 coordinate 1,090,415, forward strand.
TTCAAAATGTCAATTAACTTGCTTTCAACCTTAACATCTAACTCTTTTAAGATTTTATTTATCCTGTCCTTTACATTGTTCTCTCTAAGCTCTTTAATTTTTTCTTTTGGTGCATAGATTGAAATATTCCATAATCTCATCTCAGAGGGCTTTAAGCTCTGAGCTAATGGAGAAACTTCATCCAATCTTTTAACGCCTTCATCTGAGATTATATAAACGTTATGCTCTTCCATTTTAGGAATTGGATAGATATCGATAAATATATCCCATCCGAATTCCTCATAAAACCTACTTTCTAATGATAATATTTGTTTTTCATCTAAATTGACAAAAATCCATTTTTCTATTGGATTTAAATCAAAGTAACTATAGGTGATGAGATTTTTATAGAGATTTCTCCTGTCTATTCTCTCCATCAAATAGTTTTCAGAAATCCTCAAAAATGAAACAAGTGCAATATCATCCATGTTAGCTAAATCTTTTATATCCAAATTTTTTTCTTGTATTTCTTTTATTACTGCCCTCTTTATCATAGTGTCCGCTATTCTAACTGTTGGATGCATATAAACAGCTGAATACATCTGATGCCTCGCAACTAATAGCGATTCAATTGCTTGAATTCCCTTCTTTAATATCCCTATCTTAACTTTTCCAAAACTCTCAAAGGTTGTTATACTCCTCAGAATTCTTGGTAAATCAATCATCCCATAAGCTGTTCCTGTGTGGTAGCTATCCCTCAATAAATAATCCATTCTATCAGCATCAACATCTCCAGAAATTATCTTACCCTCTAAATTTTTCCTATTTAAGGTTTTAATTATTTCGCTCTTTGAAAAGTTATCTAAATTCATATGTTTGATTTTCTTTCTGCCAAAAACTTCATGACTGTAGCCACAAATTTCCAATGTGTGAGAGAATGGAGGATGTCCAATATCATGCAATAAAGCGGAGACTCTTGTAAGCTCAACATCTGCATTAATCTTCTCTGCTATTTTTGAGGCAATAAACATAGTTCCTAAGGAATGTTCAAACCTTGTATGATTTGCTGATGGATAAACTAAGTATGTTAAACCAGTCTGTTTTATATTTCTCAATCTCTGAAATTCTTCGCTATCAATAATCTCCAGCTCTTTTTCATCTAAATATATATCTTTGTGGATAGAGTCTCTAATAACCTTCATTCTCTCCCAGAGCTTTTGATTTTATCTTTTTTTTGAGATTTTCAATCATATTACATTCTTAATTTATTTTAGAGACATGAATATTTGAAAATAAAGATTATATAAAACAGTATTTATACTTTATGGAAAAATCTTTATGAGGAAATATGATGCCTTTAGGAATAAATACCTCCATAGAATATATATAAACTGCGAAAATTCTATATTAAAAAAAGAAAATTGACATTAAAATTTATGCCATTTTTGAAAATAAAACTAAAATAAAAATTAAAGTTTAATTTAACCTATTCTTTTTGTTTTTATCTTTTTTCTGCTTTTTCTTCTTTTCCATCTGCTCCATAATCCACCTATAAATAACCCCCTTATATCCAACCATTTTAAATCCTTCTAAAGCCTTTTCCCAATTTTCTTCCTCCCTATATAGGCAGATAGCTTTTTGAATCTTCTTTTCTCTATAAGTGTAAGGAACATAAACTTTTTCATTAGTTATTGGATTTATGCCAGTGTGATACATTGTTGTTGATAGTGTCATAGGTGTTGGTGTAAAAACCTGAACTTGCCTTGAATAGCAGTTATTTTTATGGATAAATTCTGCCAACTCAATCATCTCTTTAATAGAACAGTTTGGATGGGCAATAAGCCAATATGGCAAAACTTCTTTAATTCCTCCAACTTTTTCAGCTATCTCTCTATATTTCTCTAAAAATTTTTTAAATAACCTTCCATCAGGTTTTTGAATAGCCTTACAAACTTTTTTAGAGATGTGTTCAGGAGCTACCTTCAATCTTCCAGAGACATGGTATTTGGAGAGTTCTTTTATATAATCCTCTCCATATTCCTCATCATACATTATTAAATCGTATCTAACCCCACTTCTAACATAAACTCTAACATCATCTCCAACGATATCTCTAATCTTCCTATAGAGCTTAATTAGTGGTTTATGATTTATGATTAAATTCTCACACGGCTCTGGATATAGGCAATTTTTTGGACATCTATCTGCTAAACCTTTTTTACATCCCATTCTATACATATTTGCTGTTGGAGCTCCAATATCTTGAATAACGCCTTTAAAATCTTCATGATTCAATAATTTTCTAATTTCTTTTAAGATGCTTCTTTCACTCCTATTTTGAATAACCTTACCTTGATGATGTAGTATTGAGCAGAAAGAACAGCCACCAAAACAACCTCTATGTGTTACAACTGAAAATTGAACTGGAACAATTCCTGGGACATAAGAATAGGAGGGATGAGCTCTTCTCTCAAAAGGCATCTCATATATTTCATCCATTTCCTTTTCAGTTAAATAAATTGGTGGAAATTGAACTAAATATTGATTTCCAACTTTTTGATAAATAACTTTATCCATTGTCATTAATTTTCTATGCATTTCAGCGTATTTTTCTTTGCTATTTACAACTTCTTCATGAGAAGGTAGTTCTTTTGTCTCATATCTCTCCTTTATATCCCCTATCTTTCTTTCATTAACTCTAACTACAGTTCCATTTATTTCTAAGTCTTTTATGTTCTCTCCACTTTCTAATGCCTTAGTTATTGCTAAAATACTCTTTTCCCCCATCCCATACATTAAAATATCTGCCTTTGAATCAATTAAAACACTCTTCCTAACTTTATTATCCCAATAGTCATAATGGGAAAATCTTCTTAAAGAAGCTTCAATCCCTCCCAGAGCTATAGGAACTCCCTTGAAAGCCCTTTTTATTAAATTAGTATAAACAATTGTAGCCCTATCTGGTCTCTTTCTTATCCCTTCATTAGACATTGAGTCAAAATCCCTCAACCTCTTTTGTGGTGTATAGTGAGCTAACATACTATCTAAATTCCCAGCAGTTACTGCAAAAAAGTAATTTGGCTTTCCTAATCTCTTTATATCATCTAAATTTTTCCAATCTGGTTGTGCAATAATCCCAACTCTATAACCATGCTCTACCAAATACCTTCCAACAACAGAAGCTCCAAATAGATAGTGGTCTATGTAGGCATCTCCAGTAACAATAATAATATCCAATTCTTCCCATCCCCATTCATCCATCTCTTCTTTAGTAGTTGGCAAAAACATAAAATATCACTTCAAATACTTATTAAAAATTTAGACGCTAAATAGTAAATAACTACACTAATTAAAATTGATATTCCTAAGTTATTCCATTTTTTGTATGAAACTATTGCAAATATTAGTGAGATTGTGCTAATTAAAACATTACTAAAGATAATTGGAAATTTTATAAAAGATGTGATAAATAATGCGGAGATTACTGAAGTTGAAGAGTATATTAGTATCTCATTTATCTCTTTAACCTTTTCGTCGATATTCTTTATTTTGCTATGTAAATGTATTGGGATGTATCTTATTAAATAAGTCCCAACAGCCACAAAAATAATTGCTAAAATATTTTTATCCATTATTTCACCGATTTAATTTTTAATATTATAATTGGTGACAATATTCCAGCAAACAAAATTCCTAATGAAGGATATCCAAAATATTGAAAAATTAATGCTATAAATCCTCCAATAATTGCAGATAACTTCCCAAAACCTTTTAGATTTGGAATAAGCAATAATAAGAATAGGACTGTAAGTGAAAATGTTAATGAGGAAAATAAAGTTTTATCTAATATCAACTCCCCACAAAAACATCCTATTGCAGTCCCAAAAATCCATGATAAATATGAACCAAATTCTAAACCTAATAGATAGGATGTTTTGTAAAACGAACATAAAATACATTTAAATATAGCGATAACAGTAGATAAAAAATAAAAAAGAAAAATTTTTAGGGAATTTAAATCACTTCTTTACCTTCTTCCTTTTTCTTTTCAACTGACGTAGCTCTTCCATACTCTTGAGCTAATTTCTCATAGACTCTCATATCCTCCTTACTTACAGATGGTTTAATTTTCTCAAGGGCTTTCATGAAGTGTTCTTTCTTAATCTTAACATCTTTTGTTGAAACTTTCAATCTTATACTTTCAATGTCCTTCAATATATTCTTGAGTTCATCCAATGATGTTGTGAATCTTTGGATAATGTTTTGTGTTGTTTTAATTATCTCATCAATCTCTTCAGCTGAAACTTGTTCTTTTAAGGTATTTAACTTGTTCTCTAATTCGTAGATGTTGTCTATCATTTCTTTTAACTTGCCTAATATATCCTTTAAGTATTTTGCCAACTTCTGTGCTTCATCTTTCTCTGATGGTTTTAATTCCTCTTTGTTTATAACTTCAAGGAATTTGTCGATTTCTTTCTCTACTGCTTCAATTTTCTCCTTAGCTGGAGATAAAACGCTAATTATCTTTCCAATAGCATTCTTTAACTCACTAAACTCTCCTGCTTCAGCAGATTCTCTCTCTTTTGTAGCTTTAATAACGCTGTTTAACTCTACTGCAGCAGCTCTGAATGTTCCTGAAATGCTCTGCAAGTAGTTAATTAACTCTCTAAGTTTTACTTCAATATCCCATGGTTTTCCTATACTCTCTCTAACTGCCAACATTGCTGCCTCTCTACACAATGCCTCAATGTCAGCTCCTGTATATCCTTCAGTCTTCTTAGCTAATTCTTCTAAATTAACATCTTCAGCTAAGTTCATACTTCTTGTGTGTATCTTGAATATATCCAATCTTGCCTTTTCATCTGGAACTGGAACTAATATGACTCTATCTAATCTTCCCGGTCTCAATAAAGCTGGGTCAATGATATCTGGTCTGTTTGTTGCTGCAATAACAACAACATCCTTTGGCTCTTCCATTCCATCCAATTCAGTTAATAGCTGATTTACAACTTTATCAGTAACTGCTGAGCTCAAGTCTCTACCTCTTTTTGGTGCTATAGCATCGATTTCATCGAAGAATATTATACATGGTGCTGACTGTCTTGCCTTTCTGAATATCTCTCTTATTGCCTTCTCTGATTCCCCAACCCACTTGCTGAAGATTTCTGGCCCTTTAACGCTTATGAAGTTTGCTCCACTTTCGTTAGCTACAGCTTTAGCTAATAATGTCTTACCAGTTCCTGGTGGTCCAAATAACAACACTCCTTTTGGTGGTCTTACACCTATCTTCTCAAATACTTCTTTAGCTTTTAATGGCCATTCAACAGCTTCTCTCAATTCTTGCTTAACCTCTTCTAATCCTCCAATATCTTCCCACTTAACATTTGGAACTTCAACTAAAACTTCTCTCATTGCTGATGGCTCAACATCTTTCAATGCCTCTTTGAAGTCATCCATTGTGACTTTTAAGTTATCTAAAACTTCTTTTGGAATTTCTTCTGCCTCTAAGTCAATACTTGGCAATACTCTTCTTAAAGCTCTCATTGCTGCCTCTTTACATAAAGCTGCTAAATCAGCTCCAACAAATCCGTGTGTTACATCTGCCAAGTAGTCTAAATCAACATCTTCGGCTAATGGCATGTTTCTTGTGTGTATCTGTAAGATTTCTTTTCTACCTTCTCTGTCTGGGACGCCAATAACAATCTCTCTATCGAATCTTCCTGGTCTTCTTAAAGCTGGGTCTAATGCGTTTGGTCTGTTAGTAGCTCCAATAACTACAACTTGCCCTCTTCCCTTCAATCCATCCATTAAGGTTAAGAGCTGAGCAACTAATCTTCTCTCTACTTCTCCTGTAGCTTCGTCTCTCTTTGGAGCTATAGCGTCAATTTCATCAATGAATATTATACTTGGAGCATTCTCTTCAGCTTCTTCAAATATCTTTCTTAAATTCTCCTCTGTTTCTCCAACATACTTACTCATTATTTCTGGACCGTTAATTACATAGAAGTTTGCTCCAGCTTCGTTAGCAACTGCTTTAGCCAATAATGTCTTACCAGTTCCTGGTGGTCCAACTAATAAAACTCCTTTAGGTGGCTCAATTCCTAATTTTTCAAATAACTCTGGATGTCTCATTGGAAGTTCTATCATCTCTCTAACTTTCTTAACCTCTTCTTTTAAACCACCAATATCTTCATAGGTAACATCTGGAACTTTGGTTTCTTTGATTTCACTGACTGGCTCTTCTTTTAACTCAACGTGTGTGAAGTCAGTTACTCTAACAGGTCCAGCTGGTGTTGTACTAACAACAACAAATGTTAAAGCAGTTCCTAAAACTCCAATAGTAACTTTTGAACCTTTACTTAACACTTGTCCCAATATCTTCCTTTTAACAAAGTCCTCAAATCCTGGGCCGAATCTAATTGGTTGAGTTGGTGCTAAAACAACCTTTTTAGCTTCTTTAATCTCTACTCTCTTAACTTTTACTCTATCTCCAATAGCTACTCCAGCATTCTGCCTTAAATAACCGTCAATTCTTATAATTCCTTTTCCAGCATCTTCTAAGAAACCTCTATAAACTATGGCATAAGCTTTTCCTTTTGGACCTTCAATTTCAATAACATCTCCTGGTTTTAAACCAAGTTCTTCCATTGTGTAGGGGTCTATTCTTGCAATACCCCTCCCTACATCTCCTTGATATGCTTCAGCAACTTTTAATTCTTTAACCATAAAAATCCCTCCGTTTATTTTATCTTTTTATAATAATTTTCTCACTGGAGATAATATACCGTTGAAGTTCTATATAAACCTTTCGGTTTTGTTCATATTTGTGAAATAATTATACACAATCATTTATTTTCTGGAATATCTAATATATGGAACTGATAAACCCTTGTAAATCCGCAATTTCTACATCTAACAATCATTTTCGTCTCAGTTATTGCAATATCTTGTGTAGCCTCTTTTTTACAGTTAAAGCACACAGCAGTTTTCTCTAAGAACCATGGTTCATACTTATGCTTCTTATTTTTTTCATCTTCAATTATACTTTCATCTTCAATCCCCACCCTTCTTAATATGTAATATCTTGTAGCTCCACAGTTGCTACATTTAACAAATGCCTGATTTGTGTAAATCTCAATTATCTGGTCTGCCTCCTTTTTACAATTAAAACATACTGCTAATTTTTTTAACTCCCATTTTTCCATAAAATCACCAAAATGTTGGATTCCCCACATAACTTATACATTAAAAAATTTATGTTATGTTATATTATATATTATTTTTTAATTTGCCATTTATATAATCATATATTTAATTTGAGGGAAATTATGCTATGTAGCTGTGGAAACGAAGCATTTTATTATCAAAAGTACTCAAATAGGCATCTATGTAAAGAATGTTTTAAAAAAGATATTGAAAGGAGAGCTAAAAAGGTTTTAGGGAAAGATATTATAAGAAACAATGTAAAAATAGGCATTGGAATTAGTGGAGGAAAAGATAGCTTAGTTATGGCATATATTTTAAAGGAGCTTTTTAAACATATTCCAAACGCTAAGTTAATTTGTTTTTTTGTGGATGAAGGAATAAAAGGTTTTAGGAACATAGCAGAAAAATACGTTAAAGAATTTTGTAAAGAATATAATTTAGATTTAAAGATTATAAAATTTGAGGATGAGATTGGTTATACCTTAGATGAAATTGTAAAAAATGATTATTTAAGCAAATTAAATATAGGGAAACCATGTTCCTTTTGTGGAGTAGTTAGAAGATATTTATTAAATAAACATGCTTTAAAAGAAGGCTGTGATTATTTGGCTATAGGGCATAATTTGGATGATTTCTGCCAGACAATTTTAATGAACTATGTTGAGGGAAATATAAAAAATATTATTCAGTTTGGTAAAGAATTTGAAGGAGGAGGGTTTGTTAAGAGAATCAAACCACTAAAGTTAATTCCTGAAGAGGAAGTTAAGTTATATGCTGAAATAAATAATATAAAGTATCAGAGAGAGCCATGTCCATACTCGTCTCTATCTTATAGACATAGAATGAAAAAAGTAATTGAGATTTTGGAAGAAGAAAAGCCGGGAGTTAAGTTTAGTATATTGAGAGGTTATGAGAAACTTTTAAAATATTTAAATGTTAAAGAAGAAATCAGGAGATGTGAGATATGTGGTTTTCCATGTAGTGGAAATATTTGCAAGGTATGTTCATGGCTCATAAAATTGAAGGAAATTAAATAGAATTCTATTCAAAATAATTTTTTATGGTGATGATTTATGATAGGAGATTATGAAAGATTTAAACAACTCAAAAAAAAGGTTGCTGAAGCATTGAATATTAGTGAGGAGGAATTAGATAGGATGATTGATAAAAAAATTGAAGAAAACGGAGGAATAATATTGAAAGATGCTGCATTAATGATGATTGCAAAAGAACATGGAGTTTATGGAGAAGAAAAAAATGATGAAGAATTTTTAATTAGTGATATTGAAGAGGGACAGATAGGCGTTGAGATAACTGGAGTTATAACTGATATCTCTGAAATAAAAACATTCAAAAGGAGAGATGGGAGTTTAGGGAAATACAAAAGAATTACAATAGCGGATAAGTCAGGAACTATAAGAATGACTTTATGGGACGATTTGGCTGAATTAGATGTAAAAGTTGGAGATGTTATTAAAATTGAAAGAGCAAGAGCAAGAAAATGGAGAAATAATTTAGAGTTGAGTTCAACATCTGAAACTAAGATTAAAAAATTAGAAAACTATGAAGGAGAACTTCCAGAGATTAAAGATACCTACAATATTGGTGAGCTAAGTCCTGGAATGACAGCAACATTTGAAGGAGAAGTTATCTCAGCTCTTCCAATCAAAGAATTTAAAAGAGCTGATGGTAGTATTGGAAAATTAAAATCATTTATTGTTAGAGATGAGACAGGAAGTATAAGAGTTACCTTATGGGATAATCTAACAGATATCGATGTTGGTAGAGGAGATTACGTTAGAGTTAGGGGCTATATAAGGGAAGGTTATTATGGGGGTTTAGAATGCACCGCAAATTATGTAGAGATATTAAAAAAAGGAGAAAAAATAGAGAGTGAAGAAGTAAATATTGAGGATTTAACAAAATATGAAGATGGAGAACTGGTGAGTGTTAAAGGTAGAGTTATAGCCATAAGTAATAAAAAAAGCGTAGATTTGGATGGAGAGATAGCAAAGGTTCAAGATATTATATTAGATAACGGCACTGGTAGAGTTAGAGTTTCATTTTGGAGAGGAAAAACTGCTTTATTGGAAAATATAAAAGAAGGGGACTTAGTTAGAATAACAAACTGTAGAGTTAAGACGTTTTATGATAGAGAAGGAAATAAAAGAACTGATTTAGTTGCCACATTAGAAACAGAAGTTATTAAAGATGAAAACATTGAAGCTCCAGAGTATGAGCTAAAATATTGCAAAATTGAAGATATTTATAATAGAGATGTTGACTGGAACGATATAAATTTAATAGCTCAAGTTGTTGAGGATTATGGAGTTAATGAAATTGAATTTGAAGATAAGGTTAGAAAAGTAAGAAATTTATTGTTAGAAGATGGAACTGGAAGAATAAGGTTGAGTTTATGGGATGATTTGGCTGAAATAGAGATTAAAGAAGGAGATATTGTAGAAATTTTACATGCCTATGCTAAGGAGAGGGGAGATTATATAGATTTGGTTATTGGAAAATATGGAAGAATAATTATAAATCCAGAAGGGGTTGAAATAAAAACCAATAGAAAGTTTATAGCAGATATTGAAGACGGAGAAACTGTTGAAGTTAGAGGGGCTGTAGTTAAGATATTGAGTGACACTCTCTTTCTTTATTTATGCCCAAATTGTAGAAAGAGGGTTGTAGAGATTGATGGAATTTATAACTGCCCTATTTGTGGAGATGTTGAGCCAGAAGAGATTTTAAGATTGAATTTTGTTGTAGATGATGGGACTGGAACTTTATTATGTAGGGCTTATGATAGAAGAGTTGAGAAGATGTTAAAAATGAATAGGGAGGAGTTAAAGAACCTAACTATAGAAATGGTGGAAGATGAAATATTAGGGGAAGAGTTTGTTTTGTATGGAAATGTTAGAGTAGAGAATGATGAATTAATTATGGTTGTTAGAAGAGTTAATGATGTAGATGTTGAGAAAGAAATAAGAATATTGGAGGAAATGGAATAACAAAAAATAAATAAATATAAGTCAATATTATAACCAAAAAAATTTACGGTGATGAGATGATTGTTGAGAGAGTTGAAGAGTATTTGGACAGAATAGAAAAAATCAACAAGGATATTAATGCTCTAATTGAGGTAAAACCAGAAAAAGTTTTAGAAGAGGCAAAAAAATTAGAAAAAGATGAAAAAGCTAAGAAAAAGCCATTATATGGAAAGATTATTGTAGTTAAAGCAAACATAAACGTTGAGGGCTATACAATCTCATGTGCATCAAAGACTTTAGAAAACTACATAGCCCCTTACGATGCCACTGTTATAGAGAAGATTAAAGAAAATGGTGGATTGATAATAGGAATAGCAAATATGGATGAGTTTGCATGTGGTAGTAGTGGAGAAACCTCTTATTTTGGACCAACAAAAAACCCAAGGGCTAAAGATAGAATTCCTGGAGGAAGTTCTTCAGGAAGTGCTGCTGCAGTATCTGCAGATTTATGTGATATGGCTTTAGGTAGTGACACAGGGGGAAGTATTAGGAACCCTGCTTCACATTGCGGAGTTGTTGGATTTAAGCCAAGTTATGGAGTTGTTAGCAGATATGGCCTCTGTGATTTGGCAATGAGTTTTGACCAAATAGGACCTTTAACAAAAACAGCTGAAGATGCATTATTATTAACAAATATCATTAAAGGTAAAGATTTAAGGGACACAACAACGGTAGAGACAAAACCTTTTGAAAAGAAAGATATTAAAGGCTTTAAGGTTGGAGTTGTTAAGGAGTTTATGGATGTTGCCGATGAGAAGATAAGGGATAAGGTAGAAAAAGCCATTGAAGTCTTTAAAGATTTAGGTTGTGAGATTGTTGAATTAAGCTATAAATATGTTGATTTAGCATTGCCAACTTACTATTTAATCAACTACGTTGAGTTCTTCTCATCCACAAGAAGATACGATGGAAGAAGATATGGATATAAAATAGAGGAAGTTTGTGGAGAGGAAGTTTTAAGAAGAATTATGATTGGTTCAATGATTAGTCAGAAAGAGTATAGTGGTAAATACTACAAAAACGCTTTAAAGGCAAGGAATTTAATGAGAAATGAGATGATTAAGATTATGAAGGATGTTGATATTATAGTGGGAGCAACAGTTCCTAAGTTACCACACAAATTAGGTGAAAAATTAACACCAATGGAGATGTATAGTTATGATGTTTTAACAGTCCCAGCTAATATCTGCGGTTTGTGTGCTGGAGTTGTTCCATGTGGGGATATAAATGGAATTCCTGTTGGTTTGCAAATCCAAGGAAAGCCATTTGAAGATGAAAAAGTTCTAAGTGCAATGATTGCATTTGAGAAGGCAATGGAGTAATATTTCCATATTAATACTATTTTTAATTTTTTGATGAATTTTTATTATTTTAATATATTAAATTAAGTTCTAAATTCAAATGAAAACATTTTTAAATGAGCAATTAATTAAATAAATTTTATTTTCATGATATTGTATATCTACTGGTGAAAATATGAGAGATAATATACGTAGTATTAATAAACTGTTAATATACTTAGTATTAATTTTGTCAGCCATGTTTTTGTGTCAAAATGTTTTTGCAGAGGACTATAATGCCATAGAAATAACTGTAAAGAATATTAGTAGTGGGGAGATACTTTATCAAAAAATATTCCCAAAAGATGAAGCTTTTAGTGACTATCAAGTTATAAACGGATTTACTATAGATATACATTACAATCCAAATTATCCAGGTATGGTGTATAAAGTACATCAGAGTAATAATCACTTTATTTTTAATGTTTCTGGGGAATTAAATTGGGGTTCTTATCAACAAAGTGGAGATATCGCATGTATTGTTGACGTCATTCATTACGATTTCCCACCACCTTCAAATACAACCTCAAATACAACTACAACATCCTCATCATCAACAAAAGCCCCAATTCCATTAAGCGTTTATTTAGCCATAACTGCTTTCTTTACCTATATCATATATAGAAAATCAAAAACTTAATTTTTTATTTTAAAATCCAGCGAAATCTTCTAAAACAACCATATTCTTTTTTGTATCATAAACAAAATAACTCTATAACCTTATAAGTCTAAAGGAAAACCTTTTTATGATAAGTTTTATAAAAAAATCATTATATGATAATTTTATATTCTTACAAAAAGAGTTAATATTTTGGGTCTAATTAGATTAAAAATAAGGAGTTGATGGTCATGAAATTTGACGCCTTTGCTATATTAGTGTTATTAGTAATTGGCTTTATGGTTGTATTCTCAACATTATTGGCTATATGGTATTGGAAATTTGGAAGAAAGCTAATCCATCAAAAGGATTAACTTATAATTCTTTGTAAATGTCATACAAGATACTCCCAAATAGCCAACTTAGATAAAACATTGCTATGATGTCAATTAAACATAGTGTTAAACCAGTATTAAAACTACCTTCGGAGAAGGCAACTTTAACAATAACTGCAACTAACAATATCAATCCAGCACCAAGAAAGATTTTATATATGTCAAATATTGCATTAAACAATAATTGTTTCCTCTCATCCATAACTATCACAACTTTTTAAAGTAGTGACCTTGTGTTTTTTATTTTAAATTCTTTAATAAGTATAAAAAGTTTTGCAATTAAAAAATGGAAATGTATTTACCTCAAAAATTTTAAAATCCATTAAAATCATCTAAAACAACCATATTCTTTTTAGTGTCATAGACAAAATAACTCTTTGGAGATGGATTCACAACTATTGTATTTCCAATTTTATCTATACACCTACTTTCATGTATATGCCCACAGGCACAGAATCTTATATTTTCATTAAAATCTTCAATTATCTTTCTAATGCTTTTACTTCCAACGTGGATATCTTTGTCTAAATCAACAATATCAGCCATTGTGTTATATGGAGGGGCATGGCTAACTAAAAATATATTTTTTAAGTTTTTAACCACATTTATGAGCTTATTGTATATTTCTTCTTCGGTGTATTCATTTGGAGTGTTAAAAGGGGTCTTATTACTCCCTCCTATTCCAACAAAATTTATATTCTCTATTTTTTTCACTTTTCTATCTATATTTAATTTAAAGCTATTCAACTCATCAATAACTTCTTTAGTATCACAATTTCCTGGAACGCATAGAACTTCCATATAATCTGATAACTCAGCCAATTTCTCTATAACCTCAATTCCTTTACCAAAGTGTGTTATATCCCCACAAACAACTAAAACATCAGCAAAATCTTTAAATTCTCTAACTGCTGGAGGTAATTTTCCATGTAAATCAGTAATTCCCACTATTTTCATATATTTCACCATTTTATTTTATTTTTTTAAGCTTTTGAAATTTTTAGTTTAATTTTTAAACATCCATAAACCACTTTTATCAGATTGAGAAAATTTCCCCACATAATAAAAATTAAATAGCTTAACATTAAAATTATTATGTGGAGGTGAGAGGATGATAACATGGTATGGTCATGCATGCTTTAAAGTAGATAATGTGTTAATAGACCCATTTGTTCCAAATCCTTTATGTGATTTGCCTTATGATGAAATAATGGAAGGAGTTGAGGTAATAGCAGTAACTCATGGCCATGCAGACCACTTAGGAAATGCTGAAGAGTTAGCTAAAACCTACAATGTTCCAGTAGTAACGAACCATGAGATTAGTGTCTATTTATCAGAAAGAGGAGTTTGTGCAGAAGGAATGAACATTGGGGGGACTATAGAGATAAATGGAGCAAAATTAACAATGGTTAAAGCTGAGCACTCATCAGATATCTCTCCAACAATAAGTGGGGGAGTTGCTGCTGGATTTATTATAAATGATAGAGTATATCATGCAGGAGATACTGGCTTATTTGGAGATATGGAGTTAATTGGAGAGATTTACGCTCCACAAATAGCTTTATTGCCAATTGGTGGAAGATACACAATGGGAATTGATGAGGCATTAGTGGCTATTGAGCTAATATATCCAGAGATTGTTATTCCAATGCATTATAATACATTCCCGTTAATTGAAGTGGATGTAAATGAGTTTGTGAAAAAAGCAGAGGCTTTAGGAGTTGAGGTCATAGTTCCAAAGATTGGAGAACCATTGGAATTATAAATCCCGTTATCTTTTTTAACTTTTTTACTATTAAAACGTAATATTAGTGGTTATTATGAATTATTGTCCAATCCTACATTACCGATGAAAAGGGAAATATTAAAGGAGTTATTTTGGGTTATAAGACATTTAAAAAGATTGAAGAGTTGTTATTAGATTATGGGCTTTTAAAGGCAATGGAAGAGATGAGGGGTTTATTTAGAGACAGCATATAAATTGAAGATTATAGAATTGGTTTTAAATATGAAAATGAAAAAATCGTGTTTTATAGAGTTTTACATAGAAAACAAATGTACAAAAAATTTCCGTAATTTACTTTTTAAATCATCAATTTTTTAAATTTATCTTATATCTCTTAACATGGATTTTATATGCTCAATCAACTCAAGGGCATCATCCATCTTTTTTAACTCTTCAATACTAACAACTGGCAAGTTTTTATACTCTTTCTCTTTTTCTTCCAATATTAATAGTGAATATCCATCTAATAACCTTGACAATTCTCTCACGAATAACGCCTTTCTCTTTACTTCTTCATTATCTTTTTCTTCAATATTTGTTAATAGAATATTTAGATTGTTATCCATATCCTTCTCAGCTACTGCATCAAATGGAGCCTTTTCAACAACAAATGATTTAAATCCTAATTCGTTTAGAAAATTTATCGCCTCTTTCTTAAAATCTTCTAAATTTTCTAATTTATTTTCAACATCCTCATCATCAACAGGCTCAAATAAATCAATACCTTTAACTAACGGCACATCTAAGAACTCCTCAATTTTTAAAGCCACATCTACTGAAGGATTTGCCATCTGAGTTTCATATTTATAGATTGCCTTTCTTGAAACACCAGCAACTTCTGCCAACTTTCCTACTGAGATACCCATAGCCTCTCTAACTTCTTTCAACACCTTCCCATCTATCTTTACAAAAAATCCTCCTCTATTTGCATAAACCATTGGTGGGCTTCCTTCTAAATAATCTCTGAACGTTTCAAAAGTCACTGCTTTTATATTATATCTGTCATAAACAACTCCATGCTCCATAGGGGCGTTTCTTGTTCTAATGCCTATTATTAAAGGAGTCCCATGCAGTATTTTGCTAATCTTCTTTAATTCTTTTGATTGATCTCTACTTAAACTGTCTATATTC
The DNA here is from genome assembly GCF_000091665.1 of Methanocaldococcus jannaschii DSM 2661. NCBI lineage: Archaea > Methanobacteriati > Methanobacteriota > Methanococci > Methanococcales > Methanocaldococcaceae > Methanocaldococcus > Methanocaldococcus jannaschii. Next base: position 1,105,900 of record NC_000909.1, read on the forward strand.
TTTAAAATTTTTAAAATTAATCTAATATCCTCTTTACTTGCTACCATATCAAAGCAACTTCTTCCCAGTGGTTTTGAGACGATGAATTTATGTGATCTTAATAATTCTATACATTCGGATATTAGAATCTCTCTCATAATCATCACCGTAAATTCTTCTAATCTAAATCATTATAATATTTATTTTTTATGGTTGTATTTTTATATTATTAGCTTTACCAATATAAAGCTTTTCTACCAAAAATAGAACTTTTATTCATATATGTTGAACTATTTATAAATATGTGAGCAAGACACACACCTATATAAAAAAGTTTCTACTTAAACTTCATACATAGTATTTATAAATGAAAATCATCAACTAACATAATGTCCATGTGAGACGATGCCAGAGCATATTCTCTCCGGAATAAAGGCAATAGTGGCAATGAAATTAAGAAGAAAAGGGCTTTTGCAGAAGGAAATAGCAAAAATTATTAAGAGCGATAGGTCAATCGTTTCTCATTATCTCTCTGGGAGGTATCCAAAGGAAAAAATCTTAAATGTTGCAAAAATTATTGAAGAAATGCCACCACAATATGGAGCAAAGTTTATTCATTCTTTAACTGATAATAAAGAGCTTGCAAAGAACTTAATTAAAGAATTATATGGTATAAAACTTTTCTGGGATGAAAATTCCTGCATAGCTTGCGGTTCCTGTTTAGGGTGTGCAGCACTCACACTTGATAACTTCACTGTTGGTATAGACGAAGATACCTGCCATCTATGTGCATCTTGCATATTTAGATGTCCAACAAACTCATTAAAATTCATTAAGGAGGAATAACCATGATTGAGCAAATAAAAGAGGTCTATGAAAATGGATTTACCATATATAGAGATGGTGAAGTAGAAAAAAGAGAACTCTGTTGGAACGATGAACTATGTGTTGGATGTGGTATCTGTGCAGATATCTGCCCAGTTAATGCCATTGCTATGGGTCCTTTAGGAGCTATTGCTAAAGGAGACATAATAGCTCCAAAATTGGATATTGATAAAGATGTCTGTGTTTTATGTGGAATGTGTGCTTCAGCATGTCCATTTGATGCATTGGATTTGAAAATCAATGGTAAATCAATAAAAGAAGATGAGAGATATCCAAAAATTAAGAGAGATATTAAAGTTTATCAAGACAAGTGTGTTTTATGTGAGCAGTGTGAAATGGTTTGTCCTCAAGGGGCTATAGTTGTTGAAAGAGAATTGGCAGAGAGGGAGAAGTTTGTTATCGGAGAGATAAACATAAACAAAGAGAAATGTGTTCTATGTGGAATCTGTGCTGAATACTGTCCAGCTGATGCTATTAATTTAAAATACAACTACCCAACTCCATCAAACCCAAAACCAATAACTGATATTGAAGTTGATAAGGATAAGTGTGTCTTCTGTAAGGTTTGTGAATTCGTCTGTCCGCATGATGCTATTGAGGTTATCTGTTACAAGTGTCCAATGATGAAGAGAATTCCACAAGCTAAGTTGTATGAGGATATTACAGGAAAAACAGTTATTGATAAAGATGCATGTGTAACCTGTGGATGGTGTGCCTTTATCTGTCCAGCTGAAGCTATTGAAGTTGAGAAGCCATTCAAAGGAGAGTTAATAATCGATGTAAATGCATGTAACGCTTGTGGAGCCTGTATTTCCATATGTCCATGTAGTGCATTAGAATTCCCAAAACCAAAAGACAAGGCAGAAAAAGTTCCAAGAATCATTGTAAATCAAAACCTCTGTGTGTTGTGTGGAGCTTGTGCTAAAGCATGTCCAGTTAATGCTATAAAAGTTAAGAGAACAGAAATTAACTTTGAAAGAGAACCAAAGGCAATTGCATGGAAAGAAGCGTTTAAAAAGTTAATGGGTTAAATTGAAAATACCTTAAAGAATATTAAAAATCATTAAAAGGTGAGGAAATGAAAGCTTATGAGTTGGTAGTTTATCCAGAAAGATGCCACGGATGTGGAAACTGTGTTGTCTCATGCCCAGTTAATGCTAAACATCCAGAAACTTGGGGAGGAAAAGGACCTTACAGTGATGATGTAGTTATTAGAGTTGAGAATGGAGTTGTTACTGTAGTCAATCAAGATTTATGTGGTGGATGTGGAGCTTGCATAGAAGCATGCCCAGTTAATGCTATAGAGTTAGTTTTTAAAAGAAAATAAGCTAAATTGGTGAGATAATGAAGTTTTTCTTAAACACAGGCAGAACTATTTGGCAAGGGGAGGCAATGGAGGCTGGAAAAAACCTTGATTTGTATGTTAAAGCTGCTGGAGTAGTTTATATCAACGAAGAAGATATGGAGAAATTAGGAGTTAAAGAAGGAGATAAAGTTAAAGTTAAGTCAGAATATGGAGAAGTTGTAGTTTATGTAAAAAAAGCAACTGAAAGAATGCCAGAAGGAATGATTTACATCCCAATGGGACCTTGGGCAAACTGTGTTGTTAAACCAGACACACACAGCACTGGAATGCCGACATTTAAAGGATATCCTGGCTTTTACGTTGAAGTTGAGAAGACAGACGAAGAATTTTTAGATATGAGGTCTTTAATGAGAAAAAAATACATTGAAGCTGTTGAATAAACCAAATATTAATAAATGGTGATAAGATGGAATATATCATAAAAAATGGAATTGTTTATGACCCATTAAATGGGATTAATGGAGAAAAAATGGATATATGTGTTAAAGATGGAAAGATAGTTGAGAGCGTCTCTGATAATGCAAAAGTTATTGATGCATCTGGATGCGTAGTAATGCCTGGTGGAATCGATTCACACAGCCACGTTGCAGGGGCAAAGGTTAACGTCGGAAGAATATTCAGACCAGAAGATAGTAAAAGAGAAATCTATGCTAAAAAAGGATTAAGAACTGGAACAGGATTTTCAGTTCCATCAACCTATAAAACAGGTTATCAATATTCAGAAATGGGTTATACAACTGTCATTGAGGCAGCAATGCCCCCATTGATTGCAAGACACACACATGAGGAATTTATGGAGACTCCACAAATAGACAAGGCAGCAATGCCATTGTTTGGAAACAACTGGATGGTCTTAGAGTATTTAAAAGAAGGAGACATTAAGGCATGTGCTGCTTTTGTTGCATGGCTGTTAAAGGCTGTTAAAGGATTTGCTATAAAGATAGTTAATCCAGGAGGAACAGAAGCTTGGGGTTGGGGTAAAAACGTTCATAGCTTAGATGACCCAGTTCCATACTTTGATATAACACCAAGAGAGATTGTTAGAGGTTTAGCAGAGGTTAATGAGTTACTTGGTTTGCCTCACTCAATCCACGTCCATCCAAACAACTTAGGACATCCAGGAAACTGGGAGACAACATTAGAGACAATGAAGTGTGTTGAAGGCGTTGAGGCAAAACCAAGAGTTGGAGAGAGGGAAACATCATACTACAACACACATTGCCAATTTCACTCCTATGGAGGGACTTCATGGAAGGACTTTGAAAGTAAGGCAATAGAGATAGCTGAATATGTAAATAAATCAAAACACGTTGTTATTGATGTTGGACAAGTTACCTTAGATGAAACAACAACAATGACTGCAGATGGACCAATGGAGTATGATTTACACATGACTAATGGATTGAAGTGGGCAAACTGTGATGTTGAGCTTGAGACAGGTTCTGGAGTAGTTCCTTTCATTTACAGCCCAAAAGGTCCAGTTTATGCTGTCCAATGGGCAATTGGTTTAGAACTCTTCCTAAATACAAACACAGATAAGGTATTATTAACAACCGACCATCCAAACGCAGGGCCTTTCACAAGATATCCAAGAGTTATTGCATGGTTAATGAGTAAGAAGTATAGGGATGAATGGTTATACAACAAAGTTCATAAGTGGGCACAGCAAAGAAGCCATGTAGCGGATGCTGATAAAGAATACGACTTATATGAAATAGCAAAAATAACAAGAGCTAACCAAGCTAAGGTTTTAGGATTGAGTGAGACAAAAGGACACTTAGGAGTTGGAGCTGAGGCTGACATAGCAATATATGCAATAGACCCAGAAGAGAAAGATGGTAAGAAGATTGAAAAGGCATTTAGATATGCTAAGTATGTATTGAAGGGAGGAGAAGTAGTTGTTAAGGATGGAAACGTTGTTAAAGAAGTCTTTGGAGACACAATCTATGTAGATGTGCAGGTGGGAGAGGACTTAATGAATGAAGTCCTTAAAGATGTTGGGGAGAAGTTTAGAAGATACTACTCAGTTAACTTAGAGAACTACCCAGTTTCAGATGAATATGCAAACAGCTGGAGAGTTATAAAGATAGATGCAACTGATATAAACTAAATATCCTTTTCTTTCTAAAATTTAATTTTTAAGTGATTTTGATGATAACTTCCACAACTGACAACTTAGAAGGTTTTAAAATTGTAAAATATTTGGGTGTTGTAATCGGCTATGGTGATGACCCAGACGATGCCTTAGAAGATTTAATAGATGTAGCTGAAGATATGGGAGCTAATGCAGTTATTGGAATAAGAATCTCTAATGAATTAACAACTGAAATCATATCTGATGAAAACTATGCAGTTCCAGAATTAACCTACTATGCATATGGAACGGCTGTTATAGTTGAGAAAATTGACTGATAAAAAATAATAAGCCGGTGATGGTATGAAGGAGTTAATTCTAACATTACAAAAGGAAATTATTGTTCCAGTAGAGATGGATAAAGTATTGCCAGAAGTTATTGAGAACATGAGCTTAGAGGAAATAAAAAACATTGAGTTAGTCCAAGGAAGAAAAAGAATTAAAGTTGCTGACATCTTTGATGTTGAATTAAATGATATTGAAGGAGAACCAAGAATTGTAATTAAAAACTCAAGTCCAAAATTAAAATACATTGGTTCAAAGATGACAAAGGGAGAGATTGTTGTTGAAGGAGATGCTGGAATGTATGTTGGGGCAGAGATGAAGGGAGGAAAGATAGTTGTTAATGGAAATGCTGAGAGCTGGGCTGGACAGAATATGAAAGGAGGAGAGCTTTTAATCAAAGGAAATGCAGGAGATTACGTTGGTTCTGCGTATAGGGGAGACTGGAGAGGTATGAGTGGAGGAACAATTATTGTTGAAGGAAACGCTGGAAATGAGATTGGAGAGTTTATGAGTAAAGGTCTCATACATATAAAAGGAAATGTTGGAATAATGGCTGGAATTCATCAAAATGGAGGAATAATTATTATTGATGGAGATGTTGATGTGAGAGTTGGAGGAGAGATGAAGGCAGGAGCTATAGTTGTCTATGGAAAGGTTGAAGAGATTTTACCTTCATTCAAGTTTGAGGGTATTGTGGAGAATCCAGTTATAAAATTAAGTAAAAAAGACGCTGGAACACCAATAGCAGGAACCTTCTATAAGTTTAGTGGAGATTATGTCTATAATAAACCAAAAGGGCAGTTATATATTTCAGTTGATAGCAATCCAGATTTAATTTAATTTTGAAAAACATATTTCTTATTTTTCTACAAAGTTTCATAAAATCTCAATAGAAATTCTTTTTTATTATCGAAGCATAAAACTATTTATACAAATATTTGTATAATATTAATATCACATTAATGCCACATTAATAAGGTGATTTTAATGGTTAAAGCAATAGTTGATATTACTGATGAAAATAACAGAATAATAAATATAGTCAAAGCAAAATACAATTTAAGAGATAAAAGCCAGGCTATAAACAAAATAATAGAAGAATATGCAGAATTTCTGTTAGAGGACGAACTAAAACCAGAATATATTGAAAAAATTAGAAACATTATGAAAAATGAAAAACCTATATACATTGGCTCTATTGAAAATCTAAAAAAGAGATATTTAGGTGAATAAATGTATGAAATCGAAATAATGCCTTCATTGGATAAAATACTTCAAAAACTTTCAAAGAGAGACAAAAAGAAATTAAAAGCAATATTAAAGAAAATGGAAGAGATTACTCAAAATCCACACCATTATAAAAACCTAAGACATCCTTTAAATGATTTTAAAAGAGTTCATATCGATAAAAGCTTTGTTCTTGTTTTCACCGTTGATGAGAATAATAAAACAGTTATTTTCGTTGATTTTGACCATCATGACAACATTTATAAAAAGAAAAAGCTATTTAAAGATTAACTCTTAAGTTTATTTAATCTTCTCTCCCAAAGAAGCCCTTACTAACCCATCAAACAATGGATGTGGTTTGTTAGGTCTTGATTTAAACTCTGGATGTGCCTGTGTTGCTATGAAGTATCTATTTTTGCTGATTTCTATAAACTCTGCCAATCTTCCATCTGGAGATTTTCCAGAAATTGTTAAGCCATGATTTTCTAATATCTCATGATATTCCGGATTAACCTCATACCTATGTCTATGTCTCTCATAAACTTCCTTTCTTCCATACAACTTATAAGCTAAAGTTCCCTCCATCAATATCGCTGGATAAGCTCCTAATCTCATAGTTCCTCCTTTTGCATCAATCTCCTTCTGCTCTGGCAGTAAATCAACAACTGGATACTTAGTGTTTTCATCAAACTCTGTTGAATTCGCTCCCTCTAAGCCACAAACGTTCCTTGCAAACTCTATAACTGCACACTGCATTCCCATGCATATACCTAAGAAAGGAATGTCGTTTTCTCTTGCATATTTTATAGCGTTTATTTTACCTTCAACTCCTCTATCTCCAAATCCTCCTGGAACTAAGATACCATCTAATTGATTATCTTCTCTATACCTATCTAATAATTCTTCAAATTCTTCACTTTCTAATCTTTCAGAATGTATCCAGTTTATATTAACTTTAGTGTCATTTTTAGCTCCAGCATGGATTAATGCCTCTGTAATACTTAAATAAGCATCTTTTAGCTCAACATACTTCCCAACTATACCAATAGTTACTTCATTTAATGGGTTTATAACCCTATCAACAAACTTTCTCCATTCGTCTAAATCTGGTTCTCTATCTGGAAGATTTAACTTTTTGGTAACTAATTTCCCTAAACCTTCTTTTTCTAAATTAAGAGGGACTTCATATATTGTTCTTGCATCTCTTGCCTCAATAACCGCCTCTTTATCAACATCACAGAATAGGGCTAATTTCTCCCTAATTTTATCACTTATTGGCATTTCCGTTCTACAAATTAATATATCTGGTTGAATTCCGATGCTTCTTAGCTCTTTAACACTATGTTGAGTAGGTTTTGTCTTCAACTCTCCGGCAGCTCTTATATAAGGTAAAAGAGAAACATGGATGTATAAAACGTTTTCTTTACCCACATCCTTTTTAAACTGCCTTATAGCTTCTAAGAAAGGTAAGCTTTCAATATCTCCAACAGTTCCTCCAATTTCAACGATAGTTATATCATACCCCTCTCCAAGGTTTTTAATCCAATCCTTTATCTCATTTGTTATGTGAGGGATAACTTGAACTGTCTTTCCTAAATACTCTCCCTTCCTCTCCTTTGTTAAGACACTCCAATATATCTTTCCTGTTGTTATGTTGTTGTTTTTGGTTAAATTCTCATCAATAAACCTCTCATAATGCCCCAAATCTAAATCTGACTCTCCACCATCCTCTGTAACAAAAACCTCTCCATGCTCATAAGGAGACATTGTTCCTGCATCTATCTGCAGATAAGGGTCTATCTTAATCATATTAACTTTGAATCCTCTTGCTTTCAATAATCTCCCTAACGAAGCTGCTGTAATTCCTTTACCTAATGATGATATAACTCCTCCAGTGATAAATATAAACTTCATTATTTTCACCCATTTCTTTTAAATAAACCAAATTAAGATAAATAAAAACAAAATAATAATAATATAGATAATAAAATAAAAAATATAAAAATTTTATAAGCTACACGGATGAATAAATCCTCCCTTAATCATCAAATCAGCTAAGGTTATAGCAACCATTGCTTCAGCCACTGGAACAATCCTTGGAACTATAACTGGGTCGTGTCTTCCTTCAATTTCAATTTCAACATTTTCTAAGGTTTTTAAATTTATGGTTTTTTGCTTTTTACCTATTGAAGGTGTTGGCTTTACTGCAATTCTTAAAACTATTGGAGTTCCACAGCTAATTCCTCCCAATATGCCACCGCAGTTGTTTGTTTTGAATCTTATATTTTTGTCGTCATCAAAATACATCTCATCGTTCATCTCACTTCCATACATCTCAGCCGCTTTAAAACCAGCCCCTATCTCAACTCCTTTAACAGCATTTATACTCATTAAAGCTCTTGCCAATTCTCCATTTAACTTATTGAATATTGGATTTCCAACTCCAACAGGAACATTTAATGCAACAATTTCAACAACTCCTCCAACACTATCTTTATTTTCCATTGCCTTTAAAACATACTCCTCCATCTCTTTCTCATTCATTGATGGACATCTCAATGGATTACTTTCAATAATCTCTATTAATCTCTCTAAGGATTTTTCATTTTCAAAAACCTCTGGATTTTTATAGTAGCTGAAATCTCCTTCAATCTTTCCAATCTTTATGGTATAACCAATAATTTTTATGTTGTATGTGTAAGATAGAAGCTTTTTAGCAATAGCTCCTCCAATAACATGCCCTATCGTTACTCTACCACTTGCCCTTCCTCCTCCCCTATAATCATAGTTTTTATACTTCAATCTATAGGTTAAATCTGCATGTCCAGGTCTTGGTGTATCTTTAATTTTTGAGTAATCTTTAGGTCTCATGTTTTTGTTATAGACTATTGAGCAAATAGGAGCTCCAGTAGTTTTCCCCTCAAAAATTCCTGATAAGATTTCAACTTTATCCTCTTCTTTTCTTGGTGTTGAGAAGATGCTCTGCCCTGGTCTTCTCCTGTCAAGCTCTTTTTGGATATCCTCTTCAGATAAAGGCAGATTAGCTGGACATCCATCAACAACTGCTCCAACAGCCTTTCCATGACTTTCTCCAAAAACTGTAACTCTAAACATATCCCCATAGGTGTTCATTAATGTCACCAAAAATTTTTAATTGCTTAGTTTTACATTTAAAATAAAAATTAAAATAGTCAAAAAATAAAAAAGGTTTATCTGTAGAGAACATCCAAGTGTGCTGGTTCCTTAACTTTAACTTTCTTTTTCTCCATAATCTTCTCAACTGCCTTTCTAAAGTCATCCATTGTTACATAGTCCCTTAACTCCCTAATTGCATTCATCCCTGCCTCTGTGCAGATTGCCTTTAACTCAGCCCCTACACATCCTTCAGTCATCTTAGCTATTTCTTCTAAATTGACATCTTCCGCTAAATTCATCTTTCTTGTATGAATCTTCAATATCTCCAATCTACCCTTCTCATCAGGAGCTGGGACTTCTATGATTCTATCAAATCTTCCAGGTCTTAATATTGCAGGGTCTAAAATGTCAGGTCTGTTTGTGGCCCCAATTATCTTAACATCTCCCCTTGCATCGAATCCATCCATCTCTGCCAACAACTGCATTAATGTTCTCTGAACTTCCCTATCTCCACCAGTTAAAGCGTCTGTTCTCTTTGCTGCAATAGCATCAATCTCATCTATGAATATGATTGAAGGAGCTTTTTCTTTAGCCAATTTGAATATATCTTTAACTAACGAAGCCCCCTCTCCAATAAACTTCTTAACCAATTCAGAACCAACAACTCTTATAAAGGTAGCATTTGTTTCTGTAGCAACAGCTTTAGCTAATAATGTCTTTCCAGTTCCTGGTGGTCCGTAAAGCAGAATACCTTTTGGTGGTTCAATTCCAACCTTTTCAAACAATTCTGGATGTTTCAATGGGAGTTCAACAACTTCTCTAATTTCTTGCATTTGTTTCTCTAATCCACCAATATCTTCATATCTAACATTTGGTCTTTCATCAACTTCCATTGCTTTAGCTCTGTAGTCTTTATTTTCTGGCAATACATCAACAACTGTTAATGTTTGCTGATTTAAACAGACTCTCTTTCCAGGGGCTAAATCATCTGGATTTACAAAGTGAGAGACATTAACTAAGAAACTTGGGCCTGTTGAGCTTTTGACAACTACTTTTCTCTCTCCTACTTTATCAACTACAGTTCCAACTATCAATGGAGGGACTCTCATTCTATCTAATTCTCTTCTTAAAATCTCATTTTCTTTCATTAACTGTAAATTCTCTCTTTCAAGCTCTTTTTTCTCTAATTCTAATTTTAGGATTCTACTTTCTAATTCTGCAATTCTTGCCTTTTCTTGGAGTTCCTCTTTAAGTAAATCATTTTTTAAGTTAGAATTATCGTTTATTTCCTTTTCTTCTTTAAATTCTTCAGTAAATGCTTTCTTTTCTTTCTTCAATTCAGTTGAAATAAATTCTTCAAAAACCATAATATCACCGGTAAATTTAAGTTAAGTGAAGGGAATATTATAATCATTTTATTTTATTATGGATTATCATTTATATACCATATGGAATTATAATAAAAATTCTTATATTTAAATTTTATGTCTAATCGCTTAGCTCTTCATACACTTTTCTAACACCCATTACACATTTTTCCCAAGAAAATTTTTTTGAAAATTCTTTTCCATTTTCCCCCAAAGTTTTTCTTAGTTCTTCATTATTTATTAACTCCAGAATTTTTTCTTTTAAATCATTTGGGTTATTTTTCTCAGCCAATAGTCCGTTATATCCATCAATAACAATCTCCCCCAACCCCCCAACCCTTGTGGCTATTACAGGCTTAGAGCAAGCCATTCCTTCAACAGCCACCATTCCAAAACCTTCACTTCTTGAAGGAACTACTAAAAAACTACACTTCCTCATAAATGAAGCTACTTCATCAAAACTTTTTCTTCCTAAGAGTTCAATATGGCTTAAATTATTTTTAACAACAAAGTTCTCTATTTTTTTGTATAACTTCCCATCCCCTATGAGTTTAAAATTAAAATCTATATCTTTTATTGCATCTATTAAAATATCGACTCCTTTTTGTGGAACAAAAGCTCCAACAAACAATCCAAAGTTATAATCTCCCTCATTGTATAGAATTTCTTTATTTACTCCGTTGTATATAACAATAGCCCTATTTTTTAAATTCTCATCTAATTGATTTTTTATATATTTACTTACACAGATGATTTTATCGGAATTAGTTGTGGCATATTTAAAAAAATATCTCCCCTTTATGGAGTTTTTTAATATTAAAGCATCACTTCCGTGAAGAGTTAATATATGTGGAATAGATAGTTTATTTTTTAATAAAGCCCCAACACAACCCTGTGGAAACGCATAATGGGAATGAATTAAATCAATACCTTCACTCTCAATGATATTTTTTCCTATTTTATAGGCATTTATAAGATAACTAATTCCCCTAAATTTTTTTAGGTGAGGGACGTTATGAATAATTACATTTTTATATTCGTTTTCTTCATAACTATCATAGGTTAATATATGAAACTCAATATCTTTTAAACGCTTTACCAAATTTTCTACATGTAAGGTGATTCCCCCAATATAAGGATAGTATATACTTGGCATTAAAACTTTCATAATTATCACGTGATACTATGAGATTTGAGGAATTCAAATACGTTAGGAAAGGAGTTATTGTTGGATTGTTAATAATGTTGTTATATATAATTTGGCCGTTTATTGATGTCTTAGCTTATTCATGTGCCTTTGCATATATGGCTTTGCCAGTCTATAACATATTAAGAAAAAAATTTAATAAAACCATATCAGCAGGTTTGGCAATTAGCATATATATCCTTCCAATTATGACAATTACAATTTACGCCCTACTAACGTTCATGGAAATCATACTATCTTTCAATACTAAATCTATAGAGCCATATATTAATGAAATCCTCTCCATATATAATTCTTTTATGTTAGAAAGAATTATTAATAATGAACAAATAATTGCAAAGTATATTGACGAATTTATAAAATATTTGGTTAGTCAGTTTTCTGGAAAGATTATTGATGTTGGATATTTAATAGTTAAAGTAATTATGGTTTTGTTCTTAACATTCTACTTTCTAAGAGATGGGGATAAAGCCAAAAACCTGATAATTTCATTTGTGCCTGATGAATATAAAGAAAAGATGAGAATTTATTTAAGTTATCTTCATGACTCCTACAAAAATTTATTTATAAGCTGTGTTTCACTTTCTATAATTATAACTATCCTATCCTACATCGGATATCTTATACTTGGGGTTCCTTATGCAGAGTTATTTGCGATAATAACCGGAATATTTGCTTTATTACCAATATTGGGAGGATGGATGGTGTATATCTCAATAGCTATATATTTCTTTTTAATACATGACTATACTAAGGCAGTTTTTATGTTTATTTATGGGGAACTCTTCCTTTCCATAGCTCCAGATTTTGTTATAAGACCTTATTTAGTTAAAAAAGAAGTAGATATTCACCCAGTCCTTGTAGTTATTGCGTTTTTAATGGCGCCCCTTTCATTAGGACTCAGTGGATTTGCTATTGGTCCATTAGTCGTTGGGGCTTTAAACGCCTTTTATTTGGCAAAATATAGGGATAAAAAAATCTAAGAGGATAATTATGAAAAAAGTAAGAGTAGTAACTGCCGGAACATTCGACATCCATAGGGGGAAACCCCTATTGGGATGAACCTTTTAGTAAAAGCTTCACCAAAACCTAACATCTCCTCGCTTACGCTCGGAGGTGTAAATTAGTAAGATTTGGGGAGTATCCCAATAGAGGGGCGAAGCCCCTCTATGGTGTGGATACCCCATGTCCATTAGCTAATTATCAAAGTTAAATCATCTATTAAGGAATATTTAGAAGCCCAAAAGGCTTCTATAAGTGCCATATTAATTTAAAACTTTGATAATTGGTTATAAGTTGCCCTTTTCAAGGGCAATTAATGTCCTATTAAAAAGAAATGGTGTGAATAGTTATGAAAAAGAGGGTAGTTACCGCTGGAACGTTTGATATTCTTCACCCTGGACATTATGAGATATTAAAATTTGCTAAAAGTTTAGGAGATGAGCTAATAGTTATTGTTGCGAGGGATGAAACTGTAAAGAAATTAAAAGGTAGAAAACCTATAATTCCGGAAGAACAAAGGAGGGAGATGGTTGAAGCATTAAAGCCTGTTGATAAAGCAATATTGGGAAGTTTGAAAAATAAATTAGAGCCAATATTAGAGTTAAAACCAGATATTATTGTTCTTGGTCCTGACCAGACAACTTTTGATGAGGAAACACTAAAAAAAGAACTTGCTAAATATAATTTATATCCAGAGATTGTTAGATTTAGAGGTTATAAAAAATGTCCATTTCACAGCTCTTTTGATATTGTAAAAGAGATAATTAGGAGATTCTGCAATAAAGAGATTAAAATCTAATGCTTTTTTATTAAAATTTTTATAATTTATTTTCTTATCCTATTATTATTTTCTTATAAGATAAATTATCTATAAAAAAATAAAAAATTTTATATATTGCATAGTCAAAATTTTCTTATGTTCATACTTATGTTCATATAGTCAATCATCAAAATAAAAATTGTTCAACAAAGGGTATTTAAAACCCCTTTGGGGTTTTATTTGTTCCAATTTAATTAGTGAAGTTTTGATGATTGACTAATTTTGAGGTGGTATTATGAAAAAGATTTATATGTTGGTGGCTTTGCTAATCTCATCTTTGGTACTATTTGCTGGATGTGTTCAAAATGAAACTTCAGAAGTTCCAACTTTGACAGTTGCATATTTGCCAACAGACCATCATGCTTCCCTATTTGTAGCCTGTGACAATCCAGATTTATTTAAAGATAAATATGGAATATGCTTGAAAGCAGTTAAAGATAAAGAGGAATATGAGTTGTATAAAGGAAATAAAAAAATAGCTAATGTGAAAGTTGTTAAAGTTACTGAAGGTGGAGCAAGTATAATGAACCTAATGACTCAGGGACAGGTTGATGTTGCTTTATTAGGATACCCACCAGTAATATTCTACATAGATAAGGGAACAAAGGCTAAGGTCATAATGAATTTGCATACCGAAGTTCTGCAGTTGTTGTTAGAAAGGATATTCCAGTAAATAACTGGAAAGAGTTTGTTAATTGGATAAAAGAACAACATAAAGAAGGAAAGCAGGTTAAAATAGGACATCCACTACCAACATCAATTCAATACGTTATGATAGAAGATGCTTTAAAAGCAGAAGGGATAACCTATACTGAAGACCCTAATAACAAGAGTGCTATGGTTTTGTTAGTAAATTGTAAGGGACAGGGGACAATGCCTCAAATGTTAGCTCAAAAGCAGTTGGATGCAGTTATTGCATGGGAGCCAATGCCTGAAATTATAAAAAATAAGGGTATTGGAAAAGTTATTGCCCACAGTGAAGATTTACCAAGCGCTACAGGAGGAACTTGGGCAAACCATCCATGCTGTTGTTTAGCAGCGTCTGAAAATGCCTTAAAAAACAAAAGAGAAGCAGTTATAACATTTGCAAAACTCTTAAAGGATGCGACAGATGAAATTAACAAAAACAGAGATTTAGCTGTTAAAGCATCTGTTAGATGGCTTGGAACAAACGAAAATGTTGAGAAAGATTCAATTGAGCATATAAAGTTTGATTATAGATTAGAACCAGTAATACCTAAAGTCATAAAATTCGTTGAAGCAATGAAGCTCCAAGGATTAATAAATGGAAAGCTAAAAGATGCATCATCAGAAGAAGTCAAGGACATAATCTTTGACCTGCAAACTTACAATGAGATAATAAATAACTAATCCTCTATTTTTTAATCTTTTTTACTATAGGACTTTAAGAATGAATTTATTGCTGATATAATGGATTTTAGAGTTATTCTTTTTAAACAGTCAAATATATAAACTGTGGAAGTCCTAAACTATTTATGAAAATTCTTAAAAAATTTTTAATATAAAAAACATTTTGAAACCCTCTATTTTCTCACCCTTATCTAGGATGCGCATATATAGATAAAAGAACTTAATAATATTATAATATCTTATAACTTCTGACTTATAAATATTTTCATAGAAATTTATAAATATAACTATTTGTTATTTTGATATTTAATTCATATGTCAATTTTTGAAATGATTTATTTTTATTATAGTAAAATATATGAAATCTTAATTTTAAATCTGTTGTATTGGTTTAAGGGTGTGATTTATGCAAGTATGTATTATTGGAGCGGGATTGTCAGGATCTATATTGTACAGATTACTTTCGGAAGACGGTTTTTACATAAATATTTATGACCATGTATTAGTTAGAGGCTGCAAAAGTATGAATTTTATATTTTCCAATAAAAATGAGATTTTAACAGTAAAAAAAGTTTTAAAAACGGTAAATATAAACATTAAAGATTATATAATTAGAGAGATAAAGGAAGTAAATATTGGTGGAGATAACTACTATCCTAATAAAAAAATTTATGTCATAAATAAATCCAAACTAATTGAAGACTTGGTTCCAAGAACAGTAGTTACAAATAGAGAATTTAATCCAGTCATAAGGAGGTATACAACAAAAGTTATTGATACTGGAGTTATAGTGAGAGAATTTAATACTGAAGCTGAAACTAAATTTTATGATTTGGTCGTTGATGCTTCTGGATGTGCTAAAGTACTTCAATTAGGCAATGTGTATGATAAATATAAAAATGATATTAAAACCTGTCAATTTTTAATAGCCTATGAAAATGAAGAATCTCCAGAAAAATTTGATAAATTCTTTATTGATGAAATAAAGATACATAAAGGAAAACCTATGATTGGTTATACTTGGATAACTCCTATAGACGATGGACTATATCATGTTGGATGTGCATACTATAAAAACGACCATGAGTTATGGACATACCTCACAAAATACACTAAAAAAATGTTTGGTAGTGATTACGTTAGAGTCTGTGGATGTACATCAAAAATAAATGGAAATTTAATTTCTGAGAGTTTTATTGGAGGAATATACGAGAAGAGGTGTGTTGCAGGCGTTGGAGAAAGTATAGGTTTAACAACACCTTTAGGACATGGGAATATATATGCAATTATTTCTGCGTATATCTTATCAAGATTTATAAAAAAATATGACCTGAATGAAGCAGTATTAAAATACAAAGACTATATCCCAAAAAAATTTGCTGAATTAGATAAAGAAAAGAAAGCTGTGAGAAATTTTAATGTGTTAAGGATTACAAAACTACTAAGAGATTACTATAACATTCCAGCTCATGAATCTATGAAAATTATCCTTAAATCTCTCTACTAATTGGGTGATATCATGACATTAAAACTATTAAAAGAAGAAAATGGGCTTTCTCCAATGCTAAGAGAGTTTAGAACTTTAGTAAGAGATAGTAATATAGAGAAGGTTGCATTTGTCGGTTCTGTTGGTGTCTGCCAACCCTTTGCTGAATTATTTGGTTATGCAATACGAGATAAAGAATGTTACTTTATCCCAGATGGAGATTTAAACAAAGTTAAAAAACTTGTTATTAAAGATATAGGCATGCAGATGGAAGATTTTGAAAACTTAAATAAAGTAGATGCAATTGTTTTATTTGGTGGTTTGGCAATGCCAAAGTATGGAGTAGAAGTAGATAAAATTAAGGAACTAATAAATAAACTATCCCCTAAAAAAGTTATTGGAGTTTGCTTTATGAGTATTTTCCAAAAAGCAGGGTGGGATAAAGAAATTGACTTTGACTATCTAATGGACGGTTTTATTAAAGTAAGCATATATTGTAAAGATTAAAGATTAATAAGGTGAAAATTTGACAAAAAAGGTGGGAATTGTAGATACAACATTTGCAAGGGTGGATATGGCTTCCATAGCTATAAAAAAGTTAAAAGAACTTTCTCCAAATATTAAAATTATTAGAAAAACTGTTCCAGGAATAAAAGATTTACCTGTAGCATGTAAAAAGCTGTTAGAAGAGGAGGGCTGTGATATAGTTATGGCCTTAGGAATGCCTGGAAAGGCAGAGAAAGACAAAGTCTGCGCTCATGAGGCATCTCTTGGCTTAATGTTGGCTCAATTAATGACAAATAAGCATATAATTGAAGTATTTGTTCATGAGGATGAGGCAAAGGATGATAAAGAGTTAGATTGGTTAGCCAAAAGAAGAGCTGAAGAACATGCTGAAAATGTCTATTATTTATTATTTAAACCAGAATATTTAACAAGAATGGCTGGTAAAGGTTTAAGGCAGGGGTTTGAAGATGCTGGACCTGCAAGGGAGTAATTAACTAATTCTCCAATCAATACCCAATAACTCAGAGTATTTATTTAAAACTCTTTTTACATACTCATCTACATTTTCTTTATTTTCAAATTTTTTAGTCCATTCCTCATTACCAAACTCCTTAGCCATTGCAATAATCAAATCTTTAACCCTCTCACTCTCAATTTTTGCAGGATATCCAATTTTTTTGTTATATTCGCAAATCTCTCTATAAAGATTTATTGAATCCTCTACAATATCTTCTATACCTAAAAGTTCTTTAACCAGTTCTTTTAATACTGGTTTTAACCACTTTCTGTGGAATCTACAAATACCAAGGTTTTCTATTGGTAATTCTAATTTTATACTTTCTACAACCAACTCAGCTAATTTTTCTGGCTCATTAAATTCTGGTTTGTAGTAAGTTAAATATCTTCCCTGAATAACAAATGGCATAAAAAATCCAGGAGTCCAATAGAGATTTGGGGCTATCTCTCCCCAATCCCCAAATGGAACATAAACTGCAAAGTCATTAAATTTTTTGCCAATCTTATTAACTCTACTTTTAAATCTCTCATTTAATATCTTAGCTGCCTTTCTCTTTCCCAATGATAAAATTTTATATAAATCATTTGAGTTCTCTGCTAAGTTATGCATAAACTTTATAGCTTGTTCGGCATTATGTTTTGATATTTCTCTAATCTCTTCATCATCGTCATTAGTTATTTTTTTATAGTCAAATATTGGCTTTTTTATATTTAGCTCCTCCTCCTTCAACAAACCAACATCTAAAAGCTCAAAAACCCAAGCAGTTAGATTTCCAATCTCTATTGCATCAAACCCCAATGCATCAGCTGTTTTAACAACCCTATCCGCTTCATATAAATCAAATATTCCCAATAAAGTTCCATTTGATGCATACGGCTCATAATCCACTTTGTTTTTATTTCTATACTTTTTACATAAAACAGGACATGGTTCTCCACAATTAGCCCATCTTTTTGGCTCAATAGTTTCTTTATTAAATATTTCAAGATAAAATTTAAGTATTTTTTCTAAAATCTTTTTTCTATCCTCTTTATCTATATATGGCATTCTCCAATTAAATATTGGCACTTTCTCTTTATACAAAAGCCAATTGTTTCCAAACGTTCCTCCAGTTTTTGTTTCTTCATCATACCTATACTTTTTTGTATGCTCTAAAACAACCTTACTCATTGGTTTTTTGTAATAGCTTTCAATAATCTTTTTAGCTTTCTCTTTTTCCTCTTTATCTTCCTTTTCATCTCCAAAAAACACTATTCCCATTATGTTATGGGCTCTATAGAGAACAGAACCTCCTCCCCCCCTCGCTGCCCAATCCTCTGAACCCTCAACAAATTTACCATTTCTAACTGTTTGAGAAAATAAACCTCCCATATTTGTTCTCTTTGCCGCTTCACCAACAACAACACTCCTCAAATTTTTGTCTTTGTATAATTCAAGAATATATTTGCTAACTTCATAAACGGTTTTAAGTTCCTCTTTAACCTCAATAAAATCTATTCTCAATTGTCCATCGTTTTCAATTACCAATATGGATGGATTTTCACATCTTCCAATAATTGCCACATTGTTTAATCCAGTGCTTTTGAATTGATATCCTGCCCCTCCCATCGATGAAAAATAAAAACCATCCCAGAGAGGAGACCTAAAAGAAAATATCAACCTATGTCCTCCTATAACTGGTAAAACTCCACTACCAAAGCAAAAAACGTTTTTTTCATCATAGGCATCGTACTTCCATGTTTCAAATTTATTATGCCAATACAATCCCCAAGTTATTGGTAAAACAGTTTTCTCAATGATTTCAAATTTTTTTGTCGTTGCATTTATTAAAGCATTTTTCATAATCCCCCAACCATTATTTTTTTGATTTTATTATGTTAATTTTTATTTTTGGATTTTTGATATTTTATAGATTTTGTTAATCACTATTGATGAATATAATATTTAAATATGAAATCAATTATCTTTACTTTTTGAAAATCTATTAAAAAAGGTGAATATAGATGATAAAAAGATTAATAGTCATCTCAATATTGCTAATAGTTGGAACAGTCCTATGTGGTTGTATGGAACAGGAAAATGTCGGACAGCAAAACTCTGAAGCCCAGGAAAAGATTGTTTTAAAGATATTCCACGCTGGAAGTTTATCTGTGCCTTTTGAAGAGTATGAAAAGATGTTTGAAAAAGAACATCCAAATGTTGATGTTGAAAGAGAACCAGCTGGAAGTGTTGCATGTGTAAGAAAGATAATTGACTTAGGAAAAAAGGCAGATATCTTAGCTTCAGCTGATTATTCTTTAATCCCTCAAATGATGATGCCTAAGTATGCAGATTGGTATGTTATGTTTGCAAGAAATGAGATTGTTTTGGCTTATACAGATAAAAGTAAATATAAAGACGAAATAAACTCAACCAATTGGTATAAGATTTTACAGAGACCAGATGTTAAAATTGGATTCTCAAACCCTAACGATGACCCGTGTGGTTACAGAACCCAAATGGTCCTGCAGTTAGCAGAACTCTATTATAAAGACCCAACAATCTATGACAACTTAGTTTTAAAGCATTCAAACATAAAAGTTGAAGAAAATAACGGAACATACTTGATATTAGTCCCTAAAGAGTTAGATGTAGATACTAACAAATTGTTTGTTAGAAGTAAGGAGACAGATTTATTAGCTCCATTAGAAGCTGGAGCGTTTGATTACCTCTTTATCTACAAGAGTGTTGCAAACCAACACCACTTAAAATATATAGAACTTCCAAAGGAAATTAATTTAGGATATTACGAATATGCAGACACTTACAAAAAAGTGGCTTTAAAAATAATTGCAAAGAATAAAACAATAAATGCAAAACCAATTGTTTATGGTATGACAGTTCCAACAAATGCACCACATAAAAAAGAAGCCATAGAGTTTGTTAAATTTGTGTTAGGGCATCCAGAAGTTTTAGAGAACAATGGACAGCCAGCAATAATTCCAGCAGTTGCTTATGGAAATGTTCCAGAAGAGTTAAAGGATTTGGTTAAAATAGAGAAATAATTAAATAATACTCTCTAAAAATTCAATATCCTTTATTACCTCTTCTATTTTTTCCTCTTTTGTTACCGGATTTTTTTCTAATCTTCTATCATCAAGCTCTAAGTTAAACATTCCGTTATACCCATAATCTAAAAGAGCTTTTATGTAAGGAGAGAAGTCAATTTCTGATTTTCTTAATGGAAAGTGGTCTTTTCTATTAAC
The DNA here is from genome assembly GCF_000091665.1 of Methanocaldococcus jannaschii DSM 2661. Taxonomy (NCBI): domain Archaea; kingdom Methanobacteriati; phylum Methanobacteriota; class Methanococci; order Methanococcales; family Methanocaldococcaceae; genus Methanocaldococcus; species Methanocaldococcus jannaschii. The sequence goes on from NC_000909.1 coordinate 1,126,433, forward strand.
AACTCCAGATATGTGAGTGTGTTTAATATAATCAATAACGCTCTCCAAAAACTCTTCCATATACTCTTTAGCATGTGCAAAATCCAAAGTCATATACAACAATTCATCATATCTTTTTAGAATCCATTCCATCTCCTCTGGACTCCAACCAATTCTGTTAATTCTTTCTGGCATATTTTCAACACATATTGTTATATTTTTGTTAATAGCCACTTCTAATGTTCTATCCAAATATTTAAAAAATGCTTCATATTCTTCATCTGTTGGAGACCTGTTTGTTGGTCTTTTTCCTGGGTGTATGGTTATTAATTTACATCTATAAAATTTAGCCAGTTCAATGCTCCATAAAGTTTCTTTTATAACGGCCTCTCTAACGTAAGGGTTTAGGGATGATGGGTTTAGCTCAATATGGGGATTATGTAAAGCAACATCAAACTTTAAAAATTCTTTTCTTAAATCAGCGATATAATCTAAATCAAACCTATTATCCCAAAAATCTGGATTCTCTGGAAAAAATTCCATACATTTAATTCCAATATCCCTAAATATGTCAAAAATCTCAACCATTGGATACTCCCAAAAAAATAACGTTGAGACACCTATCTTCATCATGCCACCATTACATAATTTTTTAAATATTTTATTATCTTTTAAAAAGTATTTATTGATTTTAGTTGGTGATGAGTTTATGGTAAAAATGAGAGATAAAATTTTAGGTTCTGTCTTTGGGGCAGTTATTGGAGATGCTTTAGGAATGCCAACTGAAAATCTAACAAAGGAAGAGATAAAAAAGCTGTATGGATTTGTAGATTCCTATGTTGAACCAAAAAACTACTTAGCTGGGAAGCTAAACAAAGGAGAATGGACAGATGATACAGAGCAAGCTATCTGTTTAATAAAATCTCTAACCAAAGAAGGAATTGATATAAAAAAATTTGCCAATTGCTTAATAGCATGGAAAAACAAGAATCCACCAGATATTGGTTTAACCTCATTAATGGCTATTGATAAATTAGAAAATAATGACTACTCTGGAGTAGATAGCAGTAGCTGTGGAGCGGCAATGAGAATCTACCCATTAGGAATTGTATTTCATAATAATCTAAAAAAACTAAAAGAGGAAGTTATAAAGGCATCAAAAATAACTCATAACAACAAAACAGCAATTGCCGGAGCTTTAGCTATAGCATTCTTTGTTAGTAGTGCATTAAAAGACAGAAAAGATTTTAGCTTGTTAGATGAATGCTACAACTACATAAAAGACATAGATGAGGAATTTGCTAAAAAACTATTAGAAATTAAAAACTTTAATAACTTAGATTATATCTATGATTATTTTGGAACTGGCGTAAAAACTGATGAAGTTGTCCCTTCAGCAATAGCAACCTACTTACTAACTGATAATTTTAAAGAAGGCATGTTAAAATGTATAAATGCTGGAGGAGATACTGATAGCTTAGCATCTATGTATGGGGCTATGGCTGGAGCATACTACGGCTTTAAAAATATTCCAAAAGAGTGGATTGATGGTTTAAAAAATAAAGAAGTTATTTTTGAACTTGCTGAGAGATTGTATCACTTAGCTACTGAATAAATCTCCATTTATTTTATTTTTTAGTTTTTATTTTTTCAATTCTTCAACTCTATCTTTATAATATAACGCAATAGCCCTTTTTGCGAATACTGCTGTGTAGAATCCAACAAAGGCAGAAATTACTGCTGATATCACATCAACAATCGTCTCTGAAGAGGAGAAAGTAGAATATCTTGCTGGAGATATAGCAAAGATTTTTAATAAAATAAATGGAAGTTGCACAACAAAATTTATCACTATGACTATAACTCCAACAATTATAAGCAATATTATATAATTTAAATTTATCATTCTAAATATTTCTTTAAACTCAAAAAATCCAGAAAATCCTTTTACAGAGTAATTCACCTCTGCTAATCCTTCATATATCAAAAGTGCAATTGTCGATACAAACAAAAGTAAAAATCCAATTCCTATAAAAACAATTCCCACTAAAGGCAAAAATATTAAAAATACTCCAAATATAATAAACAAAATTGGAACAATCATAAAGATTATTGAGAGTATAATATTCCCAATCCAGTATAAAAAACCTCTTTTAAGTAACTCAGCAATATCATCCCAATCAGGGAGGACATCATAATTTTCAACAGTAGTTTTCATTACTCTAACATAGTAACCATCAAGTATGAAACCTATAATTAACGCAATTAAAAACCCAAAACTTGCAACAATTAGAGAGGTTAATAAAATATTATTGTCCAATCCAACAACATCATTAGGATTAATATTGTGTATTAATAGAATAGACAAGATAATTCCAAATATTGCTCCAATAGCTCCAGAGGTTGATGATAACAATCCTCCGACTATTCCTTTTTTAACATCTGAAAGCACATAATAAAATGCATCTTTTAAATAATACTCAAGTTTTTTCATTTTAACCCCTCAGTTTTTAGCAGTATTTTAATTTCTAAATTTTATTATAGAAATTTTTAGAATTTTATTCCAATTATTAGTTTGTTGTTATTTTGATTTATTTAAACCTTATGGACATATAATTATATTTAATCCATATATTTAAATTTATCAATAAAAATAGTAAATAAAAAATCTGTGTGGGGGAGGGGTGTTTAACTGTAAATTTTGTTAATCTACTGGAGCCGGCTCCTTATGGCGCGGGTTATCAGCGGTGAGGTGGGGGGCTCACCACTATCCCACCCGCGCCAACTTGTTATTACAAACTTTACCTATATAAACTTTTCGATACAAAAAATTTTAATTAAATTAAAGCGTTCTTAAATTAAATATGACTATTAGATTGTTTAATAACTTCCATTAGCCAGTTTAAGAATATATATTTTTATAGTTATCCTCCTAATTAATTGATTGTGATTTCTATTCTTGGAGGTGAATCTATGTCCCCAAGAGTTGGGGTATTTGTCTGTTACTGTGGAGCGAACATCAACGGTGTTGTTGATTGTGAAGCAGTAAGAGATTTTGCTGAAAAATTAGACGGAGTTGTTGTAGCAAAGACCTATCCTTTTATGTGTGCTGACCCAGGACAAAACTTGATTAAAGAAGCAATAAAGGAATATAATCTTGATAGAGTCGTTGTCGCGGCATGCACACCAAAAATTCACGAGCCTACTTTTAGAAATTGTATAAAAGAAGCAGGTTTATCTCCATATTACTTGGAGTTTGTCAATATTAGGGAGCACTGTTCATTTGTTCATATGAATGATAGAGAAAAAGCAACTAAAAAAGCAATGGAGTTAGTTGCAGGGGCTGTTGAAAGAGCTAAGAGATTAGAAGACGTTCCACAAAAAATTGTAGAAGTTGATAAATCTTGCTTAATCATTGGAGGAGGTATCGCTGGAATTCAGGCAGCTCTTGACTTAGGAGACCAAGGTTATAAAGTTTATTTAGTTGAGAAGGAGCCATCAATTGGAGGTAGGATGGCTCAGCTTGCTAAGACATTCCCAACTGATGACTGTGCGCTGTGAATTTTGGCCCCAAAGATGGTTAGCGTTGCAAACCACCCCAATGTTGAACTCATCACCTATGCTGAAGTTAAAAATGTCGAAGGATTTATTGGAAACTTTGAAGTCACAATAGAGAAAAAACCAAGATACGTTGATGAAAACATCTGTACCGGATGTGGAGCCTGTGCTGCTGTATGTCCAATTGAAGTGCCAAACGAATTTGACTTAGGTTTAGGAACAAGAAAAGCCATCTATGTCCCATTCGCACAGGCAGTTCCTCTTGTCTATACAATCGATATGGACCACTGTATAAGATGTGGCTTATGTGAAAAAGCTTGTGGTCCAGGAGCTATAAGATACGACCAAAAACCTGAAGAGATTAAGTTAAAGGTTGGAACAATCATCTGTGCAGTTGGTTATGATGAATTTGATGCTACATTGAAAGAAGAGTATGGTTATGGAGTCTATGACAACGTCATAACAACATTAGAATTAGAAAGAATGATTAACCCAGCAGGACCAACAGGAGGGCATGAAATAAGACCAAGTGATGGAAAGCACCCACACAGAGTTGTATTCATACAGTGTGTTGGTTCAAGAGATGCAAAGGTTGGAAAGCACTACTGTTCAAGAATCTGTTGTATGTTTGCTTTGAAGAATGCTCAATTAATTAAACAGCACGACCCAAGCACTGAAGTTTATATCTGCTACATGGATATCAGGTCTTTTGGTAAAGGTTACGAAGAGTATTACAGAAGAGCTCAGGAGCAGTTTGGAGTTAAGTTCATTAGAGGAAGGCCAGCTTGCATAATGGAAGATCCAGAGACAAAGAACTTGATTGTTAGAGTAGAAGATACATTATTGGGAGAGATTGTAGAAATTGAAGCAGATTTAGTTGTATTGTCAGCAGGATTGTCACCAAGACCAGACAATCCAAAATTGGCTAAGATGCTTGGTTTAGAGCTCAGTCCAGATGGATTCTTCAAGGAGTTGCATCCAAAGTTAGCTCCAGTTAATACAAAGGTCGATGGTATAGCAATTGCAGGAGTTGCTCAGGGACCAAAAGACATTCCAGATACCGTAGCTCAGGCTAAAGGGGCCGCAAGTGCTGTTTCAATACCAATGGCACAAGGACAGTTTAGAATAGAGATGATAAGGGCAGTTGTTGATGAAGATGTCTGTGGAGGATGCCAAGTTTGTGCTAAGATGTGTCCATACAATGCTATAACCTATGTTGAAAAAGATGGACACTTAGTAGCTCAAGTCAATGACGTTGCATGTAAGGGATGCGGTTCATGTGCTGGAGCATGTCCAAGTGGAGCAATGCAGTTGAGATACTATAGAGATGAGCAAATAATTTCATTCATTGATGGAGTATTAGAAGCTCACCAAAAATTAGAAAGTTAAAAAATAATTAAAAAGCACAAGCTCTACATTCTAATAAAAATCTCAAAAATATAACGGCGTAGGTTATGAGCTCAACATTGGGGGCAGACAAAACCAGATGAGGCACCACTCGAAGGCAATGCCAAAGTGGTGCTGATGGAGAGGGTAAGTGCCCTCATCCAAATTAAATTATAAATTTAATTCTCATGTTGTTATCGAGTTTATAAAATTAATAATATATAGGGGGATTAGTATGGATCCAGTAATAATTGCATTTTGTTGCTATCAGTGAGGATATGGGGCTGCTGACTTGGCAGGGACAAGTAGAATGCAATACCCTGCAACCGTAAGAATCGTAAGGCTCCCTTGTACCGGTAAATTCGATATTACCTACGCTTTAAGGGCTTTCCAAAAGGGAGCCGATGCGGTTATGGTTGTAGGGTGAAAGAAAGGAGAGTGTGCCTACGAAACAGGTAACTTAAAGGCTGAGGAGAGGGTTAGGTTCGCTAAACAATTATTAGATGAATTAGGAATTGGCGGAGACAGAATTGACATGTTTTTCATGTCTGCCGCTGAGGCAGATAAATTCGTCTCCGCCGTTAATGAAATGACTGCAAGAGTTGAAAAACTCGGACCTAACCCTCTCAAAGCTCAGTAAAGCCGGAGATTAAAGGGATGAGTTCTCTCGGGAACCCGTCAAGGGACCGAGAGAACAACCGCCCCATAAGTAAGGGGTTCTCCGGCATTGCAAAACTAATTTAAACTTTTTAGGGTGATTACCTTGGCAGTTAAGGTAGGGATGATACAACTGTGTGGATGTTCTGGATGCCACATATCCCTATTAGACTTACATGACAAGTTATTGGAAGTTTTACCAAATTTAGAGATTGTTTATGCCCCTATAATTGCAGACCCTAAGGAGATTCCTGAGGGTATAGATGTATTTTTAGTTGAGGGAGGAATTAGGAATGAGCACGATGAGCACTTAATTCATGAAATAAGAGAGAAATCAAAGATTGTCATTGCATGGGGAACTTGTGCCGCTTATGGAGGGATTCCAGGTTTAGGAAATCTATACAAAAAAGAAGAATTACTAAATTATGTCTACTCAACCGACTCAACAGAAAATAAAGGAGAAATACCTTCAGAAGAAATTCCACCACTTGAAGAGTATGTTAAACCAATAAAGGACTTCATAAAAGTAGATTATACAATACCAGGATGTCCTCCAACACCAAAAATGATCGCAGATGCAATTATAGCACTACTAAATGGAGAAGAACCAAAATTACCAACAAAGATCGTATGTGATGAATGTCCAAGAAAAAAAGAGAATGTATTTCCAGAAACATTTAAAAGAACCCATGAAGGAAGACCAGACCCAGAAAGATGCTTATTTGAGCAAGGATACACTTGCTTAGGATTTGCTACAAGAGCAGGTTGTGGAGCAAAATGTCCAAGTGCAGGAGTTCCATGTAGAGGTTGTTTCGGTAAAACAGATAAATCATTAGACTTAGGAGCTAACGCAGCTAATGTATTGGCTAACGCTGGAGAGGCAGCTTTGGAGATTCCAGATAAGGTAGCTTTATTGAACAGATTCACACTACCAGATGCTTTAATCAACAGAAAGGCAAAATAAATTAAGCATAAATAATAAAATAAGGGTGAATTTATGGGGAAGATAGTAATTGAGCCCCTATCAAGATTAGAAGGGCATGGTAAAGTTACAATAACCTTAGATGAAAATGGAAAACCTAAGGATGTTAAGTTGCATATAACTGCATTGAGAGGATTTGAGCAGTTCGTTGTTGGAAGACCTGCTGAAGAAGTTCCAAGAATTGTCCCAAGAATCTGTGGTATCTGCCAAACAGCCCACCACTTAGCAAGTGTTAAGGCAATTGATGCCGCTTGGGGTGTAGAGATTCCAGAACCAGCTAAGAAATTGAGAGAGTTAATGCACATAGGAAATATGATTCATAGCCATGCATTGCACTTTTACTTCTTAGCAGCTCCTGACTTTGTTCTTGGTCCAGATGCAGACCCAGCAATAAGAAACATTGTGGGAGTTATAGATAAAGCTCCAGACGTTGCTAAGCAAGCTATCGCCTTAAGAAAGTTTGGGCAAAAGATTGTTGAAGCAGTTGGAGGAAAAGCTATTCATCCAGTTACTGGAATTCCTGGTGGGCAAGCAAAGAGATTAACTGAAGAAGAAAGAGATGAGTTATTAAAAGATGCTGACCAGATGATAGAATACGCTAAAAATGGTGTTGAGCTTATAAAACAATTAAATGAGCAATATATGGAACAGATAAAGACATTAGGAGTTATTGACACCTATTATTTAGGTTTGGTTAAAGATGGAAAACATAACTTCTATGACGATACCTTAAGATTCTTATCTCCAGATGGAAAAGAAAAAGTTGAGTTTAAACCGGAAGAATACTTGAACTATATTGGGGAATATGTAGTTCCATACAACTATGTAAAACACCCTTACTACAAAAAAGTCGGTTATCCTGAAGGAGTTTATAGGGTTGGGCCATTAGCGATGCTAAACGTTTGTGATGAAATGGAGACCCCGCTTGCAGAAGAATACAGAAAAGAATTTTTAGAGATCTTTGGATTTCCAGCAAATCAGTCATTGGCATATAATCATGCAAGGTTGATTGAGTTAGTTGAAGCATGTGAAAAGGCAAAAATATTATTGGAAGATAATGATATTACATCAGATGACATTAAGGCAGATGTTGAACCAAAGGCTGGAAATGGTGTTGGAGTAGTTTATGCTCCAAGAGGAGTTTTAATTCACAACTATGAAACAGATGAGAATGGAATCGTTGTTAAGGCAAACATGATTGTCGCTACAACACACAACGTTCCAACAATGGAAAAGGCTATCCAACAGGCAGCTCAAGTAATCTTCAAATAAATAAATTTTTGTAAAGAAAATCAATTATGATTATCTAATCATTTATGGTTATGGTGATAAACATGGCTGAGAAAAGCACAGTTAAAGTTGATGAAGTAAAATTAAACTTAATAGAAATGGTATTAAGAGCTTACGACCCTTGATACTCATGTGCCGCCCACATAATAGTTAAAGATGAAAAAGGAAACAAAATTATTGAGGTTATTAAAGAATAAGCTCACAACCGAACCCATTTGGGAGGTTGTGAGCTCTCTCCCTCTATGCAGGGGGAATTCGCTAAAATCCTTTTTTGGGATTTTAGCGTATAATTTTTAGGAGGATGAGATTAATGAGCATAACAATTCAAAAAGATGCTTGTTTAGTCTGTTATGCGTGTCAGGCGGAGTGTCCTACCAAAGCAATAGATATAGATAGTTTTAAAGTATGCAACTTATGCATGGAGTGTGTTAAAGTCTGCCCAACGGGAGCTTTGGTGGAGGAGGAGATTGAAGTTAATGGGAAGAAGTTGAAGAGGGTTAATTATTTAGCTCATAAGTGTGAGAAATGTGGGCAGTGTGCTGAGGCTTGTCCTATTGGCATAAAAAAGGTTGATGATGATTTCCCTTACTCAAAGGGGCATTGTGTCCTCTGTCAAAAGTGTATTGACGTGTGTCCAATAGAGATCATTTCATTACCTGGAGTTATTGATAAGCCTAAGAAGGAAATAAAGCCACCAAAAGAACCGATAGCAGTTACTGATGCTTGTGTTGGTTGTGGAATTTGTGTTCCTGAATGTCCAGTTAATGCAATAACCTTAGAGAATAATAAAGCAGTCATCGATAAGAGTAAGTGTATTTACTGCAGTATTTGTGCCCAAACATGTCCATGGAATGCTATATTTGTAGCTGGGAAAATACCTAAGAAGAGGAGGAAGGAAGTTAAGAAGTTTGAAGTTAATGCAGAGAAGTGTATTTATTGTCTAAAGTGTGTTGAAGTCTGTCCGGGAGATATGATTAAGGTTGATGAGGAAAACTTAATCGTTATTCCACCAAAATCATGCCCAGCTTGTAAGCTCTGTGTTAATATCTGTCCAGTCGATGCTTTAGATTTAGAGGTTAAACTAAGCTCACCACACCCAATAACTGATGAGGGCTTGGTTATTGTTGAGGAGGACTTTGAGGTTTTGAAAAAATGTGCTTCAGTCTGTCCAACTGAAGCAATTGTAGTTGATGAGGAGAAGAAGGAAGTAAGAATGTGTATCGTCTGTGGAGCTTGTACTGTAGCCTGTCCAACAGGAGCTTTAAAGCTTGGTAAGATAGAACATAATGGTAAGGAATACAACAGAATTGAATTCAGCCCTTACTTATGTGATAAGTGTGGCAAATGTGTAGAAGTCTGCCCAATGAAGACATTAAGATTATCAAGAGGCAAATTACCATTGAAAGGATACTGTGTAATGTGCTTACTCTGCTTAAGTGTAGCTGAAAAAGAAAAGAAAGGAAAAAAGGTTTTGGAGTTAAGATAAATTAAAAAAGGGGTGAATCCCTTATGGTAAAAGTTGTTAGAAATGTTGTCTGTCCGTTCTGTGGGACATTATGTGATGACTTAGAGATTTTAGTTGAAGATAACCACATAGTTGGAACAAGACATGCGTGTAGAATTGGAAATGCCAAGTTTATGCACTTTGAGGGAGCTGTAAGATATACAGAGCCTTTAATGAGAGAAAACAAGAAAGATGATTTCAAAAAAGTTGATTATGAAACTGCAATTGAAGAAACAGCAAGATTATTAACTGAGGCTACTTTACCTCTAATTTATGGATGGAGTGCTACTGAATGTCATGCACATATGTACGGGGTTGAGTTGGCTGAATTAGTTGGGGCAGTTATTGACAACACTGCAAGTGTTTGACACGGACCTTCACTTTTAGCTGTGCAGGATGTAGGATACCCCGTCTGTACCTTAGGAGAAGTTAAAAACAGAGCTGATGTTATCATCTTCTGGGGTTCAAACCCAATGCACGCCCACCCAAGGCATATGAGTAGATATTCAGTCTTTGCAAGAGGGTTTTTCAGAGAGAGGGGAAGAGAGGATAGGACTTTGATTGTTGTTGACCCAAGAGAGACTGATACTGCAAAGTTGGCAGATATTCATTTACAAGTAGAGCCACATAAAGATTATGAATTAGTTAGTGCAATGAGGGCTGTGTTGAAGGGCTTTGAGTTACAAGTAGATAAAGTTGCTGGAGTTCCAGCTGATTTGATATATGAAGCAGTTGAAGTTTGTAAAAATGCCCAATTTGGAGAGTTGTTTTTCGCTATGGGAGTAACGATGACAAGAGGTAAGCATAGAAACATTGACAATGCTATCCAGTTGGTTATTGACTTAAACGCATACACAAAATTCGGATTAATGCCAATGAGAGGACACTACAACGTCAATGGATTCAACCAAGTCTTGACATGGGTTACAGGTTATCCATTTGGTGTTGATTTCTCAAGAGGTTATCCAAGATACAACCCAGGAGAGACAACAGCTAACGACTTGTTGCAAAGAGGAGAAACTGATATGATGTTGAACATCGCTTCAGATCCTGGAGCACACTTCCCACAAAAAGCTGTACAGCACATGGCAAAGATACCATTGGTTTGTATTGACCCACACGAAACACCAACAACTCAATTGGCAAACATCATCATTCCACCAGCAATCGCTGGAGTTGAGGTTGAAGGAACTGCCTATAGAATGGATGGGGTTCCAATTCAGTTGAGGAAGGTTATTGATCCACCAGAAGGAGTCTTACCAGATAGAGAAATATTGAAGATACTCATTAAGAAAGTTAAAGAGATGCTCTAAAAATTCTAATAAGAAAAGTATAAATATTAGATTTGCATGTAATGAGATATTGGGGTGGGCGTGCAACGCTAACCATCTTTGGGGTATCCTACATCCTGCGTTACACGTCGTATGTTGGAGGGGAACCCGTAAGGGACCCTCCAACATTTTATTATTTTGGAGATTTTAATTAGTTTATTTGAATTCATAAATTAAATTTTATAAAATAAAAAATAATTTTATTTTTATATTAATTTATAAGGAGATGAAATCATTTTTCTCTTTTTGCCAAGATTTTGTTGATTCCATCTATAACTGCCTCAACTGAAGCCCTAACTATATCTTCACTTGCTGCCTTTGTTGTTATCTCCCTTCCATATCCTTCTAAGGTTACAATAACCTCCGCCAATGCATCAGTTCCTCCAGTTATGGCATTTATATGATACTCTTTAAGTTTAATCTTCTCTCCAATGGCTTTTTGTATTGCCTTAACTGCCGCATCTACTGGTCCAACACCAATAGCTGAGCTCTTCTTAATCTCTTCTTCAATCTTTAAAGCAACTGATGCAGTTGGAATAACTCTATTACCTGTCATAACCGCTATTTGCTCCAACTCAACAACTCTATCTTTTTTAGCCAACTTACCAACAACATCCTCAACTATTGCCTCAACATCTCTGTCAGTGACTCTCTTTCCTTTATCTCCAAGAGCTTTAATTCTCTTAACTATCTCATCAAATTGATCTTTATTTATATCCTTACCAACCTCAATTCCTAATTCTTTTAACTTTGCCTCAATTGCATGTGTTCCTGTGTGCTTACCTAAGATTATTTTTCTCTTCTGCCCAACTAACTCTGGGGGTATAGGTTCATAGGTTAAAGCATGAGCTAAAACTCCATGTGCATGTATTCCACTTTCATGAGCGAAAGCGTTCTCTCCAACAATTGCCTTGTTTGGTTGGACTTTAATTTCAGTGTATTTTGATACAAGCTGAGATATCTCATAAAGTTTTTGTGTTTTTATATTAGTTTTAACTCCATAGATTGACATTAAGCTCATAACTACCTCTTCCAATGCTGCATTTCCTCCTCTCTCTCCTAAGCCGTTTATTGTACAATGTACTTGCTCTGCTCCTGCTTCAACTGCTGCCAATGAGTTTGCAACAGCTAAACCAAAGTCGTTGTGGCAATGCACAGATATAGGGACTTTTATTTCCTTCTTTAGCTCATTTATTAGATAATACATAGCCCTTGGAATCATAACTCCAACGGTATCTGGAACGTTGATTATATCTGCTCCAGCATCTACTGCCTTTTTATAAACTTCTATTAAATAGTCAATCTCTGTTCTTGTTGCATCTTCTGCTGAAAACTCAACTCTAATCCCATGTTCTTTTATGTACTCTATGGCATCAACTGCAATATCAATAATCTCTTCCTTTGATTTTTTTAATTTATATTTTCTATGCAATGGAGAGGTTGCTATAAATGTATGGATTCTATCAACTCCGCAATCTATAGCTACATCTATATCCTTTTTTACAGCCCTTGCCAATCCGCAGATTTCAGCATCTAAGTTTAATGAGCAGATTTTTTTAATAGCCTCCTGCTCTCCTAATGATGATACTGGAAAACCAGCCTCAATAACATCAACTCCTAAATCATCTAATTTTATGGCTATGTCTATTTTCTCCTCTGGAGTTAAAGAGACACCTGGAGTTTGCTCTCCATCTCTGAGTGTTGTGTCAAAGATATAAACCCTATCTGGAATGTTTAAATTCTCAAGTGCCTTTTTTATAATTTCATTCTCTTCCCTATAAATTATCATAATCCCACCAAAACTTTTTAATTTTCTGTTATTTATGATGGGATGTTATAAAAATTTTACCTAATCAGATATATCATTAAAACGCTATAACTTAACCTTTCAAAATGATAGATTAAAGTTCATTTAATTCATCAACTAAAGAATAATAAAGTTATAAACCCTAAATAATATCAACAATCCAGTTATCAGCATAGAGATTAATGATATAGCTTTTATTTTACCTGAAGATTCTTTAAACACTGCCAAATATAGCAGAAAATAGGCTATTAATGTAGAAAACATACTCATATCCACCAAAGTCTTTGCATCAAAAATTAATAGGATTATAACTAATAAAGTATTTAAAATAACTCCATAGTATGGAATCTCCTTCCTTAATTTTATAAATGCCTTTGGGAATATCCTATCTTTTCCCATCCCATAAGGCATATATGATAAAGTAAATAAAACACTAAACGCACAGCTGGAAATTATTAATAACATCCCAGCCAATAAAAATAGGTTATCTCCAATCAGTATCTTTAATATCTCATCTAAGTTGTTTGTTTTTACATTTAAAGATACTATGGTCAAGGAAAACAGGAGATACAAAACTCCAATGATAAAAGTCCCTACCAAGAGTCCATAAGCTATAGCTTTTTGATTTTTAAATGCTGACAATGGCATTGTTATACCTTCCCAACCAGTAGCAGTCCATAATCCAAAATATATTGTCAAAATAGCATTTTTTAAATTAAACTCTCCAATGCTGTCAATTTTTATTCCATTTGAAAATACGATATATAAAATAATCGTTATCGTTAAAATTCCAAAGATTCTGACAAAGTTTCCCACAATCCTCAACCCTCCCAATATTAAAGCTGTTAAAATAACAATCAAACATAATCCAACATAAGAAACGTTAAATTTTGTATTAAAAACTATTTCAAAGAATGACACAACTCCAGATAGAGCAAAAACTCCAGAGAGCCATAATATATAGGCTGAAAAAACTCCAATTTCTCTCCCTAAAATTTTCATTACAAATTTATAAACCCCTCCACTCTCACTTATTTTAGTGGAAGCATAGGCAAAAGGAGAAGCCATAATTAGAGACACAAATATTAGTAAAGCCCAACCCCATATTATAGATTTTCCAAACAGCAAATAGGTTAATGGAGATAGAACAAAAATCCCTCCACCAACAATGGACGTTATCGTTAAAAATACCGCATCTTTGAGTGTTAGATGCCCCATAACTACACCCTTATAAATTGATTAAACAAAGCAAAAATATTTAATATATCTTTTTCTTTTATAATTATCTTTATCTAAAATTTAATTGAGGGATAATATGAAGATGCTACTAATCCATTCTGATTACTTAGAGTTTGAAGCTAAAGAAAAAACCAAGATTGCAGAGGAAACAGAAAACTTAAAAGGTAAGTTGGATGAGTGTTTAGCCTGCTTTATTGCAGTTGAAAGAGAAGATGAAAACAATCCAGAAGGAACTGCAATAGGAGCAGTTGAAGAGATTGAGAAAGTTGCTAATCAATTAAAGGTCAATAATATTGTTGTTTATCCTTATGCACATCTATCAAGTGATTTATCCTCACCAGAAACAGCAGTTAAGGTTTTAAAAGACATTGAGAGTATTTTAAAAGAGAGAGGTTATAATGTCTTAAGAGCACCATTTGGATGGTATAAGGCATTTAAAATCAGCTGTAAAGGACATCCTTTGAGTGAGTTGTCAAGAAAGATTGTAGCTAAGGAAGAAAAGAAAGAAGAAGGAGAAGAATCAAAATTCTACTTATTAAACCCAGAAACAGAGGAAATTATTGAATTGAATGAAAACAACATAAATATAATTAAAGATGAAGAGTTGTTAGCTTTAGCTAAACATGAATTGGGAATTAGAGAGCATAAAGAACATGATGAACCTCCTCATGTAAAGTTTATTAAAGAAAAGGATATCTGCAGTTATGAGGAAGCATCAGACCCTGGACATTTCAGATGGTATCCAAAGGGCAAGTTGATGAGAGATTTGTTAGCTGATTATGTTTATAACTTAGTTGTCAATATGGGAGCTATGCCAGTAGAAACACCAATTATGTATGATTTAGGAAACCCTGCTATTAGGGAACATGCTGATAAATTTGGAGAGAGGCAGTATAGGTTTAGACAAGGAAATAAAGAGCTAATGCTAAGATTTGCAGCATGCTTTGGGCAGTTTATGATGAAAAAGGATATGTATCTATTGCCAAGATATTTGCCATTAAAACTCTATGAATTATCAACATACAGCTTTAGATATGAGCAGAGGGGGGAGTTGGTTGGTTTAAAGAGATTGAGATGCTTTACAATGCCTGATATGCATACTGTCTGCTTAAACTTAGAGCAAGCAATGGAAGAGTTTGAAAAACAGTTCTGGGAATGTTTAAAAACTGGGGATGATTTAAATCTAAGCTATTCAGTAATATTTAGATTCACAAAGGACTTCTTTGATGAGCATAGGGATTGGTTCTTTAAAATAGCAAAGGAATATAAGAACAAATATGGGAAAGATGTAATTTTAGAGATTTTACCAAAAAGAAAACACTATTGGGTTGGTAAGGTAGATATTGCTGTAATAGACAGCTTAGGAAGACCTATTGAGAACCCAACCGTGCAAATAGATGTTGAGAGTGCTAAGAGATTTGATATAAAAGTGCATACAAATGAAGGAGAGATTTATCCAATAATATTGCACTGCTCACCAACTGGTTCAATTGAGAGGGTTTTGTGTGGTTTGTTGGAAAAAGCTGCTATAGAGGCTGAAAAAGGAAATGCTCCAATGTTGCCTGTTTGGCTCTCTCCGATACAAGTTAGAGTTATTCCAGTGGCTGAAAGACATTATGACTATGCTTTAAAAGTAGCTGAGAAGTTGAGAGAAAACAACATTAGGGCAGATTTTGATGATAGAGAAGAAAGTGTAAGCAAAAAGATTAGAAATGCAGGAAAAGAATGGGTTCCTTACGTTGTAGTTATTGGAGATGAGGAAATGGAATCTGACAAATTGACAGTTACTATTAGAGAAAAATCAACCTTAAAGAAACCATATAAGGAGAAGATGACATTAGATGAGTTGATTGAAAGGATTAAAAAAGAAACTGCTAACTACCCATATAGGCCTTTACCATTGCCAATAAGATGCTCATTACAGCCAAAGTTCCATTAAAAATTTTTTATAGCTATACTAAATATTCTTCTTATTGTTTTTATCACATGCATGAAAAACTATATAAATAACAATTGATATTTTATTTTTAAATAACTATTTGCTGTCTATTTTCTATATAATAAATCATATAAAAATATCATCCATTATATTAACTTAAATAAATGTTAGTAATTTAAAGCCAAGGTCTTTTTTACAATTATCTGGGGGAGAACATGATAGTAAAGTGTCCAATTTGTGATGGAACAGGAAAGAAAGTAGTTAAATACAAAACATGCCCTGTATGTGAGGGAACTGGATTTATAGATGAATTTTCACCAAAGCAACACATGAAAAGAGTTTCTAAGAGAGCAACTTATGACTTAGATTATGGAGAAATTCCCTGCCCTAAATGTAAAGGGACAGGAAAAGTTCCAGTTTATGCAAAATGTGATTTTTGTGGTGGAAGTGGAAAGGTAGTTAAATGTGATAGATGCGGAGCTATAATTGGTAAATATCCTGACTTTAAAGATAGGACATTGTGTGATAAATGTCTAAAAGAAGAGGAAGAGAGAAAGAAAGGGCTTAGAAATGTATATGTGTTTGATGAATTGGCAACATTCTATGATGTTGAGCCAGGTAAATTTTACAAAGGAGTAGTTACAAGAATTGAGAAGTATGGAGCTTTTATCAATTTAAATGAACAAGTTAGAGGGCTTTTAAGACCAAGAGACATGATAAGCTTAAGATTGGAGAATTTAAATGTTGGTGATGAAATCATAGTTCAAGCAATAGATGTAAGACCAGAAAAGAGAGAGATTGACTTTAAATACATCCCACTAACAACCTATGATTTAGTTAAATATGAAAAAGAAGTTCCATTGTCTCAGATAAAGGACATATCCCAAAATTTAGTTGAGATGAGAGACCAGGTTGTGCATATAAGAGGAGAGGTTGTTCAGATTGTTCAGACACCAGGACCTACAGTATTCACCATAACAGATGGAACTGACTTTGCATGGGTAGCTGCTTTAGAAATAGCCGGTTTGAGAGCTCATCCGGATGTTAAAGTTGGAGACATAGTTGATGTTATTGGTAGAGTAACAATAAGGGATGGAAGATTACAGATTGAAAGGATAAAGCTTCAAAAATTGGAAGGAGATGAGGCAGAGGAAATTAGGAAAAAAATAGAGGAAGAAATTGATAGAAGGGCAGAGCCAGCTAAGGATATTCCATTCTTAGTTAAGAGTGAAGTTTTAGAGAGATTGAGACCAAAAATGGCGGATGTTGCTAAGAGAATTAGGAAGGCAGTTTTAGACGGAAGACCAATAATTATTAGACATCATGCAGATACAGATGGTTATTGTGGAGGAATTGCTTTAGAAAAGGCAATATTACCAATAATTGATAAATTTGCCATAGACGTTGATGCAATATGGCACTTCTTTAAAAGGAGGCCGTCAAAAGCACCATTCTATGAATTAGAAGATGTAACAAAGGATTTGGTATTCTCTATAGAAGATGCCTTGAAATTTGGTCAGAAACTACCTTTGATTGTATTGATTGATAATGGAAGTACTGATGAAGATATTCCAGCCATATCCAAAGCTAAAGCTTATGGTATAGAGGTTATTGTAATAGACCACCACTTCCCTGGAGAGGTTGTTGATGGAAAAGTTGAGGTTGATGACTACGTAGATGCTCATGTCAATCCATACTTAGTTGGAGGAGATAGCAATTTAACCGCTGGAGTATTAGGAACTGAAATAGCGAGGATGATTAATCCAGATGTTGAGGATGAGATAAAGCATATTCCAGGAATAGCAGTTGTTGGAGACCATGCTAAAGGAGAGGAAGCGGAACAGTATGTAAAAATAGCCCTTGACAGATTGAATGAATTGAGTA
The DNA here is from genome assembly GCF_000091665.1 of Methanocaldococcus jannaschii DSM 2661. NCBI lineage: Archaea > Methanobacteriati > Methanobacteriota > Methanococci > Methanococcales > Methanocaldococcaceae > Methanocaldococcus > Methanocaldococcus jannaschii. The sequence continues at coordinate 1,143,989 of NC_000909.1, forward strand.
AAAAATACGGTAAAGGAAGAACTTACGATAGAGAGTATTTGGAGAAAATAGCCCTATGTATGGATTTTGAGGCGTTCTACTTAAGATTCATGGATGGTAAGGGAATTGTTGATGATATATTAGCAACAAACATAAAAGAGTTTGGAAGACATGAAGAACTTATAGACATATTGTATGAGCAGGCAATGAAGATGGTTGAAAGACAGATGAAGGCAGTAATTCCAGCTTTAAAAACAGAATTCTTAGAGAATGGAATTATATTAAATACATTAGATGTTGAGAAATATGCCCACAAATTTACCTTCCCAGCTCCAGGAAAAACAACTGGATTTGCTCATGACTATATAGTTCAAAAATATGGTGAGGATAAGCCAATCATAACTCTCTCCTATGGCCCTGACTTTGGAGTTGTTAGAGCTACAGATGCAGTTCATGAAAAATACAATTTCAACTTAAACTTAATAGTTGAGCAATTAATGGAGGAGATTCCTGAGGCATCTTTGGATGGAGGAGGTCATGAGTGTGCAGGTAGCTTGAAGTTTGTTGAGGGGTTAAGAGATAAAGTAATTGGTAGATTTATTGAAATCATCAAAAATATGAAGCCAAAAGAGCAATAAAAAATAATAAATAATTTTTTTAGATTTTTTTGCTCATCTCATATAAGAAGATAGCTAAATTACCTAAAGCTCCAATCTCATTTTCTACTATATATCTCCCTAAACCTTTCTCTAACTCTAATTTTGTGAAACCGGTTGAAGCTCCACAGAAAACAACCAAATCATTTTCTCCAACTTCATTAAAATCTACCTTCTCATCACAGATACTTTTATTTCCAATTAAAAACACTTTCTCAGGTCTTAAAACTTCTATAGCATCATCTAACTCTTCAAAGAATAAAACATTCTTTCCTAATTTGTATGCCATTTTATGTAGTGTTGGAATTCCACTCTGAGCAGCTGATGCAGTTGCCTTTGTTACAACTATTGTGTTGATATCAAATCCATAAGCGATTCTTCCAAACTCTTCTACTTGCTTAGCACTGTATGTGTTATGCAAACAAATAAACATTTTTCTCACCTTTTTAGTTTTTTGTATTTTTTTATTTATTTTTCATTTTTTTATTTTAAGTTTTCTTTAATCACCCTGGCTATAGCTCTACTTAAAGCCACAGGAACACTTTCCCCAATCTGATTATAACAGCTTCTTATACCTCCAGCGAATAGATGGTAATCAGGATAACTCATCAACCTTGCCTGTTCTCTTGGTGTCAATAATCTATCTTCATAAGGGTGGATAAAGAACCTCTTACCCATAACTGTCTCAGCTAATTTAAGTGGATGCAACCTTATATAATTCCCCAACCTTCTATTGGCTCCTTTGAAATAGATAAATGCATCTCCCCAACCTAATTTATGGACTCTCTTCCTAAACCTTGCAGGTAGAGCGGCGAATTCATGATTTGGGACATCTCTACCTTTATACATTAAATCTCCTATTGCCTCAATAACAGTTTTTGGCTGAGTTTTTTCTGGGTTAATTTCTATGTTTGAAACAAAAACTCTTCTTCTAACAGATGGATTTCCGTAATCTTCAGCTCTTAAAGTGTTGAAATAAACGTCCTCATAACCAATTTCTCTAAACTCTTTTATTATTGCCCCTCTAACTTCTTTAATACCAGGAACATTTTCCATAACAAATATTTTTGGTTGTAAATCTCCAACAATCCTTATATATTCTAAAACTAATCTTCCAGTTTCGTCTTTATACAATCTATCATAAGGATTTTTCTCTCTCTTTGGATTAGCTCCTGTATAACCTTCACAGGGAGGACCGCCAATAATAACATCTACTTTTTTATTTTTGATGAACTTTTCTATCTCAATTGCATGAATTTCTCTAATATCATCATTAATAACAACAGGACTTAATTTTTTGGTTTTTTCATTTAGTGTTCCCAGTCTTTTTAGCCACTTTATATCTTCCTCTTCAAAAGGAAATTTGAATGGGTAGATTCCAACATAGCCCTTTAATTCTTTCAATTTGAATTCTCCAGGTCTTATTTTTTCATATATTTGACCATTAAAATTTAATGCATAAGAAAAAGCGGCATCTTCATTTAACTCTATAGCTACCAATGGCTCAAAACCCTCTTCCACGAACCCTCTTGAAAATCCCCCACATCCACAAAATAAATCAATAAATTTCAACATTATCACCAAAATAAAAGGTTATTTAAAAAATAAAATAAATTTAAAAATTTAAATTAAATACCAAAAAAGCCAAATAACTTATTGTGATTCTTGAGCTTTCTTTAACTCTGCCTTCATATCTTGATAGACTTTAGTCCATTTTAATTTTCTTGGATTTCTTCCCATTCTGTAGCTTTTCTCACATTTGGATGAGCAGAAATATAATACAGTCCCATCTTTTTCTACGACCATTTTTCCTTTTCCTGGCTCAATTTCATAACCACAAAAGCTGCATGTTCTCCATTCTGGCATAGCTATCCCCCTTTAATAGTGTTTCAGTGATTTTAAAATAATTTAAGATTAAATTATTTATCTTCTTCTGTCTAATGGTCTTGCTTCTCTCTCTGTTTCTCTTAACATAATAATGTCTCCAACTTTAACTGGACCTTTAACGTTTCTAACTAAAACTCTTCCAGTATCTTTTCCACCTAAGATTTTACATCTAACTTGTATAATTCCTCCAGTAACCCCTGTTCTACCAATGACTTCAATAACTTCAGCAGCTACTGCTTCCTTATAAACAAATTCATCTTCCATCCTCATCACCTAATATTAATGAAGGTTTAAAATTTATAAAAAAGTTAGTAGTAGTGTTTCATAATTTATATAATAATAACTATATACTATTGATTGATGGTTAAATAGCGTTCTAATAATTTACTGCTTCAAAACATTTACCTTTTCAATTAATACCTTTAACTCTTCAGCATCTCCTTCGTTGATGATAGCAACTGATGATGCAGCAACTTCCAATCCAGCAGCCTTACCTAAATCCTGCTTTGAAGCTACGTAAGCGTAAGGAATTCCTTTCTCTTCACATAAGTATGGGAGGTGAGCAACAACTTCTTCTGGTTTAACATCTTCAGCAATGATAACTAATTTTGCGATACCTCTTTCAACTGCCTTTGTAACTTCGTTAGCTCCTTTTTTGATTTTTTGTGCTTTTGCAACTGCATCTAATAGCTCTTTTTGAATTTCTTCTGGAACTTTAAATTTTACATAAACTGCCATGTCTTTCAACCTCCTTCATCTCTTTGCTAAAAAATGGGCAATCCGGAGGGAATTGCCCACTCCTACAGGGCTTTTGCACTTGTTGATATTTATAAGGAATTTTGCATCTATAAGGTGCATATTTTTATATAAGAAATATTTTCCTGCAAAAGCCCTGTAGTTATCATCGTGGCTTAGAATAGGTATAACAACATATTGACTTTTAGTATATAAAACTTTTGGGTAAGTTTATAAAATCCTCTCAATAGGCACCACCAATATATCTCTCGCTCCTAAAGCATGAAGCTTAGGAACTAAGGTAAATATCTCATCCTCATTAACAACGGCATGAATAGCTACCATATTATCGTCAGATAAAACCTTAGAAACTGTTGGACCAGCCATTCCTGGAATTAATTTTCTAATCTCTTCGACTTTATCCTTTGGGGCATTCATCATAATTAATCTTTTTGTTTCAGCAAATAAAACACTTTTTATGGCAATAACTATTTGATTTATTTTTTCTCTTTTCTCTTTATCTTTTAAGCTGTTTTTGTTTGCTATTAATCTTGTAGTTGATGAGACAATTTCATCTATAACTTTTAACCTATTCAACCTTAAAGTTGTTCCTGTAGATGTTAAATCACTAATTAAATCAGCTATTCCTATGAATGGAGCTATCTCTGTTGCTCCACTAAGTTCAATAATCTCAACTTTCTTATTTAATTTTTCAAAGTATTTTTTTGTTAGGTTTGGGAATTCTGTTGCTACTCTCATCCCTTCTTTTATATCGTCTATGCTGTTTATATTTGAGCTCTCTGGAGCGGCTAAAACCAGTTTTGCAAATCCAAAACCAAAATCTAATAGGAAATCAACTTTATCTTCAACATTTCTCTCTAAAACTAAATCATAGCCAGTTACTCCTATATCTGCAACACCATCAGCCACAAACTCCGGAATATCTCTTGCTCTTGCAAACATTACTTTGATGTTGTCATCTACAGTGTTAGCAAATAAACTTCTTCCCTTAACTGTAATCTTTAATCCTGCCTTCTCTAAAACTTTCATTACTGGCTCTGAAATCCTCCCTTTATTTGGTAATGCAAACATTATCATCTTCTCACGTAATTATTATATTCATGTATTTGTATTTTTTATTTTGCATCTCTTTCGTTGAATTTCTTTTTTTATTTTTTCTCCACTGACTCTAAGTAAGTTTGATACGCTTCTTGGGATTTTCCCATTATCAGATAAAATTTTTGCTATAATACTTGAAAGTAAAAAGATGGTATATATATGCTCTGCCTTTGTTCTGTGAATATGATGGGGATAGATATTTAACTCATCATACTCTTTAAATTCGTTATTGTCGCAATTATATTTTTTTTCGATATATTTTCTTAAATAGATAAGGAGTTGGTGTAATTGAATCAGCTCATCTTTATGCATTTAAATCACCGAAAGTGATGAGTGTTAAATTAACTGGCTTTTTTATGATTTTTGCATCTTTACAGAAAATTAAATTTGTCTTTTCATATAAGATGTCTATAAGTTTTTGAGTAACTGTCCCATTAATTATAATTGCGTCAATAGATTTATAGTTATCTGTATTATTAATTAACTCCTCAATACTAACAATTTCCTCTTTATCCCCATTAATAATTAACACTTTAGAATCTTCTAATTCAATAAGTTTTTCATAAAACTTTCGGTATTTGTTATATTTAGGTGGTAGTTCTTCATTATTAGATGGATTACACTCAACACTTGAAACTTCCACATCATCATTAGATGTTATACTTATTTCAGGTTTTATTTCTGGTATTGTTTGAATCCCCATATTTCTAATTTCATCTTTACATACTTTTTCATCAATTTTTTGTTTATCCTTTAATATTTGAGCCAATATATGCTCAGCAGGGATTTTACTTCTTAAACATTTCATAATTTCTTTTTTAGATAACTCTTCAACTTCCTTTCCTGGTGGAGCTCTTGCCACAAAATCAACATCACAAACTTGTAGTAACTCTTTTAAAATCAGTTCTCCTCCTCTATCTCCATCTGTAAAGACAGTTACTATCTTTTTCTTACTAAGCTCTATGATAGTTTTAGGGACAGAGGTTCCTTCAACAGCTATCACATTCTTAATGCCACACCTCAATAAGTTTAAAACATCTGCCCTTCCCTCAACAACTATAATATCGTCTGAACTATCTACTGCAGGACCTGCTGGCAATCTCTCAGGGCCATATTCAATAATTTCTCCCATTCTTACACTTTCTTTGACTTCTTCAATAATTGTATTCACATCTATGTTGCTCATCAACTGCTTCAATATTTCCTTAGCTCTTTCAACTATGTATTCTCTCTTCTTTTTCCTAATGTCCTCAATATCTATTACTTTAACTGTTGCTACACATGGTCCTACTCTATCAATTGTTTCTAAAGTGGCAGCTAATATAGAGGTTTCAATCCTATCCAAACTTGATGGGACTGTTATTTTGGCTATTGACTTTCCATTAATATTGGTTAGCTCTACATCTATCCTTCCAACTCTTCCCGTTTTTTGTAGTTCTCTCAAATCTAACTCATCCCCTAACAACCCTTCCGTCTGCCCAAATATTGCTCCAATAACATCATGTTTTTCAACATAACCATCAGCAATGAGTTCTGCATAAATGATATACTTAGTAGTTCCTAAATCCATAATAATCACCAGTAAAATTCTACCAGTCTCATGAGTGAGAGTAATCTCACAATATCTAACATAATCTAATAAAACAAATCAAAGTATAAAAAATTATTTTTATTTTGACGCCTATTCTTATAATTCAAGACATTAATTAAAATATTTAATACAATAAAACCGAAAAGTATTTATAGTAGTTCTGAGTATGTTATTGTTGCTTGCAATGGAGCGGCCTTGGTGTAGCCTGGTAACACACGGGCCTGCCACGCCCGGACCCCGGGTTCAAATCCCGGAGGCCGCACCACTGGCTTCAATTAGCCAGGGCTTGATTTGGACATGCGCCGGTGGTGTAGCCTGGTATCACTCTGGCCTTCCAAGCCAGCGACCCGGGTTCAAATCCCGGCCGGCGCACCATAATTTATTTCCATAGGGGCAAAGCCCCTATTGGTATACCCCAGAGCGGGGCTTCACTTCGTTCAGCCCCACTTTAATCTAAGAGGCATTGCTTCCTTAAAGGAAGCAATGCATCCGTTTTGATGAACCTTTTACTAAAAGGTTCGTTTAAATCCTCGGCCGGCGCACCAATCTTTATTTTTTATTTTACATCTATATATTCATAAAGTTAAATTAATAAATTTAAATTATTTCTGTGAGATTATGAGAGTCCAGCTAATTTTACACTTAGAAATTCCAAAAGAAGTTTGTAGAAGCTTAGAGGTTGATAACTACATTAATAATAGCATTGAAATTAATTTAAAATGTGAAAAAAAGCCCACATTGTATATAAAAACCCACTCCATTGGCTCATTAAAATCAATATTAGATGATTTCTTCAGATGTCAAAATGCAGCTATGGAGGTTTATAACTTAATAAAAACCTATACAATAAGAAATGTAACTAAAGATGACTTAGATGACTTTCTTGAGCTTTATTTTAAGGCATATAGGGGATTTGATAAATATTATTATAAAAAGAAAAAATGGGCAAGATGGTATTTTAAATGGTTGATGAAGAGAGATGAGGATGGATTTTTTGTTTGTGAAGTTAATGGAAAGCCTGTTGGTTTTGTTGCTTGTGATTGCAATTGGATAAGTAATATAGAAAAAAGAGAGGTTGCCGAAATCCATGAAATATTTGTTGACCCAGATTTTAGGGGGAGAGGGATTGGAACCGCTCTAATAAACAAAGCTATTGAATATGCTAAAAAAAGAGGGAGGAGAATTGTTGAGTTGTGGGTTGGGGTAGAGAATAAAGGGGCTATAGAATTCTATAAAAGATTGGGTTTTGAGGAAAAAGAAGTCGTCAAAGGATGGTTAAGGATGGTAAAGAGAATTTAATAAAATATTTTTTCTAATTTAGGGAGTTTTTAGCTTTCTATTTTATAAGAGGATTAACTTTAAATATAAAAAATTTATTTTATCATTTTACTTATTGATAATTAGGACATGGTGATATAGATGAGAAACATAATTGTAAAAAAATTAGATGTTGAACCAATTGAAGAAAGACCAACTGAAATTGTTGAGAGGAAGGGATTGGGGCATCCAGATTCAATTTGTGATGGTATTGCTGAGAGTGTTAGTAGGGCTTTATGTAAGATGTACATGGAGAAGTTTGGAACTATTTTGCACCACAATACAGACCAAGTTGAGCTTGTAGGGGGACATGCATATCCTAAGTTTGGAGGAGGAGTAATGGTAAGCCCTATTTATATTTTATTATCTGGAAGAGCAACAATGGAAATCTTAGATAAGGAGAAAAATGAAGTTATAAAGCTCCCAGTAGGAACAACTGCTGTTAAAGCTGCTAAAGAATATTTAAAGAAGGTTTTAAGAAATGTTGATGTTGATAAAGATGTTATTATTGACTGCAGAATTGGGCAGGGAAGTATGGATTTAGTTGATGTCTTTGAGAGACAAAAGAATGAAGTTCCTTTAGCTAATGATACATCATTTGGAGTAGGTTATGCTCCATTATCAACAACAGAGAGGTTAGTTTTAGAAACAGAGAGATTTTTAAATAGTGATGAGTTAAAGAATGAGATTCCAGCTGTAGGAGAGGACATAAAGGTTATGGGATTAAGAGAGGGTAAGAAGATAACTTTAACCATTGCTATGGCTGTTGTTGATAGGTATGTTAAAAATATTGAGGAATATAAGGAAGTTATTGAAAAGGTTAGAAAGAAGGTTGAAGATTTAGCTAAGAAGATAGCTGATGGATATGAGGTTGAAATTCATATAAATACAGCAGATGATTATGAGAGGGAGAGTGTCTATCTAACAGTTACTGGAACATCAGCAGAGATGGGGGATGATGGTTCAGTTGGGAGAGGAAATAGAGTTAATGGATTGATAACTCCATTCAGACCTATGAGTATGGAGGCAGCAAGTGGTAAAAACCCAGTAAATCACGTTGGTAAAATCTACAATATCTTAGCAAACTTAATAGCAAACGATATTGCCAAATTGGAAGGAGTTAAAGAGTGCTATGTTAGAATATTAAGCCAAATTGGTAAGCCAATCAATGAGCCAAAGGCTTTAGATATAGAAATTATAACTGAAGATAGCTATGATATAAAGGATATTGAACCAAAAGCAAAAGAGATAGCCAATAAATGGTTAGATAACATCATGGAAGTTCAAAAGATGATTGTTGAAGGAAAAGTAACTACATTCTAAATCTAAATAAATTATAATTTCTTAGAAATTTCTATAATGTCTTCAACAATTTTTCCAAAATGTTTTGCTTTTTCTGTTTCTTCAAAGTCCTCTTTTAGGAAATATATTCCATCAAGTTCGTATTCTAAGATTATTCTCATCTTTTTAGGTTTTCCATTTGGACATTTATAAGAAATTTCATTGTCTTTATCTGGAGTGGCTAAGAATACCTTTATATGTGAAGTTACTGGGGACTCTTTCAATTTTAGTTTCCAATATGTTGTTTCAAATCTTCTTTCTCTAAAAGAATTTTTAACTGAAATGATTGCTATTATTTTTATATCATTATTTTCAACTTTATAAACAATAACATCTGCATCTGGAAGGAAAAGATATTCACCATAATTTATGGCTATCAATCTTTTAACTTTATCCAATTCTTCTGGTAAATTTCTATTATTTAAAGCTTTGTCAGTAGTTACTTTTAATCCGCTATCTTTTAAAAATTTTTTAAGTAGATTGTAAATAACATCTTGAATTCTATGTCCAATGTAAGTTCTCCATGATTGATTTGCCTTATTTACCGCATCATCCTTAGAAAAACCTTGTTTTAAATATTCTTCAACTTTATTTCTAATGTATTCTTCCCTCTCTTTTTCTAAAATCTTAGATATGTGGTTTATTTCCATAATAAACCCTCCAAAGTGCAACATTCTCTTGAGACTCTTTTTATTGCTAATTCAAAATATTTCTCATCTATTTCTACACCAATAGCTTTTCTTCTCAATTTATATGCGGCTATTGCTGTTGTTCCACTGCCCAAGAATGGGTCTAAGACAGTATCTCCCACATAGCTAAAAAGTTTAATACATCTTTTTGGGAGTTCTAACGGAAATGGTGCTGGATGTCCAATTCTTTTTTACTCTCCCCCGGAAAAGTCCATAAACCATTAGTCCATTCAATGAATTCTTCCTTAGTTATATCAGATTCTCCTTTTGAAAGCTTTTTCCAGCTTTCTTTATATAGAACTACAATAGTTTCAACTGGAGCAATAACATAAGGAGCAGAAGCACTCATAAAGCTACCCCACGCTGTTCTCCTTGATATATTTTGTTCATTCCATATAATTGTTGTTTGATATTTAAATCCAACATCTAAGGCAATTTTAACTATATCGGCATAGACTGGTTTTATCCCTCCTTTATTTTTATCTAATGGGATATTTAAGCAAAGCCGTCCATCCTTTTTTAAAAGAGTTAGTGCCTTTTTTAACCATTGTTTTGTCCAATCTAAGTATTCCTCATAAGGAATTGTATCATCGTGTTGGTTGTAGTCAATTCCTACATTATATGGAGGAGAAGTAACTATTAAATCAATACTTTCATTAGGTAAATCCACATTTAAAAAATCATCATTTATTAGAGTTATTCCATTGATTTTATTCCAGATTTTCACAATAATCACCTTCATTGAAAGATTAACACTCAAAATGGATTTAAATTTTTAATAAAATAAGGGAAAACCATTAAAATTAAAAAAAGAGAAGATAATATTTAAAGTTAATTGTTTATCCAATGTATCTTAAATCCTCTTCACTTGGTGGTTTTGCCTGGGCAGCTTTTAGCATCTCTTCTTCAAACTTCTTAATCTTCTCAATAAACTGCTCCATGCCCTTGGCTCTCTTCTCCAACTCTTCCATATTAATCTCTATATTTTCAAGCTTGCAGAACTTTTCTAAAACTGCTTTTGCAGCATTTGGGTCTATTAGATAGCCTGGAGTTTCTCCCATTAAGCAGATTCCAGGAATTCCATTTAAATCTGCAAACATCAGCATTAAACCAGCAGCTCCAACAATTCCTCCCCCATCAGTTCTGAATAAGATATCATGCTCTTTTAACTTTTTAGCAAGTTCTTTTGATGTTGTAGCTCCATAAACTTTAACTTCTTCGCATAGCTTTCCAACTCCAAAGCCACCTAAGGTATAGACAAAGTTAGCTCCATACTCTATGCCTATTTTAACAATCTCTTCAGCTAAGTGGTATTGACCAATTGGGGATAACGCTTGAGTGTTGCCCAAAACAACAATCATTGGCTTTGGCTCTCTAATTGCATAGAATTCGGCACACATATATTCAATAGTTCCATCATCTTTAACCAAAACTTGTGGTGGGAAGTCATAACAGAAGAGTTCTAAAAACTTCTCTCCTTTAAATTCATGGACTAAATGCTCAGCTGCCAATCTACCAACGTGTCCAATTCCTGGCAGTCCTTCAATTAATAACGCATTTTCTAATGGTTCGATGTCTTTTACCTTTCTTGTGATAATTTTAACCATAAACATCACCTTAATAATTTATTATCATTAGAGCTTTTTATATTTTTTTGCAAACTCCCTTATAAATTTTATTTCATCAATTCCAATATTTAGATTTTCTCTTATGGTTTTTGCTATTCTTCCTTCTCCAAACAATAAAGCTATAGCTCCAGTGAAGTTTTTCGTGGTTTTCTTTTCCTTAGCTTTGTCAAAATCAATGATGTAGGTTTTTTTATTGGTAATTAAAAAATGCCTCCCTCCCTGTATCTCCTTATGCTCAATCCCCAAGATATCAAGTTTTAGAGTAATTTTTAAAATATCCTCAACTACTTTTAGCAATCTATCTTTATCTAATTTATCAACGGCTGATTTTAACTCCTCTCCATCTATAAATTCCATGATTAAATAATCGCTATCAAATTCATAAACCTTTGGAGCTATGTCATATTTTTCTAAGAGTTTTAAAATCTTTGCCTCATGTTCTATGGTGTTTTTTGGGCTGTCTGTTCTTGGGATTTTTATGGCTACCTCCTTGTTATTGTATATGCCTTTTAATACAACCCCTCTATGTCCTTTTCCTAAAACATCTACAATTTTTACTCCTTTATTTTCTAATTTGTTTATTGCATCTTTATTTAAAATATTCTCTGGGATTTTTTTGAGGATTTCTTTGTTGATTGTTAATCACCTCTTATATATTTGATTATTCCATAAATAGCGTAGATTAAACACAACATTAAAGCAAAGTGTGGGATTCCAACTATAGCCAAACATAAGGAGACAGCAAATATATAGATAAATATCTTATTAGGATACTTCGGATATTTTATATCACTAATCATCAAAAGCCCTATTAATATTGCCAATATTGAGTTAATTAAATAGCTATTAATTAATTGGCAGAATCCAACTAACAATAAAGCTCCTGCAGGAATTGGCAAGCCAATAAAACCTTTAACATTCAAAATCCCAAACCTTGCCAATCTTAAAGCTCCACAGAGGCAGAATATTATTGCTGATATCAAAGCTAAGTTTGATTCAAAGTTGTTATATAATAGATAAGCAGGAGCTACTCCAAAGCTAACTACATCTGAAATACTGTCTAACTCAGCCCCAAAGTCAGAGACAGTTCCAGTTTTTCTTGCTACATATCCATCTAAAGAATCAAAGATTATTGAGAGGTAGATTAATGAAAAGCTATTTAGTAAGATAGCTAAAAGTCCTGTTATGATATTCAGCATTGTTACATAGTCAGAGATTGTTATTATCTTTCTTATGCTAAACATACTCCCTCCTTTATTTTTTCTGATGCAGTTTGTTTATAAGGTTTATTAAAATTGCTTCTTTATTTGGAAATAAAAATAAAAGTTCTTCTTCAAATTCATTTATGTGATATTTTCCATATTTTAGATGTAGAAGCTCATGAGCCAAAATAAACCTTATTTCTTCATCACTTAAATAAGGCAGTATATTTTTATTTATATAAATTGTCTTATTGGTCAATGAGATAGAGGCAATTTTTCTTTTAAGTGGCTTTATTTTGATTTTTATGTTTGCTTTTTTGTCATTTAGGTTTAGTTCATTTATTGTATTACTCAATATTTCGTTTAATATTTTTCTATCTTTCATTATATCACATTAAATAAAAATTGGTTTAATAATTTCTTCAACTATTTTATTTGATACTTTTCTTCTTTTTTCAGTTTCTTTAATAGCATTTTTCAAATCAACAAATAAGAATTTCTTAATTTTATCAAAATCACTTGGTTTTATTAATTTTTTATCTTCCAAATTTTTTAAGGTCTTTTCAGTTAGTGGAAGTTTTTTAATATTGCAGTTCTCTACATTCTTTAAATAAAACAGCATATTTTTTATTGCCTTTTCTGATTTTGATAATGTTTTTTCCTCCTCTTCGTAGGTTTTTAATGCATTTAAGCAATTTATTAGTTCATTAATCACATACTCATTTTTTTTAGTTTTTGAAATATATGCGTTTTTTAACTCGTTTATTCTGTCGTATATCATCCTATATATTGGCTCTTTTTTATTTTGAAGTGTATCTAAAGCATAATAGATCATATCTGCAACTATTACATTAATTTCATCTTTATTTTTTAAATTCTCCAATAGTTGAGGATTTATTGAGGTTGAAGCAATGTCTGCATAAGTATCAAACTCTAAATATTTTATTACTTCCTTTTTTATTTGATTGTAAGGAATTTTATAACTTTTAGGTCTCATCTGCTTATTTATTCCAGCAGATATTATTTTTAGCCATTCATAGGTTTCGTAATAATTTAACTTTTCTCCATAAGCCCCAACAGCCTCAAATAATTGAATAAGTTCTCTAAGTTTTGCATAGAAATAGTCAAATTTATCACTTAGGATAATTTTGCTTATAATTTTTTTAAATTCTTTTGAGTTTTTCTGTTTTTTTAGATTTACAATGAAATCATCAAACTCAATCCCTACAATTAACTTAAACAACTCTTTAAACTCATTTAACTTCGTTAAAAAGCTCTCCCAGATTTTTGATGTTTCAACAAATAAGTTGTTTAAAATATCCTTATTTATTGCTTCATCTCTGTATAGGTTATAGTTCTCAATTGCCTTTTTGTAGTTTTCAATTAATATTCCTGTTAAATCAACAATAAGTCCATATTTTTTATTTTTTGCTGGTCTGTTTGCCCTTGCAGATGCTTGAAGTAAGAGATAATCTTTAAGAAATTGGTGGATGTAGATAGTTTTTAATATTGGAGCATCAAAACCGGTCAATAGTTTTTTATTGACAATTAAAATTTTTGGATTTTCTTTATTTATAAAATCTTCAGTCCATTTTTTGTTTAATTCATCTACATTTTTACCATATTTTTTTTCAATCTCTTTTTTATAATTCTCAATTTCTACATCATCATTGTGAATATATGTAATAACAACCTGAGTCCAGTTCTCATTGTAGTTTTTTATTTTTTCCTTAAGATATTCGTCTAAATATTTTTTAAACAAAATGCATGATTTTCTATCTTGAGCTACAACCATGGCTTTGAATTTAAAGTTTTCAGTGTCTTCTAAAATATGCTCTGCTATGTATTTTGATGCCTCTTTTATACTGCTTTCACTTTTTAATAAATCAGATAATTTTATTTTCTCGGCAATTTCTTTTTTGGATACAACAATCTTATCAGCATCTTCTTCATCAACAAACAATTTTTCTATAATGTTTTTTATTTCTTCCTCTGAGATATCTTTTATATCCTCTGGTTTAACAACTCTCCAGATTAAAGGCAAAGTAAAGCCCTCTTTTATCGATTCCTCAATAAAAAACCTATCTAAATAAAACTCTCCTTCTTGTGGATAGGCATATTCTTTAAATGTGCTCATATCTTTTTTATGAACGGGAGTTCCAGTAAAACCAATGGCAATGGCGTTTTTTAAAATTTTGTTTCTTAGGGTGGCAAATTTACCTGATTCAGTTCTATGAGCTTCATCCCTCAAAATCAAAATTTCTTTTTTATCAATTGAGCCAAAAGATTCTATAAAGTCCTTTAATTTATTTTTATCAAATTTGTGCATCATAACCAAATAAACGCCCTTCTCTGAAATATTTGGGTTATTTTCTGACTCTTTTATGTCCTCTAAAACTCCTTTAAGTTCTTCAACACTGTTAATTTTTTTGAAGCAATCTTTAAAATTCGCATTTTGTAAGGCAATGATATCATCATTAAATTGAGTCTCTAACTCTCTCCTATCCACCATTATAAAAACAATAGGGTCTTTGTTTTTAAATTCATTATAAAATAACTCCGCCAAATATAAAATTTCGAAGGTTTTTCCACTACCTTGCCAATGCCAAACTAATCCCCTATTTTTATAATCTTTGTTGTTTAGGTAGTTGGTTATTCTTTCATAAGCTTTTTTTACTGCCCAATATTGCATATATCTCGGGATAATTTTAGTTTTTCTTCCAGCCCTGTCTTTACTAAAAAATATAAAGTTCTTTATTGTATCTAAAACTCTCTCCCTTTTTAATAAATCCCAAATATCTTCCTCTTTTTTCTCATTTTTCCATTTGTATGGCTTTTTAAATCTATCTTCTTTTTCTTCGTTTGGATATGTTGGGATATAAAGTTTTTCATCTCCATAAACAATGGCAAACTGCACATAGTTGAATAGTTTAGGAGCTTCCCTTTCATATCTATTTATTTGATTTATCGCCTCTTCATAAGTTTCTTTTTCAGAAAATTCTCTTTTTGCCTCTATAATAATTATGGGAATTCCATTAATAAATAGGGTAAAATCTGGGATAATGTTGTCGTTTCCTTTAAATTTCAATTCGTGGGCATAATTGAAGATATTTTTCTCAATATTTTTATAATCAATTAATTTAACTCTATTAGAAACTTGCCCTTTTCTTCCCTTATCTAAGGTTATTAATATTCCATTTTTAATATAATCTAAAATCTCCTCTGGTTTTGGTTCATTTATTAGTTTATTTATTGCTTTCTCAATAAATTCATCTTTATATTCTCCTATGTGGTCGTTTATAATTTTTAGTTGCTCCTCTAATATTGGTTTTATTATGTAGTTGCTAAATGCCTCCCCTTCATATCCCTCCAATTCTTTCCAACCTAATTTATTTAAATTCTCTTCTATATCATTATGGACGTAAATCTCCGGAATCGGCATTTTATTCACCTGAAATAAAAATTAAATCTTCCTCAATGGATTTTTTAATGTATGGATTTTAAATTGAGTTTTTTGTAATTAAATCAACTTTGATATTTAAAATATTCTCTAAATAATCCTCCAACTCAAAGAATTTGAGATAATCCGGAGTTTCATAAAACTCAACCATAATGTCAATATCTGATGTTTCTTTCTGCTCTCCTCTTGCATAAGAGCCAAATATAGCGATAGATTTAACTTTATAGTTTTCTTTTAATTCTTTTTTATGTTTCCTTAAGATTTCTTTTATTTCAGAGAGAGTTTTCATCCTTCCCCTCAATGTCTTTTATAATCTTTTCAAATTCTTTCTTTATCTCTGGAATTTCATATTTTGCTGTCTCCCAAACGGTTAGATAATCTACACCAAAATATTGGTGGATTAATTTATCTCTCATTCCAGCCAATTCTTTGAATGGGATGTGAGGATATTTTTCTCTAATATCCTTTGGTATCTTTTTAACCGCCTCTCCAATAACCTCTAAGCATCTAACAACCGCATATTTTATTGCCTTATTGTTTATAAACTCCTCATATTCCATATTTTTAGTAAAGTTAATTATGTCATCCATATACTCTAAAATATCATATAAAAATGCCTTTATATCTCTCTTCGGCATTTAACCACCATTAAATATAAATTAAGTCTTCTTCAATGGATTTTTTTACATAAGGGTTGTGGATGGAGTTTTTAGTGATTAAATCAACTTTAATTCCCAATAAATCTGATAAGTAATTTTCTAACTCTATCAATTTTAATAAACTTATTGGCTCGTAGTAGTCAATTAATATGTCTATATCTGATGTTTCTTTCTGTTCTTCTCTTGCATAAGAGCCAAATATAGCGATAGATTTAACTTTATATTTTTCTTTGAGTATTTTTTTATGTTTTCTTAGGATTTCTTTTATTTCAGAGAGAGTTTTCATAATTTCACCAGCAAAATTTTATTAACAATAAAAATTTTATTTTAAAAATTTAAATTTTTTACTCTTATTTTTCCAGTTAGTAGTAGATTCATTATTTTCTTTTTTGCTTTTTCTATTTGTTCTTTTTCTTTTCTTTTTATTTCTATTAGGTTGTCTATACTTTTTAATCTTTCAGCCATTGCCTTTTGTTCTTCTAAGTGAGGAAGAGGGATTTTTATGTTTAGTAGGACGGGTGTTCTTATATAAGGCTGGTCAGTCCCAATAAGCAATTTAGAAAGTTCTTTTTTGAAATATTCACTCATTAACAAATAAAACAAAAACTGTTTGTCTATCTTTTCACTTTTAAAAATAAATCTTCCTACTCTTTGATAGAGTATAGCTGGCTCATCTATATCCTTTAAAATTCCAATTTTTATTTTTCCACCTATTATTGGTCTATTCAATGCCAATACTATATCTCCAGATTTTAAAACTAATTGTGGATACTTATTCAAATAATCTTCTGGAAGAAAAGAAACTGTTTCCCAAAAAATTTTCCCAAATCCTACATTATCGATTTTCAAACATTTTACACCATTTTCACAAAATTCTGAATATTTAAAATATTTTCCAGATTGTATATCCACTACTTCCTTTAATTTAACAACCTCCCAATCCTCTGGAATCTCTCCAATCTCTGATTTTTTAAAACTTTTATGCTCAAAAACTCCTTTAGTAAATAATTTTTTCATCATCCCCTTTTTTGCCTTATTTAATACTTCAATCTGCTTATTTATTGTTCCTATTAGGTTATCAAAGTCACTTAATATTTTTGCTATTTGTTTCTGTTCTTCTAAGGGAGGGAGGGGGATTTTTATATTTTCAAATATTTTTTTATCTACGTGTGGAATTCCAGTTCCTTTTGTTTGACTTTTTAGAAAACTTTCTTTTAACTTTAGGGAATAAAATAAATATAAATCGTCCATAATTTTATTTTTCTGTTCTAATTTTACCATTGTTGAAGAAAGAATTCCTTTTTTACCTAAAAATATCTCCCCTGCATTTGAACCATCCCATAATAGCAGTATATCATTCTCATTTACAATAATTTCCTTATTGGTTATTTTTACAAATTTTGAAGCTATTCCATCCCTTAAATACTCAGTTGATAAATAAGGATAATAACCTTCAAGTTCTTCATCTACCATAACAGCTGGTTTTTTACCTTTAATATATTTTATAAAATCTCCAATTCTTACAACTTCCCAGTCCTCTGGAACTCTCAACCCATGCATCTCTTTAAAATTCTCTTCTTTATAAAATTGCATAATTATCACCAAAAAAAATAGTATTTAGTAATAATATCCTCCACGATTATTCCCAAAAATTAAAATCAATATGGACATAACTATAAAAGCAATAATCGAATAGAATAACAAATTAAGGATAAAGTCCCAATTTATATAACAGAAAATACTTGCTGATATGATAAACGATATAATACCCCAAATTTTACCTCCATTTAGGCTCCATAAAGCTCCAAATAATAATAAAGAACCTATAACTCCACAAAATATATTGCCTGTATAGTAATTATATCCTAACAAAACACATCCAGCTACTGCAACTAAACTGGCAAAATTTGTATTTGGAGCCATATTAACCACCTTACTTATTTCTAATCAATCAAACAAATTAAATTAACTTCCAGCTCTTAAAATCCCTCAAAAAAATATCTATTTAATCAACCCATTAATCTCCTCTAAATAACCTTTAACAACCTCAAACTTCTCCAAATACTCATTATGCAATTTATTAAGCTCTTCATAAACCTCTCCTAAATCAACATCCTCATCTTCTTCAATTGGAGAGATATACAAAGAAACATTTAGATTATAATCATTCTTTCTAATCTCCTCAATATCTACAACCTTACAAAAGCCATCAACATCCTTAAACTCTTTATATGCCTTTGCTATTTTCTCAATGTTCTCATCAGAGAGTTTGTTTAATTTTTTAACCTCTGGATGTTTAATATATTCATTAGAGGCATTTATAAACAAAATCTTTCCTTTTCTCTCTTCTGGCTTATTTTTATTCAAAATTAAAATAATCCCTGGTGCAGGACAGTTATAAAATAACTTCTCAGGCAATAAAACAACTGCCTCAATTAAATCATCATCTACAAATCTCTTCCTTATTGTCTTCTCTTTCCCTCCCCTAAACAAAGCCCCTGAATCTAAAACAATCCCCGCCTTTTTTTCAGTATAATAATTTATCAACTGAACCCATGCCCAATCAGCGGAGTTTTTATTTGGAAATCCATACATATAAATATCTTTATATTTTTCATTCACTTTTAGGGTGTTTTCATCGTAACCATCCTGATTCCATGGTGGATTTGCTACAACCTTATCAGCTTTTCCAGTACCTTTAACTTCTTNAATAAAACTCTCAAACTTTGGATTTAGTAAAGAATCTCCAATAAACACCTTAGCATCTTTTAAGTTAATTCCATGCAGTATAAAATTCAACTTTGCTAAAACGGCAGTAACATCATTCCTTTCTTGCCCAACCAACACAATATTTGGATTACTACCTGCAAATCTATACTGCTCTATCAACATAGAACCAGAACCACATGCAGGGTCTAAAATTACCTCATCGTCTTTTGGTTCAACCAAATGGGCAATTAGTTTGCTAACTTCAATAGGAGTATAAACCTCCCCCTCTTTTGCCTTTGTTGGAGCAAAATAATTTAAAGTCCATTCATAAGCATCTCCCAATATATCATAAGATGCTTCTGAAAAATCTGCTCTACTAAATAAATTAATTAAATGTTGAACAATATGCCTATTTTCATTTTCAAATAATGTAGGAAGTCCAGTTCTTTTTATCAACTCATCTAAACCACTCAATTTCTCCTTATTCATCTCAACAATTTTATTTAATGCATTTATAAAATCTTCTGGATTATTTGCTACTTCATGCCATACATACAACTTTTTACCCTCAACATCATAAAGCTCTAAAATTTCCTCATTTGCCAATACATATATATCTTCTTCATCCAAATCTTCAAACTCCTTCTTCAACTCCTCAACTTTTAACAGATATTTATCACTAATTGCCTTAAAAAACAAAAATAACAGTAATACTTTATAATCTACCTGCGTTCTTATCAAATCAGCCCCTTGCTTAAGCAAACCAATTAACTTATCTTTACTTACCTTTTCAATTTTTTCAGTAGTTAATGGCTTTATTTTATAAATTTTCTTTCTTTTATCTTCCTTCTTTGCTGTCTTTTCCAATAATCCAGCATCAGCCAACTTGGATAATACTTCATTCACATTTTCATAGTTATCTTTAAGAACCTTTTCAGCCATATCATAGGTAAATGGGAATAGCCCAAATTTATCCATTAATATATTATATGCTTTCAAAAACCTTGGTTCAACATTTCTAAGTTTCAAGGTATCACCAACTTAGATAGTTATTTTAATGTTTTCACTATGTAATTGGATGTAGGGTGTATATAAAGGTTGTGGTTTGGTGAGAGAATGAGATACATGAAAATCATCATTCCAAAAAAATTCCTAAATACTGTTGAGGAAATTTTAAAAAAGAACAATGCCTACTCAATATCAATAATTGAACCATTAAAGACATCAATTGAAGATGGAATCATCATAACATGCAACGCAGATGCAAGAGATGCAGAAAAAATAGTTTTAGAATTAAAAAAATTAGGTTTAGGAGAGAAAGGTCATGGAAGTGTGACAATAATGCCAGCAAACATAACATTCTCATGTAGGGAGGAGGGAATAGCTTCAACAAGCTTGTCTCCTTTAGAACTCTACTACAAAGCAAAAACTATGGTTAAAATTACGAAAAATGTTATAATTAAAGTTATATTGGCAAGTATCATGGGAGTTATTGGATTGATAGAGCATAATATTCCAACATTAATTGGGGCGATGATTATAGCACCTTTAGTTGATACAGTTATGGGAAGTGCCATAGGAACAGTATTGGGAGATAAAGAGTTATTCATCCAAGGGATGAAAAAAGAACTCCTCTGCTCTGGGATTGTTATAGTTTGTGCATTTATTCCAAGTTTGTTTTTTGTTTCAAAAGAGTTGGTTTTACAGTATCTATCAGAGACATCAATAATATTGAGTGCTATTGTTGCAATTATTGCAGGTATTTCAGGGGGAATGAGTATTGCAAGCGGAAAGGAGTATGAAATCATTGGAGTTACAATTGATGTTTCAATATTAATCCCAGCTTTATTAATGGGCATGGCTTTAGCTACCATGGACTTATATCTGATTTATATAACCTTCATTCTGTTGGCTATAAACATAGTGTTATTAGATGTTGGTGGCTACATTGGCTTAAAATACAAAGTTGGAAAGATAAATCAAAAAATAAAATATTAAAAACTCTTATTTTTCCATTTTAAAAAATCTTCTGCATAATCAACTTAAATAAAATTTTAAACCCAGTTATTACATTAGTTCCTCTACTCATCGAATATTCAGTATATATAGTTTTTATTGGCACTTCTTTAAGCTTTAATCCATGTTTTTTAGCTAAAATTATAAATTCAGAGGAAACTTCATACCTATCACTCTTTAAATCCCCTATTATTTTCTTAGCCGCTTCATAAGAGAAAGCTCTCAATCCACTTTGGCTGTCTGTAACAAAATACCCTCCCATCAAATAAGTTATAAAATTTAAGCCAAAATTCCCAATCCTTTTAACTAATGGCATATTCTTTAACTCATTCTTATCCATCATCCTACTACCAATAGCCATATCATAGCCTTCAAATAATACTGGCTTAACAACCTTCTCAACGTCTTTTGGATGATGTTGCCCATCTGCATCAAAGGTAATGATGATTTTTGGTTTATATAGCAGAGCACATTTAATCCCAGTCCCTAAAGCTCCCCCTAACCCTCTATTCAATATATGCCTACAGACTATAACTCCCTCTTTTTTAGCTATCTCTGAAGTTTTATCCATTGAACCATCATCAACAACTACTATATTTTTATAGCCCTCTTTTTTTAAATTCTTTAAAGTTTCTCCAATCATCTTTTCTTCATTGAATGCAGGAACGACTACAAATATCTCATCTTTATTAATCTCATTAATTTGGCTGTTTTGCTTTTTCATTATCTCCACCTATAACCTTACAGAAGGCAAATGCCCCAACAACCCCACATATAAAGATGGCTAAGGCTATAGTATCGGCAAATGCAAGGTTGTATTTTTGGGAGATAACAACTATCAACGTCCCAGCAACAACGGTAATTATTGACTCCCCAACTAAAACATTGGCAGTTCCCTTTTTAAATGATAATCTTAATCCCACTAATGCAGAGAAGCTTAGAGCTATAATAGCAAATAACCAAACATAGATATTCATACTACCACCAAATAAAAGTTATAAATATAATTATCAGTTAAATATTAACTTAGATAACTTAAAGTTAATAATCTTTTTGGTTATAAAAAGAGGTTGGAAGTATGCAGTTGGATGCCTTTGCAATATTGGTGTTAGTTATATTGGGATTTATGGCATTGTTTGCTACAGCTATTGCAGTCTGGTATTGGAAAGTTGGAAGGAAGTTGATACAATAAGTTACAATCTTTTATAAATATCATATAAAATTGCTCCAAACAGCAAGCTAATGTAAATAATGATTGTTATATCTGTTAAAATTAGTGATAAGCCAATATTAAAACTACCTTCAGAAAATGAAACCTTAATAACGACAGCAACTAATAAAGTCAATCCTGCTCCAAGAAATATTTTATAAATGTCAAAAATGGCATTAAATAGTAATTCTCTCTTTTTAGTCAGTTTTTCATCATCCAAAATTTCACCAATAATACTTTATCATCAATATGATAAAAATCACCGCCCCTAAAAATACCATCAACCAAACCCATATATTCAAAATAAATAAAAATTTAAAAATCTTTTCTCTCTTTTCCGGGTCATTTAAAAGCTTTTTTATTGGGTCTTTCCCATAGTATTTTTTTCTTTTCATAATTATCACTTTTTAGTCAAATAAAGATAATTTAAATATAAGCTGTGTTGTTGTCGGCAGTTCTTTTCTAACAATCTTTAGTTCTGGTTTATATATATACATTACATCCTTCTCTGAAAAAATATCAATCTCTTTCCCCAAAATCTTTGATATAACTTTTACTTCTTCTTTTCCACTGATTTTTATAGCCCCTCCTAAAGAGGAATCAACCTCTAAAACAATAGGGATTTTTAAATCTTCACTTGCTATCTCTTTTAAAAACTCAAGCTCTCTCCTTTTTATCCTATGCCTTTTACCGTTTATTATTACATGTGGTTTTTCTTCACTCAATAACTCTCTTAAAGTTTTCCTTTTAAACCTTGGATTCATATCTTTTATTATTCCTTTTATAATCTTTTCTACATCTCTCATACTCATCACAAGGATAATCATTTTATACGTTAAATGAAATATTAATATTATGTGTAAGAATTCAAATTTAAATTTAAACTATTGAAAATTTCCTGTGAGGGATGTTTGTGAGAGTCATGAAAATTGCCCAAAATAAAAAGATTGTAACTGTTTATCCTACAACTACAATAAGAAAAGCCCTTATGACTATGAATGAGAATAAATACAGAAGATTGCCAGTGGTAAATGCGGGAAATAACAAAGTTGTTGGTATAATTACAAGTATGGATATTGTAGATTTCATGGGTGGGGGTTCAAAATACAACTTAATTAGAGAGAAGCATGAAAGGAATTTTTTAGCAGCAATAAATGAACCAGTTAGAGAGATAATGGAGGAGAATGTTATAACTTTAAAGGAGAATGCAGATATTGATGAAGCAATAGAGACATTCTTAACAAAAAATGTTGGGGGGGCTCCAATAGTTAATGACGAGAACCAACTCATTTCATTAATTACAGAAAGAGATGTGATAAGGGCTTTATTGGATAAGATAGACGAAAATGAGGTTATTGATGATTATATAACAAGGGACGTTATTGTAGCCACACCAGGAGAGAGGTTGAAAGATGTTGCGAGAACTATGGTGAGAAATGGGTTTAGAAGACTGCCAGTTGTTAGTGAGGGGAGATTGGTAGGGATTATAACATCAACGGACTTTATAAAACTTTTAGGTAGTGATTGGGCTTTCAACCACATGCAAACTGGTAATGTTAGAGAGATAACAAATGTTAGAATGGAAGAGATTATGAAGAGGGATGTTATAACTGCAAAAGAGGGAGATAAATTAAAGAAGATAGCTGAAATAATGGTAACCAATGATATAGGGGCTTTACCAGTAGTTGATGAAAACTTAAGGATAAAAGGAATTATCACAGAGAAGGATGTTTTAAAATACTTTGCTTAAATAAATTATTTTTTATTTTTTGTGGGGGGTTGTTATGAATGTTGAGGAAATTGAAGAAGAATATAAAACTTCTATAAAAACTGGATTATCAACTGAAGAAGCTAAGAAGAGATTAAAAATCTATGGATATAATGAAATCCCAGAAAAAAAGGTTCATCCAATTATTAAATTTCTCTCTTACTTCTGGAATCCTATTGCTTGGATGATTGAAATTGCCGCTATTTTATCTGCAATAATCAAACACTGGGTGGATTTTGTTATAATCTTAATACTACTGTTGGTTAATGGTGTTGTTGGTTTTTGGGAAGAATATAAGGCAGAAAATGTCATAGAGTTTTTAAAGCAGAAGATGGCTTTAAATGCAAGGGTTTTGAGAGATGGAAAATGGCAAATAATTCCAGCAAAAGAATTAGTCCCTGGAGATGTTGTTAGAATTAGGATTGGAGATATCGTTCCAGCTGATATAATATTGGTTGATGGAGATTATTTAGTTGTAGATGAATCTGCCTTAACTGGAGAGAGTTTGCCAGTAGAGAAGAAGATTGGAGATATTGCTTATTCTGGCTCTATTGTTAAAAAAGGAGAGATGACTGGAATAGTTAAAGCTACCGGGCTAAATACTTACTTTGGAAAGACCGTTAAGTTAGTTGAAAAAGCAGAAAAAGTTAGCTCTTATCAAAAGATGATTATCAAGATAGGAGACTATTTGATAGTTTTAGCAGTAATTTTAATAGCAATAATGGTTGCCGTTGAATTGTTTAGAGGAAAGAGTTTAATAGAAACAGCCCAATTTGCTTTAGTGTTAGCTGTTTCAGCAATTCCAGCGGCTATGCCAGCTGTGTTATCAATAACTATGGCTATTGGAGCATTAAATTTAGCAAAGAAGGATGCTATTGTTAAGAAACTTGTAGCTATTGAAGAACTTGCAGGAGTTGATATTCTCTGCTCAGATAAAACTGGGACTTTAACAAAGAATCAGCTTGTGTGTGGGGAAATTATAGCTTTAAATGGATTTAGTAAAGAGGATGTTGTTTTATTTGCCGCTCTTGCTTCAAGGGAAGAGGATGCTGATGCAATAGATATGGCAATTTTAAATGAGGCTAAGAAATTAGGATTGATGGAAAAAATAAAAAACTACAAAATAAAGAAGTTCATTCCATTTGACCCAGTTATTAAGAGGACAGAGGCAGAGGTAACTAACGATGAGGAGTTTAAAGTCTCAAAAGGAGCTCCTCAGGTTATATTAGATTTATGCAATGCAGATGAAGAGTTAAGGAGAAAGGTTGAGGAAATTGTTGATAAGCTTGCTGAAAATGGTTATAGGGCTTTAGGGGTAGCTGTTTATAAAAATGGGAGATGGCACTTTGCTGGAATAATCCCATTGTATGACCCTCCAAGAGAAGATGCTCCTTTGGCAGTTAAGAAGATTAAAGAGCTTGGAGTTATAATAAAGATGGTTACTGGAGACCATGTAGCTATAGCTAAGAATATAGCACGAATGTTGGGCATTGGAGACAAGATAATATCAATTAGTGAGCTATTGAAAAAACTAAAAAGAGGAGAGATTAAAGAAGAAAAATTTGATGAGATTGTTGAAGAAGCAGATGGATTTGCTGAGGTATTCCCAGAGCATAAATATAAGATTGTTGATTCACTGCAGAAGAGAGGGCATCTTGTTGCCATGACTGGGGATGGAGTTAATGATGCTCCTGCCTTAAAAAAGGCTGACTGTGGGATTGCTGTTTCAAATGCAACTGATGCTGCAAGAGCCGCTGCTGATATAGTTTTATTATCTCCTGGAATATCTGTTATTGTTGATGCAATCCAAGAGGCAAGAAGGATATTTCAAAGAATGGAAAGCTATGTTATTTATAGAATTACTGAGACAATAAGGATTTTATTCTTTGTTGAGTTATGCATATTGATTTTGGGCATTTATCCAATAACTGCATTGATGATTGTGCTCTTAGCTATATTGAATGACATCCCTATATTGGCAATCGCCTATGATAACGTTGTTGAGCCAAAATCTCCAGTTAGATGGAGGATGAGAGAGATTTTAATGCTCTCAACTGCTTTAGGACTGAGTGGAGTTGTTAGCTCCTTCCTGATATTCTATATATCTGATGTATTCTTACATCTAACAATTGCAGAGTTGCAGAGCTTTGTATTTTTAAAGTTGATATTGGCTGGACATGCAACCATATTCGTTACAAGAATTAGAGATAGGTTGTGGAAAAAGCCATATCCAAGTAAGTTGCTGTTCTGGGGAGTTATGGGAACAAATATTATTGGAACAATTGTAGCTGCTGAAGGAATATTCATGGCTCCAATTGGTTGGGATTTGGCTTTGTTTATGTGGCTCTATGCCCATGTTTGGATGTTAATTAACGATGAGATTAAAATGATTTTGCTAAAAAGACTAAAAATTGATTAGGTGATAAAGTGAAAGCTTTAGTTTCAGGAATAGTAGATTTATCAACAATTGATTATCCAAAAAAAGCTTCAGCTGTCATATTTCTATATGGATGTAATATGAAATGCCCTTATTGCCACAATTTAAAGTTTATGTTGGAGCATAAGAGGGGGATGACAGTTGAGGAAATTTTTAATGATATAGATTTTTTATTTGCAGATGCTATCGTCATAAGTGGAGGAGAACCTACTCTGCAGAAAGATGCTGTGATAGAGATAGCAAGATATGCTAAAGAAAAAGGGTTTCCAGTGAAAATTGATACAAACGGCACACATCCAGAGGTTATTGAGGAGCTAATTAAAAATAAGCTTATTGATTATGTTGCTATTGATGTAAAATGTAGATTTGATAAGTATAAAGAGTTTGTAAAATGCAGAGAGGATGGAGAGGAGATTAAAAATAAGATATTAAAGATTATTGATTTATGCAAAAAAAATAATGTATTTGTTGAGTGTAGAACAACTTTTGTCCCAAAAGTTATGGATGAGGAAGATATTGAAGATATAGCAAAAACAGTTAAAGACTGTGACTTATATGCAATTCAGCAGTTTGAGCCAAAGGATGCCTATGATGAAGAATTTAAAAAACTCCCTATGCCTAAAGAAAATGAGTTGAGAGAGTTGGGTAAAATAGCAAAGAAATATATTGATAATGTTGTTATAAGGACCATAAATGGAACTTTTGAAATTTAAATTAAAATTAAAATTTACTTTCCACCAATAACTCTTGTTATCTTGTATTGACCAACTGCTTCTATATATTCAACTTCTCCTCCTGGCTCTAATCCTTCAATACCTTCTGGAATTGGCAACTCCAATGTTTCGTAAGTTTGCAAGTCCATAATTTGAACCATATCTCCCATTATAGCCAATACTTGTCCTTTTCTTCTGTCAATTATTGGAACTTCTACCTTGCTTGATGTTGGTGCAACAAACTCCTTCTTAACTTTTTCAAATATTCCAATACCTACAACTCTTGCCTTAGCTCCTCCGTGTTTTCCTGGCTTTGAAACGCTAATATCTACAATTTCACATGGAACTCCATCAATCATAACATACTGTCCAACTTTTAATGAACCGACATTAACTTGTTTTGTTCCTGGCATTATTATCACCTTTTATTTTCTAAAAAAGAAACTTTTAATAACTATTGCCTTATGTTATATAAATATTACTATCAACACATTCTGAGTTTTTGAGATTATTAATCTTATTAATCTATTAAATTTAATATTCAAATTTAACAAAATTTCAATAACTTCTATCTTTTAAGCATATAAAAAATAAAATTTTAGATAGTTACCATTCTTTGTTATTCACTTCATTTTCTTTCATAATTTGGGATATATACATTGTTAAACCACCAACAGCGGCGGCTATCTTTTTATTCTTTTCAAATACCTTCTCTGATACAACACTGTATAAATCTCTTGATTCTAATGCGTATTTAACCATTTTCTCTCTTAATTTATGCATATTCTGCTCTACATAGTGAGTTGAGATATTCCCTTTTAAAAAGTTCTCCTCCTCTAAAACAGCCCTATGGAATGGAATATTTGTTTTAACGCCTATTATAACATACTCCCTCAAAGCTCTTTTCATTCTTGCTATTGCCTCCTCTCTGCTATTTCCATAAGTAATTAGCTTAGCTATCATTGAATCATAGTAAGGAGGAATTTCAGCCCCTCCATAGACACCACTGTCAATCCTAACTCCAGGCCCCCCTGGAGACCTATATAGTTTTATCTTTCCAGGACATGGAACGAAATCATTTAATGGGTCTTCTGCGTTAATTCTGCACTCAATTGCATGCCCTCTTATTTTAACATCTTCCTGCTTTAAAGTTAATTCTTCTCCAGCAGCTATTTTAATCATCGCCTTAACCAAATCTATTCCAGTAACTTGCTCTGTAACTGTATGCTCAACTTGAATTCTTGTATTCATCTCTAAGAAGTAAAAGTTGCCATTTTCATACAAAAACTCAACAGTTCCTGCACTGTCATAATTTATTGCCTTTCCTGCTTTGATTGCCGCTTCTCCCATTCTTTCTCTTAACTCTTCAGTCATTATTGGTGAGGGAGCCTCTTCAATCAACTTCTGATGTCTCCTCTGTATTGAACACTCTCTATCTCCTAAATGAATAATATTCCCATGCTTATCTCCCAATAATTGGATTTCAATGTGTCTTGGATTTTCTAAGTATTTCTCAATAAATACTGTTGGGTCACCAAATGCACTCTTTGCAATGTTTCTTGCAGATTCAATAACTTCTTTTAACTCCTCTTTGCTATATGCAACACTCATTCCCATTCCGCCACCGCCAGCTGAAGCTTTAACAACTACAGGGAAACCGATAGCTTCAGCTATTTCTATTGCTTCATCAATATCTTCAATAGCCCCCTCACTACCAGG
This sequence comes from Methanocaldococcus jannaschii DSM 2661, assembly GCF_000091665.1. Lineage (NCBI taxonomy): Archaea > Methanobacteriati > Methanobacteriota > Methanococci > Methanococcales > Methanocaldococcaceae > Methanocaldococcus > Methanocaldococcus jannaschii. The sequence goes on from NC_000909.1 coordinate 1,172,824, forward strand.
AATTAAAGGAACTCCTGCTTTTTTCATGATTTTTTTAGCGTTAATTTTACTTCCCATTGCTTCTATAGCATCTGGATTAGGCCCTATAAATTCAAAACCAGCTTTTTTAACAGCCCTTGCAAATTCAGCATTTTCAGCTAAAAATCCATATCCTGGATGGATGGCATCAACCTTAGCTTTCTCAGCTACATTTAATATGGCATCAATGTTTAAATAACTCTTTGCCGCTGGAGCAGGACCTATACAGTAAGCTTCATCAGCCAAAGTAGCATGTAAAGACCTCTTATCTGCCTCAGAATAAACTGCAACTGTCTTAATTCCCAACTCCCAACATGCTCTTATAATTCTAATCGCTATCTCCCCTCTATTTGCAATTAAAACTTTGTTAAACATGATTTTTCACCTCTATCCAAAGAAGATATCTAAAATATTCATTAAATTATCCTTACTCTTGACTATACTCTTATCATAAAATTCAGAATATCCGCATTTTTTGCATGTTATAACAATATATTCGTTATGTTGGATATCAAATATCTTTGATAATCCAGTTCCAGTCATTGCAACTTCTTTTTCAAAAAATTCTGTATTTCCACATTTTGGACATTTCCATCTTTTTTCCATAAATATCACCAAAATATCACAAAAAAAGAGAAGTTTATTTAATAATCATAATTACATCTCCAACATTCACAGCATCTCCTTCATCAATTAATATTCTCTCTACAGTTCCCTCAACTGGGCTTTCTATTGGATGCTCCATCTTCATAGCTTCTAATACAACAATAACATCCCCCTTCTTAACCTTATCTCCTTCTTTAACTTTAATCTTAGTTACCATTCCTCTAAATGGTGAAGTAACAGCTCCCTCCATCTCTGCAGTTATAACTTCTTTCTTTCTCTTCAATTCTGTTCCAATCTTTGGCTCTATCTTAACCTCAAACTTCTCTCCATCAACCTCTACAATATATTCAGTCGGAATCTCTAAAATCTTTCCTATATCCTTCTCTTTTGGTATTGGCTCAGCTTTCAACTCTCCTCTTAAGAACTTAACAGCTATCTGTGGATATAAAGCGTAGGTTAATATATCCTCTTCTTTCTTAACAATTCCCTTCTCTTCTGCCTCTTTCTTAACTTTCTCCCATTCTGGAGGTAATAAATCAGCTGGTCTGCAGGTAATTGGTTTCTCTCCCTCATCCAATACTCTCTTTAACAACTCTGGGTTAATTGGAGCTGGTGGCTTTCCATAAAAGCCCTTTACATAATTAACTACTTCGTTTGTTATAATCTTGTATCTCTCTTCAGTTAAAACGTTTAAAACAGCCTGAGTTCCAACAATTTGAGAGGTTGGTGTAACTAATGGAGGATATCCTAAATCCTTTCTTACTCTTGGAATCTCCTGTAGAACTTCTTCAAATTTATCCAAAGCTCCCTGCTCTTTAAGTTGTGAGACCAAGTTAGATAGCATTCCTCCAGGAACTTGATACACCAAAACCCTTGCATCGACAATTTGGGATATTGGAGAGAATAGCATTTTATATTTTTCTCTAACTTTCATGAAGTAATCTCTAATCTCATTTAAGAGCTTTAAATCTAAGCCAGTATCATATTTTGTTCCTTTTAACGCAACAACGATACTCTCTGTTGGTGGTTGGGATGTCCCCATGGCAAATGGTGAGATAGCACAATCTACCATGTCAGCTCCAGCTTCTATAACTTTTAGGTAAGTCATTGGAGCTAAACCACTTGTGCAATGGCTATGTACGTCAATAGGAAGTGATATCTCTTCTTTTAATCTTTTAACTAACTCATATCCTTCATAAGGGGTTAAAAGCCCAGCCATATCTTTTATGCAGATTGAATCACACCCCATCTCTTCTAATTTTTTTGCTAACTCCACATATTGGTCAATTGTATGAACTGGGCTTATAGTGTAACATATAGCCCCCTGAACTTCAGCCCCAACCTTTTTAGCTGTTTTTATTGCAGTTTCCATATTTCTTACATCGTTTAAAGCATCAAAAATCCTAAAAATATCAATTCCATTCTCATGGGCTTTTATAACAAACTTTTCAACGATATCATCTGGGTAGTGCCTATAACCAACTAAGTTCTGCCCTCTTAAGAGCATCTGTAATGGAGTGTTTTGAATCCTCTTTTTTAAAGCCCTCAACCTCTCCCATGGGTCTTCATTTAGATATCTTATACATGCATCAAATGTAGCTCCTCCCCAAACCTCCATAGAGTAGAATCCAACCTCATCCATCTTTTCCGCTATTGGTAGCATGTCTTCAGTTCTCATTCTTGTAGCTATCAATGACTGCTGAGCATCCCTAAAAGTAGTATCTACAATCTTAACCATAGCTATCCCTCACAAATATTTATTTTGATTTAAAAAAGGCACAGCCAAATAAAACGGCAATGCAGTTCCGTTATTTGGTTAGCCATAGTCTTATAATTTCAATCATAGTTACCCCTCATCAAAAATTGATTAAGAAAATTTAAGATTTAGGAGATAAAATTGAGTTTAAATTAATTAATACAAAAATCTCTATCCTTGTTTATAGCCGTAGTGTAGTATTGATTGAAATGATATATATGCTTTACTTAGGTTCTATTAAGTATGGAAATTCTCTGGAAATTTACCACTAATAATCTTTAATATATCTGTTCTTGTTATAATTCCAACGATTTTATTGTTATCATCGACTATAACCAATCTCCCCACATTATTTTTGTTCATAATTTTTAATGCATCATATATCTTTTCATCTTTATGTATTGTTATAACGTCTCTTCTCATAACCTCTTTGACCTTTTTATCAATATTATCTATATTCTCAGCAATATCATGTAGGCTTATTACACCAACCAATTTATCGTTATCAACAACTGGAGCTCCACTGATATATTTTTCAGCAAATAATTTGGCAGTTTCTCTTAAAGTGCAATTTGGATTTATTGTCCAAACCTCTTTAATCCCCACATCTCCAACTTTTATATTTGGGATACTTGAAACTCCTAAAACATCTATTAGCAAAATCCTATGAATATCATCCCTTCCAATAATTTTTCCATTAATAATAATTTTATTATGATAAGTAGGGCCGACTCTAATAATATCTCCAATGTTAAAGTGCTTTGTATCCCCCTCAATGTGTATCTTTGAAGAACAGCATTTTTCATGTGAAACAGTGTCAAACTCTATTTTTACAACCTTAACTCCCTCAACTTTCTTTCCATCTTTATATATAGGGACTATTATCTCCCCCTCATCTTCTAATCCCAAAGCTCTATAAGCTTTACTTGTTGGCACATATCCCCCTTTAGGTCCAGGAACACCATCAACTAAATCTAATGCCCTTAAAGCTTGCATTTGGTTTCTTATAGTTCCTGGATTCCTATTTAATCTTAAGGCAATTTCTGTTCCTTTGATTGGTCTATTTTTTTCTCTATATAGGTTTATAAGTTCTTGTAATATCTCTCTCTGCACAACCGTTAGTTCCATAAAAACCCCCTTATTAAAAATACTAATGATTATAAATTATAATAGATTATTGACATCCATGATAAATATTTATGGCAATAAAATAAATATATACTTATCGATTTAATTCAGAATTGAGTAAAATTACTTTGGTGCTAACTATGAATTACATAACCTCAAAAATAGCTAAGGAAATTTTAAATTCACAATCTGAGGAGATTTTTTTAAATTTGGATTTAAATAAGACAGAAAAGAAAGAAAAGATTTTGATAGATAGGGAAAAAAAGATTGCCAAATTTCCTGAAGGAGATGTTAGCTTTGACATTTTAAAGAAGATTGCCAAGGATGAGGGGCATATATACTTTATAAAAGATGGAGAAGTTTTTAAAGCTGCAATATCAAATAACGGCTATTATAAGTTAGTTCCAACAATTCCACCAACAATTGAGATAAATGGAATAAGAATGCATAGAACTAAAGAAGTTAATCCTTATGAAGATACACTAAATAAGATAAATGCCGTAAAAGTAAAGAAGGGAGAAAAAGTTTTAGATACCTGCATGGGTTTGGGTTATACAGCTATAGAGGCGTATAGAAGAGGAGCTGAAGTTATAACTATAGAAAAAAATCCAAATGTTTTAGAATTAGCTAAAATAAACCCTTATAGTGAAGAGCTGTTTAAAGGAGGCATTAAAATTATTTTAGGAGATGCTTATGATGTCATAAAGAGATTTAAAGATGAGGAGTTTGATGTTGTTATCCACGACCCTCCAAGGTTCAGCTTAGCTGGACATCTATACAGCGAAGAATTCTATAAAGAAATTTTTAGAGTTTTAAAGCCGGGAGGAAGATTGTTTCATTATGTTGGTAATCCAGGAAAGAAGTATAGAGGAAAGGATTTACAGAAGGGAGTTATGGAGAGGTTGAGGAAAGTTGGATTTGTAAATGTTAAAAGGGTTGAAGAAGCGTTGGGAGTTGTTGCTGTAAAACCAAGAGATTAAGCTTTCTATTTTTTTAATTTAAACAATCAAAAGAGAAATATTATTTTGCTTTTTTTAATAAATTTAAAAAATTAAGTTTAATGTTTTATTTTTATACAATGTTGTTCTTCTTAAACGAATTTGAAGTCCCCGTTTCAGGGATTGTTATAAATGCAAAACCTATAGAGTTTCCATACAATATTGTTCTTCTTAAACAAGTCCACTTAATAATCCCTTACATTCCACAAATTAATCCAAAACAGTTTCCATACAATACTGTTTTTCTTAAACCCATTACATTCAAATGTATCATAACTCATATTTATACCCTTCCTATTCAATAATCTTAATAACCAATATTAAATTCAAACAAAAAACCTTTTATTTTATTTCTAAGCAAATAAAAAAACCTTTAATCAAAGAATAAGATGAAAGTATATTTTATCTTTAAAAAATATCTCCCTTCTATCCAAATCCAATTTAAGTTAATACTTTTTTGTTAAAATGATTATTAAAATTAAACAGAGAACTCCTATCCAATGAAATTTAAAAATATTGGTCAAAAATCTTTAAAAACAAAATCTAAATAACTTATTACTTCAAAAAATAAAAACTTTTCTTATGCATTTTATAAAATCAAATATTCAAACTTATTTTATAGGATTTATGAATCCGAAGCCTAAACTATTCTTCTCTCCCAAACCACAATCCATTATAAACTTGTAAAACTTCCTCTCTTCTTTTCTAATTTTAATCTTCTCTAATAACTTCCATGTAGTTCCAACTACTAAAAACTCTCTTCCCTTCTTAGCAATCCTAACATAAACATCTACCCTCCCATTCCTAACTCTTGGAGATATTCTATCAAAAATAAAACCATTTAAAACTGGCTCTTCATTATAAAATGCTTTATATTTTTTAACTGCATTATCCTGCAGTCTTTGAACAAAAAACATCAAATCAAAATCATCATCATAAAACTTTATATACTCTCCTCTATCTTTATCCTTGTATAAAACAATTGGAGAACCAGTTATAAACTTATTTTTAACCTTCAAATCAAATTTTTTAAGTTCAGAAACTTCAAATTTAAAATTATTTAAATTAACTTCTTCTAAATTATCTAATCTCTCATATAATACATTAATAAACTCCTCCCTTGGTGAGGATATTAGTAGATATTTATCCTCCCCTTTAACAAAATCATTCGGTGGAAATATATCAGAAAAACACCAAAACTTAAACCTTGGCTGATTATGCATCTCCCCAAACTCAGTATCCTTTAAAAGAGAATAAATAAAACCCTGTATAGTATGTTTATTAATTTTATCAAAAGAAAAATCTTGTTTAGGAGTTAGGGATAACTTTAACCTCATAAGTCTCCCTTTTATTTATTTCCAATACTCTAAAGCCTTTTTTAGCTCTGCAACTTCTTCTGCTTTTTCTTCTAATGATTTTCCTTCTATAATTGCCTCAATAGCAGCCCTCATTGCCTTAGCTCCAGCTCTTGTCCCATCTGGATGTCCATGAACTCCTCCTCCTGCCTGAATAATTAAATCTCTGCCTAAAATCTCAACTATTTTTGGGACTAATCTTGGATGAACTCCGCCAGAAGATACTGGAAATACTGGTTTAATATCAAACCAATCTTGATTGAAAAATTTGTTTTCGTTGTCTGCTTCAACTTTATCATAAACAATCTCATCTCTAATTGCTTTAACCTCTTTTTCTCCTCCTTCCATCTTTCCAACAACTGTTCCTATATGTAATTGGTCAACTCCTAACAACCTATAAATCTTAGCTAATGCCAACATGGATATTCCAAAATCTCTACTTCTTGTCATTGCTGCATGCATAGCTCTGTGGGCATGGATTATAAATTTAAAGTCCTCTTCTCTAAATGATTGCACTGCAGAGAATCCACAAACAACAACATCTATCATCACATATTCACTTCCAGCATCTTCAGCAATCTCTGCCCTTCTAATCATCTCTCTGTATGGAGCTGTTATATTTGGCATATATGCTTTTCTTTCTCCAGTCTCTTCTTCTGCTTTATCTCTCATCTCTAAGGTTTTATAAATTCTATCCTCAAATTTATTGAATTCTTGGGAAGTTAAATTTTCATCATCCTTAACTAAATCAACCCCTCCAACCCATGCTTCATAGGCAACTTTTGCATGCTCTTCAGTTTTTAAACCAACTTTTGGTTTAACTATAGTCCCCAGTAAAGGTCTTTCTTTGATTTTTAGAGTTTCTCTAACTCCTTCAATTCCAAATCTTGGCCCTTTATAAGCTTTAACAAACTCCGCTGGAAATCTAAAGTCCAATATCCTTAAACCTTTGGCTATCTTCATTCCAAATATATTTCCTGCAATCCCTGCTAAAACTCCTGGCATGTTGTTTATTTCAAAATCATACAATGGATAGGCAATTTTTATTAGTCCAACTTTATACCCATTTTCTTCTCCAATCTCTTTAATTTCATAAACCTTTGGTCTTAATTTTTCATAAATATCGCTTTTCATTGTTTGAACTTTAGTCCATGTTCCAATAGAGCTCTCCCCAGCAATCTCATTTGCCAACTTTTCTAAATTTTCTCCTTTAATTACCATACAAGATAACAAATCACCTTCATTTGGTCTGTAGTTTAAGTTTATGTAGTCCATAGTATATCCCTCCCCCACGAATTCTTTGGTATTAAGTATTATTAATTTTTTGTATGGTCGTTTCTAATATAAATAGTGTTAGAAAGCTTTACCTTTAGTTTATATATTTAAATTAATTATTGAACAGTAAAATAATGCTAAAGGCTTATTTTAACCAAATATAAAAAAGGATGAATGTAAAATTAATGAATTAATAAATTTTCATTCCGAATTGATTTGATTTTAATATTTTGAAAAAATTTAACAAATAGAATTAAACAGTTTTGAAAGGCACATAAAATTAATTACTTAACCCTTATAGCATCCAAGTTCATTGGCACATAAGTTTGTTTTTTGAACAATCTTCTAACTGTATCTGCAAAATCTAAGCACTTACTCTCTTCTCCATGAACCATAATTATCTTCTCTGGTGAAGGCTTCAATCTTCTGATATACTTAATTAACTGCTTTCTATCACTATGTCCTGAAAATCCTTCAATTGTATAAACCTGTAGATTTATTGGAATTGATTTTGTCTTTCCATTTCTTGTAATGATTGGAATCTCTTTCCAACCGCTCTGAACCTTTCTACCCAAAGTTCCCTCTGCTTGATAACCAACAAATATTATTGCATTTTTCTCATCTGGAGCTAAGTGTTTTAGATACTCAACACTCGGCCCTCCAGTAAGCATTCCAGATGTTGCTAAGATTACACATGGTTCATCACTATCAATAACTTTCCTTCTTTCATTAGTGCTTCCAACCCTCTTAAATACTTCAGATAAGAATGGATTATCTCCTTCGTGGAATATCTTCTGCCTCATTTCTTTTGATAAATACTCTGGATATGCAGTATGTATAGCAGTAGCTTCCCAAATCATTCCGTCTAAATAGACAGGAGCGTTAAATATGCCTTGATTGTATCCTTCTTCTAAAACAAGCATTAACTCCTGAGCTCTTCCAACTCCAAATACTGGAATTAAAACCTTTCCTCCTCTATCTGTTGTTTCACTAACAACCCTCAAAAGCTCTCTCTCTGCCTCTTCCCTCTCTGGCAGAACATCATCATAAGCCCCATAAGTAGATTCAATTATCAATGTTTCTAATCTTGGGAATTGGCAAACAGCCGGCTCTAACAGCCTTGATGTCTCAAACTTGATGTCTCCAGTATAGGCTAAGTTATACAACCCCTCTCCTATATGTAAATGGGCAATAGCAGAACCTAAAACGTGTCCAGCATTATGTAGGGTTAATTTTATTGTTGGGCTTATGTCTGTTGTAACTCCATAATCAATTGGTATTGTGTGCTTAACACATGTTTTTATATCTTTTGAGGTGTAAGGAACTTCTTTACCCTCTTTTTTAGCTATCTCTAAATAATCTTTTTGCAATAAAGTCATTAAATCCCTTGTTGGTCTTGTGCAGTAAACAGGACCGTCATAACCATATCTAAACAAACCGGGAATAAAACCACAGTGATCTAAGTGAGCATGAGTAACTATAACAGCATCTAAATCTTCAATTGAGAATTCTGGAGCATCAAAGTGAGGAAATGCCTTATCTTCACATGCTACATTGATACCACAATCAATTAATACCCTTGTGTCTGGTGTTTGAACATATAAGCAAGACCTACCAACTTCTCTTGCTCCTCCTAAGAAAGATACTCTTATCCAATAATCTCCTCTAACAACTATATCTCTATGTATTCTCCTTCCAATTCTTCTTAAAATTTCTTTAACCTCATGTCTCTCCCTATAAAGTGTGGCCCTAATTGCTTTTATTGTCTCTGATTGTATTGGTGGAGTTCTTACTGGTTTAGGTGCCCATCTTATTGCTTTTTTAATCATTTCCAGTGTTTTTCCTTCTTTACCTATAACCAATCCAGGTTTCTTTGATTCTATTATGACTTCCCCAGTGTTTGCATCAAAAACAAAGTTAGTTATTTCTGCCTCTTCAGGGACAATTTCTAAAATTTTCTGTTTAGCTATTTCTGGCTCAACTAAAACAGATGGGTCTGGTCTTATGGAAATTCTTTTCCTCAAATCCTTAGCAAGGCTTTTAATAATTTCATTTGTGAAAATTTCTGGATTTTTTACATAGACAACGACTTCAGGCCCCTCAAACTGAACATCAACTATTTTCGCCTCTTTTGGTGATTTTTTTATTATCTCTTTTCTTATATTTTCTAAAACTTCCTCTGCTGACAAAATAATCCTCCTCCTTAACTTTTAAAAATCTCTGCCGTGTTTTAAATTGAAAATTTTGATAATATTTTGTAATTGTTTATGAAAAAATGTTAAAATTAAAAATATAGCATAAAATAGAGATATTTAGTTAAATTAAGAGATTTTATAGATTTTTATCTATATTTTTCTTAAAATTTTTAATCTTATATTAAACTTATTAGCCTTTAGCTTAATTCTAACAATTCCATATCTAATTTATTTTATTTGCTCTTTCTTCTACTTCTTTTTGTGGTTTTTTTCTTAGGTTTAGCTTTCATACTATCTAAGATTTTTTCAATCTCTTCATCCTCAAATATCTTAACACCATCTTTTGTTATAACAGCTAATGATATACCATTTCCTGAAAATGTGTCTCTTTCCATTGCTGATTTTAATGCATTTAGGGCTAATTTTATCCCTTCTTCAACTGACATATCTCTATCATATCCAGCTTCTAAAACCCCATAGGCAATTGGAGAACCAGAACCAGTAGCTGTAAAAGTTTTTTCTTCGTTCATTCCTCCTAATGGGTCTAATGAAAATAATTTAGCTCCTTCCAATAAATCATACCCACCAATAATTATCTGAGTTAAAAAAGGGAACATTCTACTTGAATGCAATATATTACTCAATAGGGTAGCACATGCCAATGGAGGGATATTTCTCCCAGTTCTCATTTTGTATAGTTTTGCCTCAGCAATTAATAACCTAACTATCGCTTGAGCGTCTCCAACACTTCCCGCAATGGTCATCGCTATGTAATCATCTATCTTATATAATTTTTTTGCTTCTTTGTCAGCTACTAAATTACCTAATGATGCCCTTTTATCTGTCGCTAAAATTACTGCATCGTCACAAATTAAACCAACGGTTGTTGTTCCTTTCATTACATCCATTCTTTCACCTTAAATAATTACCTATTTCCTATTTCTCACTTTTAATAGCTTTCTAATAATATTTCAATAAATAAAAATTTTATTTTGTTCATAAATCTTAACCTAAAAATAAGAAAAGATTTAGTAGGTTTTAGCTATTGCTATATATTTATTACCTTTATATTCTGTCTCCCCTAAAATAGTTGCCTCTACTTTCTCTTCAAGTTCTTCGTTGTATATCTCTTCCTTAAATGGGACTAAAATTACCCCCCTCTTTTCAGATAGTATATTTTTAATTTCATCAGGATTTATATCTTCAAGGATGGTTATAAAGTTTTCGAATTTTTCCCATGCTCTATTCTTAATGTTTTCCATAATATTATTTAAAGTTTTTTCTACAACCTCCATTAACTGGGTTTCATCCACCTGGAATTTCTCCATTGTATCTCTTCTAAATAAGGTTATCTTTTTATTCTCAATATCTTTTGGACCTACTTCAATCCTCAATGGAACGCCTTTTATCTCCCAATCGTTAAACTTCCTTCCAGGTCTTATGTCCCTATCATCTATATGGACTCTAAATTTACCTTTTAATTTCTCATAAATCTCTTTTGCCTTCTCCATAACAATATCTTCCTTTCCTTTGAAAATTAATGGAACTATAACTACCTGTATTGGTGCAACTATTGGAGGCAGAATTAAACCTTTCTCATCCCCATGTATTGCTATAATTGAAGCTATAACCCTATCTGAGATTCCGTAGCATGTTTGATAAGCATAATCTTTATCTCCAGTTGGTGTTTCAAATATAATTTCAAATGTCTTTGAGAAGTTCTGCCCTAAGTTATGGACTGTAGCTATCTGCATAGTTCTTCCATCTGGGAATATAGTGTCAAAAGCCATTGTGTATTCTGCCCCAGGGAATTTGTCCCATTCTGGTCTTTTGGATATTAAATAAGGAATACCCAAAGTATCAAAGAATTTTTTGTAGATAGATATAGCTTCTTTTACTTGGTTTTCAGCCTCTTCCTTTGTTGAATGGGCAGTGTGGGCCTCTTTAAATGTCATTATCTCTCTTAACCTAATTAAAGGTCTTGTGTGCTTTGTTTCATACCTAAATGTATTAACTATCTGATAGATTTTTATTGGCAAATCAGTATGAACCTTAACCCAAAGTTTCATCATATAGTATATTGGTGTTTCTGAAGTAGGTCTTAAAGCTAATTTAACATCTAACTGTGTTTTTCCTCCATGAGTTACCCAATAAACCTCATCCTCAAATCCTTTTATATGCTCTGCCTCCTTAGCTAATAAATCCTCTGGAATCAGCATTGGGAATAATGCCTCATCATGCCCACTCTCATCTAATAAATTTCTTATTATTTCGAATGTGTATCTTCTTATTTTAAATCCGTAAGGTAAATAAACTCCACAACCTTTTATTGGATACCTAACATCATAAATTTCAGCTTTTTCTAATATATCTGAATACCATTCTGAAAATTCCAAGATATCACCTTTTATTTTATAGCAAATTAATAAATATTAATTTTTATTTAAAATGACAGTTGGTTATTTAAAGTTTTTCATGGTGGGGCAATGATAGGAATAGCCATAAAACCAAGTAAAATAAATGAAGATATTGTAGATTTTGGACACTTTATTGGAAGATATTTTGATTATTATATTATAGATGCTGAAAATGAGGTTATAAAAGATGAAGAGATTTTAGAGAGGTTGGAAAAGATATCAAAAGTTGTTATGACAGTTCAAGCTAAGAGAGTTGATGCTTTTGAATTGTTAGAGCTTTATGCATCTTATGGCTTTGATTTATGTGTTGTTTTAGGAAACAAGCAGTATTTAACTGAAAAAGAAAGAAAATTTAAAAATTATAGGATTTTGGATGTTATCAAAGAGGCTATGAGATGTAGCAGAGATATTTGGGTTGGAATTGAGGGAGTTGAGAGTTTGGTTAAAGATATTGTAGAGGAACATAACCTTATAGCTTATTATCTGTATGGGCAAGAATGCAGTATAAACTCAAAGAGAGCTATATATGTCCCTTATGCTACAAAGATTAATGAGAATGCGTTAGAATCTATGAAAGGTTATCTAAATAGAAGGAAAAACTATAGAGGTAATTGGAGAGATTTTATATTGTCTTTGAATGATGAGGAAAGCATAGAGAGGATTAAAAATAATGATATAGTTGTTGGTTATCCAATAATTCCAAATAAAGAGGAGATATTAAATTTTGTTAGATGTTTTAGTGTATAATTTTACACTGTATAATAAAACAACTTTACAAACGCTTTTTTAACTTTTTCTTTGGCTTTTTCTTTTTCAATATCTGATTTAGCTTTAATCTCTTCCTCTATTGCTTCACTTAACTCTTTTAGAAGCTTACTTGGAACTTTTGGAAGATACGGACTTGTAATTTTTGCTAAATTCTTTGCAGTTTCTAAATCATTGACAATATAGAAGAACATAATTCTTGCTAAGGCTTGTGTAAATTCAGTACTTACATTCCAAACAAGTTTTTTATAATCTTTATAGGATTTTTTTATTTCCATTTAAAAAGCTATTATACATCTTCTCAAAATTTAATGGTCTTTGATTCTTCATCAGATGTAAGATAAACAACCTTAACTCCCTCTCTCCTCAACTTTGTGTAGATATATCTTGCAATGGTAGTTTTACCCATTCCAGCTAAGCCCAAGACGCAAGCTGAGCCATAAGTATTTAAGGCATCTATTAAATTATCTTCAAAACCTCTTTTAACATACCACTTTATCTCCATTTTTAACACCATTTTAATTAAAAAGTAGTATGACTACATATTTAAGATTTTGAACATTAATTTATATATAATATTTTTCTTATACTGCAATAAAACCTTATACAAAAAAGAAATTTTTACATTTTAACCAAAAAAGCTTTGAAACAGTAAATAAGATAAAAATAGGATAAAAAAATTACTTCTGTCCAAACATCTCTTGCTTCTCTTCCTCTGTTAATAAAGCAACTATCTCTTCTGGCTTACCAACTTTTATTAACTTACCATTTCTCATCAATCCAGCTCTATCACATACATTCAATACAAAGTCCATATCGTGTGAAACAATAATATATGTTTGCTCCAACTCTATCCTTGATTTGTGGATTGATTCAGCAACTGTGTTTCTTGTTATTGGGTCCATTGTCCCAGTAGGCTCATCTAATATAACAACTCTTGGCTCTTTTATTAAAACTTGTGCTAAAGCACATCTATGCCTCTCCCCAACACTCAATTCATGAGGATATTTGTCTAAAATCTCCTCTGCCTCTTCTTCACTAAATCCTACTGAAACCAACGTATAAACCGCCTTCATTCTTGCAAATTCATCTGGAAGTTCTAAACCAATAGCCTCTGTTAAATTCTCTAAGATAGTTCTATGTGGATAGAGGGCATATTCTTGGAATAATATACCAATATACCTCTTAGCCCTTCCTCTACCCATAGGTCCAGGTTTAGTCATATCAACCCATTCATCTCCAACTCTAAACCAGTATTTTCCTTTTGAAGGTGGAAGAACTCCAGCAATAATCTTTGCTAATGTTGTTTTTCCAGCTCCACTTGTTCCAACTAAACCAAATATTTCTCTCTCCCTAATGTTTAAAGTTACATTATCAACTGCTTTAATAACTCCTCTCTCAACAGAACAGTAGTGTTTTGAAACATTTTCTAACTTTATAATGTCCTCTTTAATTTCAACTTCTGTTTCTGGTTTTTTAAACTCTTTAACTGTTTCCATGAATTTATTAACAACTTCCTCTGAAGTTCCTTCCATTATGATTTCTCCCTTATCTAACCAAATTGCCTTCTCTGTTAGCTCAGCAATAACCTCTGGCCAGTGAGAGGTTAAGATTAAGCTTATCTTATTCTTAATAACAAGTTCTTTTAAAGCTGAATGAACCAATTTAGCAGTTTGAGGGTCTAAGGTCCCAGTTGGTTCATCAGCTAAGAATATAAATGGCTCTTTAGCTATTTGCCTTGCTAAAACTACCCTCTGCTTCTCTCCTCCACTTAAATCTCTTGCAATGTGGGTTATTCTATGCTCCAACTTAACCATTTTGATTAACTTTAATGCCATATCAATAGCTTCCTTCCCTTCATAACCTGCCTGATGTAAAGCTTCTAAGATATTTTCAAGAACAGTTTTCTCCCCATATAAAGCAAAAGTTCTCTGAAGCATTATAGCAATTTTTCTTTTTAAATTATAGGTGTATTTTTTGTCATTCCAAAAATCCACTTCTATTTTTTTAAGCTCATTTCCACATTTTTTACAAGGAGTTCCAGCTTTTGAAGGGACATCCACATAGCCACATTTTTCACAGTAGGAGACATGATAAATAATCTGCCCTTCAGTTGGCTCATAACCATCCATTCCCCTTAACATGTGCAATAGAACAGATTTTCCAGCTCCACTCTTTCCCAAAATCCCTAATGACTCTCCTTCTTCTAATGTAAATGAAATGTTTTTTAAAACTACCTTATCTCCAAATTTTTTTGTGACATTTTTAACTTCCAATAGCATCATAGCTCCTCCCTCCAAGTTCTACAGTGCTTTTTTATGCCAAATCTATGCCTCATACAAAAACCACATTCTCTAATCTTATATTCTCCTCCTTCAATAACTATTGCCTTTCCATTTATTAAAGCATCGGCAATCTTTTTTCTACCTTCTGTCAATAAGCTCCACAAAACTCTTCTTGAGATTCCCATCAACTTAGATGCCTCTTCTTGTGTGTAATCAAGATAATCAACTAACCTAATTGCCTCTAACTCATCCACACTCAATATAACTTTATCTACCTCTGTAAGAGAAACTCCATGTGGTTTAAATATCCTAAATTTTGGTTCTTCAGATATAAATCTTGGAATTTTTGGTCTTCCTCTTCTACTCATATAATCTCCTCATTTTAAATAGAAGTTTTTTGCGTTTTTTATTTGAGGAATTTTAGCATATTAAAGAAACACCACATGTGAAAGTTCATTTTTAAGGCATATTTACAATTATTCCTTCAATAGGAATTTCAATTATCGTGTATTTGCAGTCAGCAAGTTTTTCATCTATTAGCTTTTCAATTTCCATGAGTTTATTTTCACTAACAATAGTTCCAATTAATACAGCATTCTGTGCTAAATCACTAACTGCCTTAATAGCCATCTCTGGGTCTTCATCTAACAAAAATCCCTGCCAATCTTGGGGAGACATACCTTTATAATCATATAAGAAAAATCCAGTTATTCCTCCTTCTGATAGAGCGTTTATTGCCTTTCCAACATTTTCACTTTCAACGAATAAATACAACAAGATTTTCATTTATCCCACCTTTAGACCCTATGGACCTTAACCTTTAATATTGGAATCTTCATCACTGTCCATCTCTCATTGTTCATTTTTTCTTTTAATAGTTCTTCTATTTTTTTAGCTTTTTCCTCTTTAACTACAGTCCCAATAACAACTGCTTTATCAGACTCATCCCTTATAATTTCATAAACTTTCTCAATATCCTCTAACTCCTCTTTACTTAAATTTTTAAACTTATCTGGGGACAATCCCCTATATTTATGCAAGAAAAATCCAGTAATTCCAGCTAAGGTCATTATATTTATTGCTTTACCCACATTTTTTTCTTCAACAAACAATTCAAACAAAACTCTTTTTGTCATAATATCCCCCTTATGTGGAAAAGTTACAATTTAACTGTTAAAAATATAGAATATAAAGTTTTTCATTTAGTTTCCTTAATATGTTATTAAAAAAAGAAATTTTAACAATTATCGTATTATAATTTTCAAATTTTTAAATAATAGGATATTATTTTCCTAAAATCCCTGCCAATAACTTTGGAATATCAGATATATTTTTTGCCACATAAGCACCTGCCTCTTCTAAAGCCTTCATCTTACTTTCTGCTGTTCCTTTTCCTTTCTCAACAATAGCTCCAGCATGTCCCATTCTCTTTCCTTCTGGTGCTGATTGTCCAGCTATATAACCAATAACTGGTTTTTTCATCTTCTCTATAAATTTAGCTGCCTCTTCTTCAGCCCCTCCACCAATCTCTCCAATCATAACAATAGCTTCTGTCTCATCATCCTTCTCAAATAAATCTAAAACCTCCTTATATCTTAATCCAACTATTGGGTCTCCTCCAATCCCTACGCAAGTTGAAACTCCAAAACCAGCCTTTTTTATTTGGTGAGCTATCTCATAAGTTAAAGTTCCACTTCTTGAAACCATCCCTACACTTCCCTCTTTTAAAACTTCCATTGGTATAATTCCAAGCTTGCCAACTTTTGGTGATGCTATACCTGGTGTATTCGGCCCTATAATCTTCACTCCAACATCTTCAGCGTAATTTACGAACTCCATAGTATCATGAACTGGGATATGCTCTGTAATAACAACTATCAACTCAATTCCGGCATCTATTGCCTCAAAAACTGCATCTTTAGCAAATGGAGCTGGAACAAAAATTACTGACGCATTGGCATCTGTCTCTTTAACTGCCTCTTTAACTGTATCAAAAACAGGAACTCCATGGACGTTCTGCCCTCCTTTTCCTGGTGTGACTCCTCCAACAATTTTAGTTCCACATTCTAACATTTTCTTTGTGTGAAAACTTCCCTGCCTTCCAGTAATTCCCTGAACTATCGCCTTTGTGTTCTCATCCAATAATATCATTTTATCCCTCAACACCATGTATTAAACCGTAAAATTTATATATCCCCTTTTACTTTTTATATGTGTCGTTGTAGAACTTTCACAATTTATATATTTATAAGGCACTTTGATGCCTAAAGGGTATCGTCATTCCAATAGTAGATTTATTCCTGTGAAGATTCTACATTGATGCGGGGGTGTGGTGTAGCCAGGTCTATCATCGGGGACTCCAGTTGCCTATAGGGCGCTGGACCACGGCAGGAGAAATCCCTGGACCTGGGTTCAAATCCCAGCACCCCCACCATTTTTTAAATAACTTAAATCTTTCTGATTTATTTTTTAATAATTAATTCATAGATTTGGATACATTTGTGAAAATAACTTCGATAGGTGTCGAAATTGGAAGAACTTGATATAGTATCTAACAATATATTGATATTAAAAAAATTCTATACAAACGATGAGTGGAAAAATAAACTGGATTCTTTAATTGATAGGATTATAAAAGCTAAAAAAATTTTTATTTTTGGAGTAGGTAGGAGTGGATATATTGGAAGATGTTTTGCCATGAGATTAATGCATCTTGGTTTTAAATCATATTTTGTTGGGGAAACTACAACTCCTTCCTATGAAAAAGATGATTTACTAATTTTAATATCGGGTAGTGGAAGAACAGAGAGTGTTTTAACAGTAGCTAAAAAGGCAAAGAATATAAATAACAACATTATCGCAATTGTATGTGAATGTGGAAATGTAGTAGAGTTTGCTGATTTAACAATTCCTTTAGAAGTGAAGAAATCAAAATATTTACCAATGGGAACCACTTTTGAAGAAACAGCTTTGATATTTTTAGATTTAGTCATAGCTGAGATTATGAAAAGATTGAATTTAGATGAAAGTGAAATAATAAAGAGACATTGTAATTTACTTTAATATAAAAATATATAAAATAAAAAATAAAGCGTTTATTCTAAATCCTCAGCCTCAAATTTCTGAGCTGAAACATATTCTGTA
Organism: Methanocaldococcus jannaschii DSM 2661; assembly: GCF_000091665.1. Classification (NCBI taxonomy): domain Archaea; kingdom Methanobacteriati; phylum Methanobacteriota; class Methanococci; order Methanococcales; family Methanocaldococcaceae; genus Methanocaldococcus; species Methanocaldococcus jannaschii. The sequence continues at coordinate 1,190,766 of NC_000909.1, forward strand.
ACTTCTTTTTGATACTCATCTAATGTTTTAATTATCTTTTTTAGCAATAGTAAGTTATCCAACATTATTCCAAATGTCCTCATTGTAAATACACTTGCAGAAAATAGAGCATCTCTTGGATTCTCCTCTCCAAATGTGTCCATAATCCAATATTGTGCTCTTGGAGCTACACTTTTCCACATTTCAGTCAATCCATTGAATCCCTCAATTTCATGGTCTCTTTTTAAATTACTTTTTACATCTCTTATGTAGTTGTATAAATCACCAAATGATTTTATATTAAACTTCTCAGCAAAACTTGTTGGAGAACCATCCTTTTTTCTTAGGGAGAACTCTAATATAATTAATATTCTCCTCAATGACTTTTTATCAATTCCAGAAAGTTCAGATAACTTTTCTATAACTTCCATCTTCATCCCTCCAACTTATGCTGTATATCATAAACTATGATAAATTATTCACTAATAGTATATAAATCTTCCTATTTTTAGAATATAATTATATTAGAACAACGTGTAAAAATAGGAAAATTATTAAATTGAGAAGTTAAATATAGGGGTAGGCAATAAAATCTAAAACAATAACTTAGGGTGAAACTATGAAATTTGGATGGGTTAATGTTATTGGAGATAACTGGGAAGAGAAAAAGAAGATAGTAACAACAGCATTAGAGTCATCAATCCCAGTAGTTGTTGCTGAACCAGAAGATATTGAAAAAATTAAAGAACTTGGAAATATTAAAGTTGCCTCCCATTCCTTAGACGCGGATATTGTTTTAGTAAATAAAAATGACAACATAGAGTTTTTAAAAGAGGCAAAGAACTTAGGAAAAGAAACAGCCATATACATTCCAATTGAATCAAAGGAAGATGAAGAGTTTGCTTCAGAGGTTGCAAGGTTTGGATTTGTTGATAACATTATCTTAGAGGGGAGAGATTGGACAATCATTCCATTAGAAAATTTAATAGCTGATTTATTCCATAGGGATGTTAAGATTGTAGCAAGTGTTAATTCAGTTGATGAGGCAAAGGTTGCCTATGAAATTTTAGAGAAAGGGACTGATGGGGTTCTCTTAAATCCAAAAAACTTAGAGGATATAAAGGAGTTATCAAAATTAATTGAAGAGATGAATAAAGAGAAAGTGGCTTTAGATGTAGCAACAGTAACAAAGGTTGAGCCAATAGGTAGTGGAGACAGGGTTTGTATAGATACCTGCTCACTAATGAAGATAGGAGAAGGAATGTTAATTGGCTCCTACTCAAGAGCTCTCTTCTTAGTTCATTCTGAGACTGTTGAGAACCCTTACGTAGCTACAAGGCCATTCAGAGTTAATGCTGGACCTGTTCATGCATACATATTATGCCCTGGTAATAAAACAAAATATCTCAGTGAGCTAAAAGCTGGAGATAAGGTTTTGATTGTAGATAAGGATGGAAATACAAGGGAGGCAATAGTTGGCAGGGTAAAGATTGAAAGAAGACCTTTAGTGTTAATTGAGGCAGAGTATAAAGGGGATATTATTAGAACTATACTGCAGAATGCTGAAACTATAAGATTGGTTAATGAAAAAGGAGAACCAATTTCTGTTGTTGATTTAAAACCTGGAGACAAAGTTTTAATAAAACCAGAGGAGTATGCAAGGCATTTTGGAATGGCAATAAAAGAGACGATTATTGAAAAGTGATAATATATGAGAGGAATAAACCCAGTATTGTTTAAAATATCTTTTTTATTAATAATTCTGGTTTCCTTAATATTGTCTTTATTTTATTATAATTTTCTATTTGCCTTCCTACTTTCTTTTATTTTATTTGGAATTACTTGGGCGTATTGTTATATAAAGATTGAAAGCACTGACAAAGGAAAATTACTTTACGAAATAAAAAGACCCGGTATAGAAACTTTAAGATTTTTATTTATTCTTATGATTATTAGCGTTTTTATAAAATCCCTACTTCATTCAAATAGTTTCTTCCCATATATAAGTTTTTTATTATCAAATTTAATTTTAGGACTTGTTTTATTTGACGACTACATTTTAGGAAATCCAACAATAAAGTTTTATGAAAAAGGAGTTGTATTTGATAGAGTTGCATTTTATAATTGGGAGGAACTCGATATAAAAGAAGATGAAGGCTATTTAAAGATTAAGATAAAATATTATCCAAAGGAAATTATGTATAAAAAATAAATCCTGTGAGATTATGAAGATAAAGATTGGCAAAGTTGAAAAAAGATTAAATCAAATTATTGAAGAGGAAGGAGCTGTCTATTTAACTCTATTAGACCCAGAAGAAGAAAATATTGAAGAGATAGCTGAAAATGTTAAGGATTATGCAGATGCAATAATGGTTGGAGGAAGTATTGGAATTGTTAATTTAGATGAAACAGTTAAAAAAATAAAAAAGATAACTAAGCTCCCAATAATTCTATTCCCTGGAAATGTTGATGGATTGTCAAGATATGCTGACGCTGTGTTTTACATGAGCCTAATGAACTCAGCAAACACTTATTGGGTTGTAACAGCCCCAACTTTAGGGGCGATAACAATTTTAAAATATAATTTAGAGCCAATTCCAATGGCTTATCTCTGCATAGAACCAGCAAAAAAAACAGCCGTTGGTTATGTTGGGGAGATTAGAGAGATACCTCAAAACAAACCAAAAATAACTGCAATGTATTGTTTATCTGCAAAGTTCTTTGGAATGAGATGGGCTTATTTAGAGGCTGGTAGTGGGGCATCTTACCCAGTAAACAATGAGACTATAGCCTTATCAAAAAAACTCTCTGGAATTAATATAATTGTTGGTGGAGGAATTAGAAAGCCAGAGATTGCCTATGAGAAAGTTTTAGCTGGAGCTGATGCTATAGTTACTGGTAATTTGTTGGAAGAGAATCCTAAAGCTGTTGAGATGATGTATGATGCTATTAAAAAAGCTGGAAAAGAGAAATTGAAAAATAAGTAAAAGAATTTAAACGGTTATCTATTTTTTACCTTTTTCGCAACAAATCCAATGTATGATGCAAAGTTTTTTAAAAAGCTTTTGTAAATAAATTTATCTAATGGAGAATTGGTAATATTTGTCCCAAATGTATAAACTACCTCAAAACCTTCTTTTTTTAAGGCATCTTCAACCTCCTTAAAATCATAGAATCTTGTTTTTACTTTTATTTTTTCTCCATCAATTACTTTTGTTATTGTTCCTTTTCTTTTTTTCATGGCATTTTTTACCTTTTTAAAATTTCCTTTTAAAATGTTTTTTATAATCCATTTTATATCGTAGATGTTTGCCACAGTGAATATAAAAATTCCATCATCCTTTAAAACCCTATTAACTTCTCTTAAAGCTCTCTTTAAATTACAATGATTTAAAGCTCCAAAGAAAGATATTGCCTTATCAAAACTCTTATTTTTAAATGGGAGAAATTCAGCATTAGCAACAACTACTGGCTTATTTGTTTTATTTTTTGCTATTTTAGCCATTTCTAATGATATATCTAAACCAACTGCATTATTTAAAATTTTTAACTGCTCTCCAGTTCCGCAACCAATATCTAAGACAAAGTCACCATCTTTAATCTCTTTCTGTATAATTTCCCTTTCCACAATCCTCATATACTTGTTTTTATATAGCTTATCATAACTCTTAGCCAACTTGTCATAATACTCTTTAATTCCCATTTTCTCACGGTGATGGTAATGATAACTGTAGCAACTGCAGAATGCTTTACACATGCAAATATTGGCTTAACTATTCACAAGGCAGCAGCTGGTTATGAAGATTTTGAATTTAAGTATTTATTTAGTGAGGAGGATTTAAAATTAATGAAAAATGTTAGAGTTATATCTGCCATGTTTGTTCCTTCTATTATTGGAGTAGAAAAACTTTTGGATATAAAGCTTCCAGAGCCAGATTTTAATTATAAATATGCAAAAGCATATAGCGAAGAGAAAGATTTGGAAGTTGCTAAGTTGATGGCAGAGGGGTTAAAGAAAAAGCTTAATGTTAATATATCCATTGGTTCCACAGCTGGTGTTGGGAGGGGAGCTATTTGTATATTAACCGATAATAACCGCTATTTATTTACTTCAGATGTTTATGCCAATTTAATAACTTTTGAAAATATTAAAGAGAGGCAAAAAAATGGTATTGAGAAGGGAATAAAAAGGTTTTTAGAGATTTTAAAAAAAGAGTATTTTTAAATATTTAATTAAATCTTCTTTGCTCTATATTCAGTTATGTAGTATTTTAATATTCCAGCATTCAATAGCCAAGTGTTTATAATGTCAGCAATTAAAGCCAAAATTAAGACAGTTGCTATATTTGCCAGTATATCTGCTACTGGAATGAAGAGCTTTACAACAATTAATAATATTAGCATAGCAGTGATTGTTGTTAATGTCATTGTTAAACCTGTTTTCATAGCCTCTTTAACAGTTTCATCAAAGCTCTTTGTTAATCTCTTTAGAACTCTTGTTGTTAGCAGTATATCTGAATCTACACTGTAACCAATAACCATTAATAAAGCCGCTATAGTTGCAGAGGAAAGCTCAATTCCTAATAAGCTCATAGCCCCTAAAGCCATAATTATATCTGAAAGTGCAGATAATATTATAGCACCACTTGGCACTGGATTTCTGAAATATAGATAAACTACAATAGCCATAAACATAAATGCAAATCCAACAGCTTTAAATCCTTCTTCAAAGAATTTAGAGCTTAAAGTAGCCCCAATCGTCTTTTCAGAATAATTTAACTTATCTAAGCTATCCACGTGGAAAAATTCCTTAATTTTCTGCTTTACAATATCTACATCTTCATTCTTACATCTAATGACTATGTAATATCCATCAGCTGATTCTAATTTTTTTACTTCAGCTATTCCATTAAGTGACTCTTTTAGAGGAGTTATATCCATGTTTTCATTTACTTTAATTGTTATTTCTGTCCCTCCAGTTATATCTATACTTTTTGGAATCCCTTTAAAACCAATTAACAAAATTGAAAGTATAAGAAGGGCTATTGGAATAGCTATAGACACTTTATAATCTTTTATCATTTTTCCAACCCCATTAATTAATGTATATATTATATTATTGAAAGGTATTTTTTAATAGAGATATTTGCAGAGGCTCTGCAAATACCATCCAAAGTATGTTCTTTGCAAAGTTATTTAAATTAACTAAGGATGATTAAACTCCCTCTAAGAAGGAGTTCATTATATTGATTGCCTTTTTATTCTATAAATGTTTTGCAAAGAACTATAAGATAAATTTTTTATATAAAAACAGTAGTTATATAAATACAAATACTTTATGGTTGAAGGTGATATATATTAAAACAAAAGATGTTATTATTTTTTTATTATTATTTTTTGTGGCTTTTAATGTATCTTCAGCTTATGTAATTAAGAATCTAAATATTGATTGCATTGTAACTCCAGACGATACAATAAACGAAACAATAAGTTTTGTTATATATAACAATGAAGACAAAAACCTATCTCATATATCATATACAATTCCTCAAACCATAAGAAATTTTACAATAAATGCATCAGCAGGAGTAAAGGGATACAGTGCTTTATACAATGAAGGAGTTACAGAAATCGCTATTGAATTTGAAAAACCAATACCTAAAGGAGGTTATACAAATATAACTATTAATTGTTTTGTTAATGATGCAATATGGACAAAAAATGGAATTAAGCAACTTATACTGAGCTTCCCCATTACCTCAAAAAATGCAACCATTAAAATAGTTCTCCCACCAGGGGCAGTTATTCTCTCCCCTCAAGGAACTTTACTTGTAACGCCTTCTGGCTATAAAATAACTACCGACGGAAAACATCAAATTATTGTATGGGATTTGTCTTTAAATAAGGAAATAACTTTCACAATTACTGTGAAATACACTTTCATATCATATCCTGGACAAAATATCATAGAACAGCCAGCCATTAACAATAATTTGAAATATCTCCTAATAATCGCAATATTTGGAACAGCAATATTTGGAGGATTATTTGTTAAGGAAAAAATTTCTAAAAGGAAGATTATAGAAAGAACTAAAAATATAAAAAATGAATTAACCTCCTTAAAAAATAAATTAAAAGAAAAAGAAGAAGAAATCAAAAACTTAGCAATAAAAATAAAAGATTTGGAAGATAAATTAAGTAAGGCTAATAAAAACTTGCTAAATAAAGATGAGATTATTAGTGTTCTAAATGAAAGGATTTCAGAATATGAAAGTCAAATACAAAAACTTTTAGATGAAAATATAATATATAAAGAAAAAATTGAATCATTAAATAAATATATCGAAACATTAAAGAAAGAAAATGATAAGCTAAAAGATAAGGTTAGAGAGTTAAGTGATATTGCAAAAAAATACATGGAAGAAAAAAGAGGAGTATTATGGAGCTTTTTAACTGAAGATGAAAAAATTATAATCGATTTAATAAAAAAACATGGACATATTACTCAAAAAGAAATTGTTGAAATTACTGGAATGAGCAAACCAAAGGTTTCGAGAATTATCTCCGAATTAGAAGATAGAAAAATAATAAGGAAAGAAAAAATAGGACGAATCAATAAATTAACCCTTACAGAAGAGAGTAAGAAGTTATTATAACCCATTTAAAAATTTTGGGTGAAAACATGAAAATTCTAATCTCAGTATGTGGGGAGGGTTTTGGACATACAACGAGATGTGTCGCAATTGGTGAAGCATTGAAAAATGATTACGAAATCTCTTACATTGCCTATGGAAAAAGCAAAAATTTCATTGAAAAATATGGATTTAAAGTTTTTGAAACCTTTCCAGAGATAAAACTTAAAGGAAAGGATGGAAAATTTGACATAACCTCAAGTATATTGAATAAAGAATACAGCCCAAAAAAAGCCATTAGAAGAGAAATTAATATTATAAGAGAATATAATCCTGATTTGATAATTTCTGATTGTAAATATAGCACAGTTGTAGCTGCAAAGCTTTTAAAAAAGCCAGTTATTTGCATAAGTAATCAAAACTACACGAGATATAAATTAAAAACTGATTTAATAGTTTATCCAACAATGAAAGCTCTAAACATTATAAATGAGAGATGTGAAAGATTTATTGTTCCTGATTTTCCTTTACCCTATACCATATGTGAATACAACCTAAAAATTATAAAAAATATGGAATTTATTGGGCCGTTAATTAGATACGATGTTGATGATGTTGATAATTATGGAGAAGATTATATATTAAGCGTTATTGGTGGTTTTGAGTATAGATATAAAATCCTTGAAGAACTTGGAAAAATTGCTTTAAAAAATAACCTAAATGTTAAACTTGTATGTGGAAGTTATGAAGTTGCTAAAAAACTAATGAGAGATTTAAACTTAAACTCTTATAAAAATGAAAATGTAGAAATAATTCCAATAACAACAAATATGAAAGAGCTTATAAAAAACGCTGAACTTATTGTATCCCATGGTGGGCATTCAACAATAATGGAAGCCCTATCATTTGGAAAACCATTAATTGTCATTCCAGATTTAGACCATCCAGAGCAAGGAAATAATGCCAAAAAAGTCCATGATTTGGGTTGTGGAATAGCTTTATCTTATAAAGAGTTATATAGATTAGAAGAGGCAATTTTAGACATAAGAAATATGAAGATGTATAAAAGAAACGCTTCAAAAATGAAAGAACTTGCAAAAAAATATGATGGAAAGAAAAATATTAAAAAAATAATAGATGAATTTTTTGAAACAAGAAAAAATATAAGAAAATACTACTTAACTGATAGAATAGCTAATAAGTTAATTAATAAATTCAAGCTAAAGATTAGGTGATATTTGTGATTACTGTATTGTCAGGAGGAACTGGGACACCAAAGTTATTGCAGGGTTTAAAAAGGGTTGTTAATAATGAAGAGTTGGCTGTTATTGTTAATACTGGTGAAGATACTTGGATAGGAGATTTATATCTATCTCCTGATGTTGATACCGTTCTATATACCTTAGCAGATTTGATTAATGAAGAGACATGGTATGGGGTTAAGGAAGATACTTTTTATACTCATGAGCAATTAAAAAATCTTGGATTTGATGAAGTTTTAAGGATAGGGGATAAAGATAGAGCCTTAAAAATGCATAAAACTTATTATTTAAAGAGGGGACATAAACTCTCAGAAGTTGTAGATATGGAGAAAGTAGCTTTGGGGATTAAAGCTAAAGTAATCCCAATGACTGATGATAGGGTTGAGACAAAAATTTTAGCAAAAGTTGATGGAAAGGTTGATTTATTAAAGTTTCATGACTTCTGGGTTAAGAGAAAGGGGGACGTTGAGGTTTTAGATGTTATTTATGAAAACTCTCTATATGCTAAACCTTGTGAAAAGGCAGTTGAGGCCATAAAAAATAGTGACCTTGTTATTATAGGGCCCTCAAATCCAATAACTTCCATAGGTCCAATTTTAAGTTTAAATGGAATTAAAGAGCTATTAAAAGATAAAAAGGTTGTGGTTGTTTCGCCAATAGTTGGAAATTCTGCTGTTTCAGGTCCTGCGGGTAAATTAATGAAAGCTAAAGGTTATGATGTCTCTGTTAAAGGGATTTATGAGTTCTATAAAGACATAGTTGATGTTTTAGTAATAGATAATGTTGATAAAGAGATAGCTAAAGAAATACCTTGTGAGGTTTTAATAACCAACACAATTATGAAAACATTGGATGATAAAGTTAGATTAGCTAAAAATATTATTGAGTTCTGTGGGTCTTTATGAAGCCGGTAGCTTTAGTTACAACAAAACCAGGATTTGAGCCACAATTAAGAGAGGAGCTAAATAAATTACCAATAAAAAAGAAAATTCTCTGGACACCATTTAGAGGAATTTTAAAAGTTTTGTCTCAAAATCCTTATGAATTTTTAAATATTATCAAAGAAAATAAAAATAATTTAAAATTTTCACTAAGGATAATTCCATTGGAAATAGGATGCCAAACAGACATTAATGAGATAAAAAAAGCCATCTCTTTTTTAATCAATAAAAAGAAAGAAAAATTAAAAAATAAATCTTTCGTAGTTAGATGCAACAGAAGAGGAAATCACGAATTTACAAGTGAAGAACTTGAAAGAATAATTGGAGAATATGTATTAGAAAATTTTAAAGATTTAAATCTTAGAGTTAATCTAAAAGATTGGGATTTTAAAATAAATATTGAGATTCTGCAGGATGAGAGCTATATCTCAATATTTCAGGATGAATTTAATGAACTTGTTATTGAAGAAAACATAAAAAACTTAAAAAACCTAAAGAGATATATTGAAAGACCATTAAATCGCTCAGAGAGAAAAATGCAGGAGTTGATGGAGAAATTTCCATTTATATTTGAAAACATAAACTGCGTTGTAGATATTGGCTCCTCTCCTGGTGGATGGGCGAAGATGTTATCAAAAAAGGCTAAAAAGGTTTATGCTATAGACACAGGAGAATTAAAAATAAAAGCAAATAATATAATCCATATAAAAAAGAGGGCTGAGAACGTAGATTTTGAAAAAGATATCAACGAAGAAATTGATTTGATAACCAATGACACTAATCTATATCCTGATGAATCCCTCTTCTTAACACTAAAATTTGCAAAACATTTAAAAACTAATGGTTATATAATTCATACATTAAAAGCAAGGAATTTGAAAACTAAAAAAGAGGATTTAGAGAAAGTGTTAAAAATCCTAAGCTATTATAGAAATATAAAAATATTCAAAATAATTAATTTAAGAGCCAATACTAAAAATGAACTCACATTGATACTCAAAAAAGTATAGCAAAAATATTTAGGAATATCTCCGAAAAATATATATACTCCCATAATAAAAAATTGAAAATGTAAGATTCTGAGGTGGTATTATGGCTGAGCTTCCAGTTGCACCATGTGTAAGAATCTTAAAGAAGGCTGGTGCTCAGAGAGTTAGTGAAGCGGCAGGGAAATACTTTGCTGAAGCTTTGGAAGAAATTGCCTTAGAGATAGCAAGGAAATCAGTTGATTTAGCTAAGCACGCAAAGAGAAAGACCGTAAAGGTCGAAGATGTAAAGGCAGCATTGAGAGGTTAAGCCCAACTTACATTATATGTATAATATCACTACACCTTTTTATTTTTTGTGCATATTAATAGAAATATTTGAATATTTAGAACTAAATGGAATTAAAATAGTTTTTTGCAAAACATTATTAAGATAAATAAGGCACACAATGAACGTCCCAAATAGGGCGTTCAAATATTCATATTTAATTTATACCTTTTGCAAAAAACTATAAATAGGGCTATTTTGTTTGATATTAATAACTCTTTTAAAGGATGGGGTTGGTGAGAAGATGAGAATCGTTTTTGATTTGGGAGGTTCAGTCGTGATGCCAAAGGAAGGAGCAAAAGCTGAAAAAATTATGGAATATGCCAATATTTTTAAAAAGATTAAGGATGAGGGGCATGAGGTAGCTATAGTCGTAGGAGGTGGAAAAACAGCAAGAGAATATATAGAAATAGGAAGAGAACTTGGAGCCAGTGAGAGTTTTTGTGATGAGCTTGGAATAATGGCTACAAGAATGAATGCAATGATATTAATTACTGCTTTAGGAGATTATAGTATAAAAAAAGTCCCTACATCATTTGAAGAGGCAGAACTTATATTAAACTTAGGAAAAATCCCTGTCATGGGAGGAACCCATCCAGGACATACAACAGACGCTGTAGCTGCTTCATTAGCAGAGTTTATAAATGCTGATTTGTTAGTTATAGGGACAAATGTTGATGGAGTCTATGACAAAGACCCTAATAAATATGAAGATGCCAAAAAATTTGATAAAATGTCTGCTAAAGAACTTGTTGATTTGGCAATATCATCTTCATTAAAAGCTGGTTCTTCATCAGTTGTTGATTTATTAGCAGCTAAGATTATTGAAAGAGCTAAATTAAAAGTGGCAGTTGTTAAAGGAACCCCAGAAGAGCTCTTAAATGTTAGTAAAGGAATAATAAATGGAACAATAATTGAGGGATAAGTATGGAGATTCCAAAGCACAGACATTGTTTAAATTGTGGTATCTCAATACCTCCAGACCAAGTTTTTTGTTCAGAGAAGTGTAGAATTGAGTATATGCAAAGAAGGAAAAGGATGTTAAGAACGCAATACATGTTTTTAGCTATTGCAGGGCTTATAATTCTCTATTATATTATCACAATAGCATTGAAAGTTTAAAACCAAAAATTATTTAAAATATTATGTCTCAATAATTATCCTGGCTATTGTCCTGACTCCCAATGGAGTTGGGACGTGTCAATGACCCAGTGGAGTTCTGCCCCTTTACCCCAAAGGGGTAGTGAAATGATGAAGCTGGGGAGGCATAGGGTGAAATAAAGATATTTATAAAAATGCCCTTAAAAAATCTGTTTTATCAAAACTTAAAAGTTAATTTAAAAATTAGAAACCAAACAAATAACAAAAATAAAAATAGGAGGGAATACTATGCCAACAGCAAAATTCGTTGTTGCAGACCCAAAAACAGGAAGATGCTATCAAATTGAGGCAGATAACACACCATTAGTTGGTAAGAAAATTGGGGAAGTATTTGATGGAAAAATTATAGGATTAGAGGGCTACAAATTACAAATAAGAGGAGGAACTGACTCAAGCGGTTTCCCAATGAGACCAGATATCCACGGAAGTAGAAAGGTTAGAGTTTTATTGAGTGCTCCTCCTGGGTTTAAACCAAAAAGAAAAGGAGAAAGAAGAAGAAAAACAGTTAGAGGAAACACAATAGCTCCTGATATTGTCCAAATTAACGTTAAGGTTGTTGAATATGGAGAGAAATCAATCCCTGAATTGTTAGGATTAGAAGGTGGAGAAAATCAAGAACAATAAATAAAATATAGCTCCTAATTTTATTTTTATTTTATTTATCTGTGTTTAAATATTGTAGTGGTGATTTCTGTAGTTTTTTGACTATTTTGATACTCCGAGTATAACTTTATAAGCTAAAATTATAAAAATGTGAAAATACCATAAGTGTTTTTCAAAGTTAATAAAAATTAAGGAATAAATATAAAAGCCCGTAGGGCTTTTATAAATGCATTTTTCAAAAATTATATATTTGAAAAACACTTATATTTTACAGATAAATAAGAAATTTATAAAGGGGATAATTATGGCAAAGAAAAAACAAGCTAAACAGGCAGAAGTAAATATTGGAATGGTTGGACACGTTGACCATGGAAAAACAAGTTTAACAAAAGCATTAACAGGAGTTTGGACTGACAGGCATAGTGAAGAGTTGAGAAGAGGGATTTCAATTAGATTGGGTTATGCTGACTGTGAGATAAGAAAATGCCCACAATGTGGAACTTACACAACAAAACCAAGATGTCCAAACTGTTTAGCTGAAACAGAGTTTTTGAGAAGGGTCTCTTTTGTTGATTCCCCAGGGCACGAAACATTAATGGCTACAATGCTTTCTGGAGCTTCTTTGATGGATGGAGCAATTTTGGTTATAGCCGCTAATGAACCATGCCCACAACCACAAACAAAAGAGCATTTAATGGCTTTAGAGATTTTAGGAATTGATAAAATTATAATTGTCCAAAATAAAATTGATTTAGTTGATGAGAAGCAGGCAGAAGAAAATTATGAGCAAATAAAAGAATTTGTTAAGGGAACTATTGCTGAAAACGCTCCAATAATCCCAATCTCAGCCCACCACGAAGCAAATATTGATGTTTTGTTAAAGGCAATACAGGACTTTATTCCAACACCTAAGAGAGACCCTGATGCAACACCAAGAATGTATGTTGCAAGAAGCTTTGACATAAACAAACCAGGAACTGAGATTAAGGATTTAAAAGGAGGGGTTTTAGGAGGGGCAATTATTCAGGGAGTATTTAAAGTTGGGGATGAGATTGAAATAAGACCTGGAATCAAAGTAACTGAAGGAAACAAAACATTCTGGAAACCATTAACTACAAAGATTGTTTCATTAGCCGCTGGAAATACCATACTTAGAAAAGCTCATCCAGGGGGTTTGATTGGGGTTGGGACAACATTAGACCCATACTTAACAAAATCAGATGCATTAACTGGAAGTGTTGTTGGATTGCCTGGAACTCTCCCTCCTATAAGAGAGAAGATAACAATAAGGGCTAATTTGTTGGATAGGGTTGTAGGAACTAAGGAGGAATTGAAAATAGAGCCATTAAGAACAGGAGAGGTTTTAATGCTAAATATTGGAACTGCTACAACCGCGGGGGTTATAACCTCAGCAAGAGGAGATATAGCGGATATAAAATTAAAGCTTCCAATATGTGCTGAGATTGGAGATAGAGTAGCTATTAGCAGAAGAGTTGGCTCAAGATGGAGATTAATTGGTTATGGAACAATTGAGGGATAATTTTAATAATATGAGTATCAAATTTACACCTCCGAGCGTTAGCGAGGAGGTGTTAGGGAGTATCGCAATCGCCCCGTAGGGGCGAGTAATGAAATCCTTTAGGATTTCATCTGATGGAGGCTTCCTCTATGCTTATTGGAACGATTGAGGGAGAATTATTTTAATGTTTTTTAAAATTTTTGTAGAAAATACAGTTATATTGCCTAATCCTTTAATTCTTACTAAAATTGAGGGATTATTGATGATTGAATATCTATTAAAAAACAGAGAGCAAATTATTAAAAAAATGGAAAAAATTAATGATATCAATCGTAAAGAAGTTGAAGAAAAATGGATTTTGGATAATTTTGAAAATCCAAAAGATATGGGATTTGCAGGAGGAGATGGAAGCTGTAATAAATTGGATTACATATCTTTCTCATTCTATGGAGTTGGGGCCGTTAGCTTTATACACGGCAGAGGGGAAAAAGTAAAAAAAGCTAAGGAGGAGTATATATTTGATATAACCCATCCTTTGGATATTGAAGATAGAATAAGGAGATATATGCTAACTTTGGAATTAAAAACAGCCCTTTATGTTCTCAAAAATTATAATATTGATTATTACATTTTTGATGGGTCTTTATTTTCTTTGTTGATATTCACAAAAAAAGGTATAGAGATGTATGAGAGAGAGTTAGAAGAGATTTATAATGAATATGGAAAAGAATTTAATAAAAAAATTGATGAAGAAACAAAATCTGGAGAAATTGGCATTATATCAAAAGATTTGAACTTGGAATTAAATAAAAAAATATTAGTTGAGCATGTTGAATATATTTTAACATTAACAAAACTTATTAACGAATTTAAAGATAGAATTATAGGAATATCAAAAACTTCAAAAATAAACATTTATTTCGATAAAAACATGCCTGATATAGCCATATTTACAAAATATACCGACAAATCTGGTTATTCAGAACCAATTGACTTTGTTAATAAATTAGGGGATGAAAAGAAAGAAAAGCATAAACAATTAAGTAGTGTGGTAAAAGGAATAAACTTTATTAAAAACAAGCCATTCTATGCAAAAATTGACACTGCATATATACAATTTGTGAGATTAGAAGATAACTGTGGAGTTGTTGGATTAACAAGCTTCAATAAAATAGATAAAGAAGTCTTATCCTCATTAAAAGAAATATCAATTAATGGCTACCCTTATATATTAAAAAAATCCCATGAAACAGTTGAGATAACCACTAAAAAACTTGAAGCAATTGCTAAACTATTAAATATAGATGACCCTATAGCAAGGCACATCTTAGGGAAGAAAAAAAAGAAATTTTAGTGTCTTTCAAAAAAGGTATTAAAGTTTATTAAGGAAATTTGAATGCCTTCTATAAGAAGGCGTTCATTAATACATTAATAGTTATTACAAAATATTTTGAAAGACACTATTAGTCAAAAGGAGGGAGAGGATGAGATATCTAATAACAACTGCCTTAGCTTATACAAACGGCCCTCTACATTTAGGGCATGCAAGAAGCACTTACATCCCAGCAGATATTATATATAAATACTTAAAGTTGAGAGGGGAAGATGTTATCCACGTTGGAGGAACTGATAACCACGGAGTTCCTATAACATTAACTGCTGAAAAAGAGGGAAAAAGCCCAGAGGAGATTGTTGAAAAATACCATAATGAGATTAAAGAAGATT
Organism: Methanocaldococcus jannaschii DSM 2661; assembly: GCF_000091665.1. Lineage (NCBI taxonomy): Archaea > Methanobacteriati > Methanobacteriota > Methanococci > Methanococcales > Methanocaldococcaceae > Methanocaldococcus > Methanocaldococcus jannaschii. Next base: position 1,205,902 of record NC_000909.1, read on the forward strand.
TAGATTTGTTAGGAGTAGAGTTTGATGCATTTGGCAAAACTCACAGCCAAATACATATAGAAACAGCTCAAGAGTTTTATCTAAAGCTAAAAGAGAATGGCTATATCTATGAGAAGGAAATAGAGCAATTTTACTGTCCAAACTGTAAAAAATTCTTACCAGATAGATATGTTGAGGGAATCTGCCCATACTGTGGAGGAGAGGCAAGAGGAGACCACTGTGAAGTTTGTGGAAGACACTTAGAGCCGTTTGAGTTAAAAGACCCATATTGTGTAATTTGCAAAGGAAAGCCAGAGATTAGAAAGACAAAACATCACTTCTTTAAGTTAAGTGCTTTAAAAAAGGAGTTAGAGGAGTATATAAAAAATGCAAAAGAAATGCCAGAGCATGTTAAAAATATGGCATTGAATTGGATTAAAGAGTTACATGATTGGGATATTTCAAGAGATATAAGCTGGGGAGTTCCAATTCCAGGGACTAATCAAGTAATGTATGTTTGGTTAGAAGCCCCTATTGGCTATATCTCATTTACAAAGATGTTGGGAGAGATTTGGAAGAAATATTGGTTAGAGAAAGATACAAAGATTTATCACTTCATTGGAAAGGATATAACTGTTCATCATGCCGTTTTCTGGCCAGGAATGTTGATTGCTCATGGTTCCTTTAACTTACCAACTGCAGTAGTTAGTGGAGGTTATCTAACCTTAGAAGGAAGAAAGATGAGCACAAGTAAAAGATGGGTTGTTTGGGTTAAAGATTTTGTTAAAAACTTTGATGCTGACTATTTAAGATACTACTTAATCATGTCAGCCCCTCTCTTTAAAGATTGTGATTTCTCATTTGATGATTTCAAAAATAAGATAAACAATGAACTCATCAACATAATTGGAAACTTCACCCACAGAGTTTTAACCTTTACCCATAGAAAGTTTAAGAAAGTCCCAATAGTTGATGAAGATAGATTAAAAGAGGAAGATAAAGAGCTATTGAAAAAATGTGAAGAGACACTTGAGGCTGTGGATAAAAACATAAGGAGCTTTAAGTTTAGAGATGCTTTAGTTAATATATTACATCTTGCCATTGAAGGAAACAGTTACTTCCAAAAGATGGAGCCTTGGGCTGTTGATGATGAAGAAAGATTGAAGGAAATATTATATACTTGCTGCAAGACAGTAAAAACTCTTGTCTATCTGCTATACCCATACATGCCTAAAAAATCTCTTGCACTATTGGAATTAATGAATGAAGAACTTGATTTAGAGCTTAGAGGGAATGAATTAAAGAAACCAAAGATTATATTCAAAAAGATAGATAATAAGAAGATAGAAGAGATGAAGAAAAAGCTTTATGAAAATAAAAAAGAAGAAACAAAAGGAGGAGAAAAAATGGAGCAAATAGATATAAGTTATTTAGAAAAGATTGATTTAAGAGTTGGAGAAGTTGTAGAGGCAGAAGACATACCAAAATCAAAGAAACTTTTAAAACTAATGGTTGATTTGGGAGATGAGAAGAGACAGATTGTTTCAGGAATTAAAGGATATTATAAACCTGAAGATTTAGTTGGAAAAAAGGTTATTGTTATTTGCAATTTAAAACCAGCTAAATTATGTGGTGTTTTATCTGAAGGAATGATTTTAGCAGCCGAAGATGATGAAGGAAATGTTAGCTTATTAACTGTTGATAAGGATATAAAAGCAGGTAGTAAAGTTAGATAAACTAAAAAAATAAGAATATTTAATCTAAAGCTCTCCCATCATCTTTGGAAATGCTTCATAATACCTCTTTTTCATCTCTTCCACATCCAAATTAACAACATCCTTTTCGTTAATCTTTATTTTCAATCTGCTTCCTCCAACTTTTCCAATTATATAAGCAGAACTTAATTTACTTAAAACTTTATCTTTATTTTCATCTCTAACTGCCAATATTATCCTTCCAGAAGTTTCTGAGAACAGTAAAATATCGTCCCTTAAATTATTTTTATTATACTCAGTTAAATCAACTTCTAAACCAATATTGTTTAATACAGCCATTTTGGCTAAAGCTACAGCTAAACCTCCTCTTGAGCAATCTACTGCCTCACTAACCAATCCTTCTTTTACAACTTCCCTAACTTCTTCATAAATCTTCTTCTCTTTCTCTAAATCAACTCTTGGCACTCTTCCCTCTTCAGTATTGTGTATAACTTTATAATATTCGCTTCCTCCCATTTCATCTTTTGTTTCATTTGTAATTATTAATATATCTCCTTCCTTAATCTTGTTATCTAAAACTCCCGGAACTTTTTCAACATCCTCAACTTTACCTAATACAAATATTGCGGGAGTTGGGTTTATTGGATGTTCTTTACCTTCAATAACTGTTTCATTGTATAAACTTACGTTTCCTCCAACAACTGGGATTTCAAAGAATTCAGCGGCATCTGCTAAACCTTTAATGCATTCTGCCAACTGCCAAAATCTCTCTGGTCTTTCAGGATTTCCAAAGTTTAGATTATCAAGCATAGCTATTGGTTCAGCTCCAACTGTTGCTAAATTTCTCACAGCTTCAGCTACAGCATTTACTGCCCCTACATAAGGGTTTAGTTTGCAGTATCTTGAGTTACAGTCAGTTGTTAAGGCAATTCCCATTGGATAAACTTCATTTATTCTTAAAACAGCGGCATCTTTTCCTGGCTTTACAACAGTTCTTATTTGAACTTCGTGGTCATACTGCTGATAAATCCATTCCTTTGAGCAAATATTTGGACTCTCTAAGAGTTTTAATAACACAGCATTTAAATCTTCTGGCATCTTTATTTTTTCCTTATCATCCTCTTTTTCTTTTAAGTCCTCTTTACCTTCCCTATCATATAAAGGAGCTTCACATAACAAATCTAATGGTAAATCAACAACAACTTCTCCTTTGTATTTGGCAATAATCCTCTTCTCTGGAATTGTTTTTCCAATAACTGATGCAGGTAGTTCATACTTTTTAAATATTTCAATTATTTCCTCCTCACTTCCTGGTTCAACAGCTAATAACATCCTCTCCTGACTCTCAGAAACCATAATTTCGTAAGGAGTTAATGGCTCTCTCAATACAACATTTTCTAAGTAAAGCTCACATCCTACTCCTCCACCATAACACATCTCAGATGAAGCTCCTGAAAGCCCCGCAGCCCCTAAATCCTTCATAGCTTTAACTTTTCCTGTTTTTACTGCCTCTAAAACAGCATCAATTAAACATTTTTCAGAAAATGCATCCCCAACCTGAACACTTGGCCTTTCTTCCTCACTTTCCTCAGTTAAATCCTTTGATGCAAATGAAGCTCCTCCTATTCCATCCCTTCCTGTTGAGCCGATTAATATTAAAGACAATCCTGGCTCTTTAGCTTTACCTGTAATGATTTCATTCTCCTTAACTAAGCCGACACAAACAACATTTACTAAGTTGTTGTAATCAAAAGAGCTATCAAACTCACACTCTCCTCCAACTGTTGGGACTCCAATCCTATTTCCATAATCTCCAATACCTTTAACAACTCCTTCAATTAGCCATCTAACTTTATCCCCTTCCTTTCCAAATATATCTCCAAACCTTAATGGGTCTAATAAAGCTATTGGCTTAGCTCCCATTGACAAAACATCTCTAACAATCCCACCAACTCCTGTAGCAGCTCCATTATATGGGTCTATGTATGATGGGTGGTTATGGCTTTCCATAGCTATTGCTAAGCAGATATCATTTTTCAATCTAATTACAGCGGCATCATCTCCAATTCCAACAACTATATTTTTAGAGGTCTTTTCATTAACTGTTTTAGCAAACATTCTTAAGAGCTTTTTTGAGGTTCTATAAGCACAGTGCTCACTCCATAAGTTTTCAAACATTGCTAACTCTATGTGGTTTGGCTTTCTTCCTAAAACTTTTTCTATATACTTTAAATCATTCTCATCCATAATTACACCTTATTAGTTAATTAATATTATTTGTGGATATACAAAAAATGAAGGATGTGTTATTAAACCTTTATGCTTATTTATCAAATATCTCATCCTCTTTAAAAAATAGTTTTATCTCTCTTTCAGCACTTTCCTTTGAATCTGATGCATGAATTATATTATCCGGGGTTGTTAAAGCAAAATCTCCTCTTATAGTTCCTGGTTCTGCTTCAGCAGGATTTGTTTTACCAATCATCTTTCTTACAACAGATATGGCATTTTCTCCCTCAACAACCATAACTATCATTCTTCCAGATGTCATAAAGTTTATTAGTCTCTCATAAAATTCTTTCCCTTTATGCTCTTCATAATATTTTTCTGCCATCTCTCTATCTAATTTAATCATCTTCATAGCCACAATCTCAAAACCTTTATTTTCAAATCTTTCAATGATTTTTCCAATTAGTTTTCTTTTTACAGCATCTGGTTTTAAAGCTACAAAGGTTCTTTCTTTCATAACTATCCCGCTTTTGATATTATATAATTACTATTATTATTACTAATACTTTAAAGCTTTTTGATACGGAAGTTATTAAAAATAATGATAATATTGTTGGTTAAATCTATCTCGAAAAATTTAAATATTGCTCATATATAAAAAATGAAATTGCCATAACATTTTGAGGTGATACCATTAAAAGAATAATTGCCCTATTATTGGGGGGCTATTCTCATAGGAGGTGTGTTTTTAGCAGGATGCACACAAAATCAGGAAACTACAACAACTCAGTCAGGAAGTAAAGAAAATGTCATTAAAGTTGGTTTGTTGGTTGATTTATCTGGAGGTTTAGCAACCTATGGAAACAATGAAAAACATATTTGTGAGATTGCAGAAGAGAAGATAAACAAATACTTTGAAGAGAAGGGAATGCCTTACAAAGTAAAACTTTATGTTGAAGATACAAGAGCAGACCCTAATATATGTTTGCAGAAGGTTCAAGCTCTTCACGCTCAGGGAATAACCTTTTTCTTAGGACCAATGGCAAGTGGTGAAGTCAAAAATATTAAAGGATTTATTAACTCAAATAAAATCGTTATAATATCCCCAAGTTCAACTGCCCCACCACAGATGCTTGGATTTAGAACTCCAGAAGAGAAAAAGTATGTATTTAGATTTGTCCCAACAGATAACTTCCAAGGAAATGCCATTGGAGATGTTGCTAAGCAACTTGGTTTAAAAAATGTAATAGTCATATACAGAAAGGATGCTTGGGGAGATGGGTTGGAGAGAGCAACTGTTGAAAAACTAAAGGCAAATGGAATAAATATTATTGATGAAATTCCTTACGACCCTAACATTGGGGACTGGAGTCCAATAATCCAAACTACAACAAATAAAATTGCTGGAAAAGGAAATGATACTGGAGTAATATTCATTGGTTATGAAGAGGTTGCAACATTATTATCACAGATTGATGATAACTCACCATTATTAAAACATGTTTGGATTGGTTGTGACGGAACTGCAAACAGTAAAAAGGTATTGGAAGAGGCTAAAAACAAGGCAGTTAAGGTTAAACTCTATTCAACAATGTTCCAGTCAGAGACGGATGAAGCTGAAAAGATAAAAGAAGAGTTTAAAAAGAGAGGATATGGAGAGCCTGACCAGTATGCATTAAACGTCTATGATGCATTCTGGGTTGGAGCTATTTCATATGCTGAAATGTTAAATAAAACTGGTGGAAAATACGACGCTGACTTATTATCAAAACTAATAAAAGAAAATACTGTTAAATACTCAGAAGGGCAGTTCGGTGTTAAGTCAGTAACTGGATACATTAAATTAAATGAATGGAATGACAGAGCAAGTGGAAACTATGGAATCTTTGCAGTAACAGAAGATGGATGGAAGTTAGTTGGAGTTTGGGATTCAACAACTGGAAAAATCAACTGGAAATAAAAAATTCCTAAAACTTTAAATAACTCTTTTTTAAATTTTTAAGATATGCAAGTTCTAAGATTATAAATTTTATTCTTTAAACTTTTTATCATTTTTTTGAGGGATACAATGGAGATTTTAAGGACAGAAAATATTGTAAAATATTTTGGAGAGTTTAAAGCTTTAGACGGGGTTTCTATAAGTGTAAATAAGGGAGATGTTACGTTAATCATAGGACCAAACGGAAGTGGAAAATCTACCCTAATAAATGTTATTACAGGATTTTTAAAGGCAGATGAGGGGAGAGTTTATTTTGAAAATAAGGATATAACCAACAAAGAACCAGCAGAACTCTACCATTACGGAATTGTTAGAACTTTTCAAACACCTCAGCCATTAAAAGAGATGACGGTCTTAGAAAATTTGTTAATAGGAGAGATTAATCCGGGAGAAAGCCCTTTAAATTCCCTATTCTATAAAAAATGGATTCCAAAAGAGGAAGAAATGGTTGAAAAGGCATTCAAAATATTGGAATTTTTAAAATTATCCCATCTATATGATAGAAAGGCAGGAGAGTTAAGTGGAGGGCAGATGAAACTTGTTGAGATTGGAAGAGCTTTGATGACAAATCCAAAAATGATTGTTATGGATGAGCCAATAGCAGGAGTTGCTCCAGGTTTAGCTCACGATATATTTAATCACGTCCTTGAATTAAAAGCTAAAGGAATAACTTTCCTAATTATTGAGCATAGGTTAGATATTGTTTTGAACTATATAGACCACTTGTATGTTATGTTTAATGGACAGATTATTGCTGAAGGTAGGGGAGAAGAGGAGATTAAGAATGTCTTATCGGACCCAAAAGTTGTTGAAATTTACATTGGAGAATAAATAAAATCCTTGGTGATTAATATGATAAAAGTAAAAAATCTAAACGCTGGTTATGGAAAATTGCAGATACTATTTGATGTGAATGCAAAAATAGAAAAGGGAAAATTACCACAGTTGTTGGACCTAATGGTAGTGGAAAATCCACATTTTTAAAAACGTTGTTTGGTTTAACAAAAATATATTCTGGAGAGATTATATTTAAGGATAAAGATATAGCAAAAGTCCCTCCACATCAAAAAGCAAGGATGAAAATAGCTTATTTACCACAAACAAACAATGTATTTGCTAATTTGACCGTAGAGGAGAACTTAAAAATTGCTGGTTATGTATTAGATAAAGATAAGGTAAAGGAAAGAATTGAAATAGCCTTAAGTGTATTCCCAGAGCTTAAGGACATTTTAAAGAGAAAGGCAGGAACGCTTAGTGGAGGACAGAGGCAGTTCTTAGCCATGGGTATGGCTTTAGTTAGGGATGCTGAGGTCTTAATGTTAGATGAACCAACTGCTCAATTGTCACCAAAACTCGCTGAAGTGATATTTGAAAAGATTATTGAGATGAGGGATAACTTTGGACTAACAATTTTGTTGGTTGAGCAAAATGCTAAGAGAGCTTTAGAGATTAGTGATAACGGCTATATGTTTGTAAGTGGAAGAGTAGCATTTGAGGGAACAGCAGAAGAGTTGTTAAACCATGAGAAATTTAAGGAATATTCATTAGGAATAACTGCTGTATAAGGTATAATTTTTATAAAACCTAATGAACACATTTGGTCAAGCTTTTACTAAAAGATTTAGGTGAGAAAATGATTTTAGAAGGAGCTATTATATACTCCAACCTTTTGGTTTTGTTGGCTTTGGGATTAACTCTAACTTATATAACAACAAACGTTCCAAACTTTGCTCAGGGAAGTTATGCGATAGTTGGGAGTTATGTTGCTTTAACATTATTAAAGTTGTTTGGTATTTGTCCTTATCTTTCTTTACCAGTTTTATTTGTTGTTGGGGCAATTGTTGGTTTAATAACTTATTTAGCTTTAAAGCCCTTGATAAAAAGAAATGCCTCTGTAGAGATTTTAATGATTGCAACTCTTGCTATAGATTTAATATTATTGGGTGTTATTGGGGCTTACTCTGAAATATTAAGTCAAATTGTTGGTTCTACTCAAGCAAAATTCGTTTTTGCAAACTTGGATTTTTCATTATTTGGATTTAAAGGAATTTTATTTGTTTCAACCTTCGTAGTTATACTACTATTAATTGGACTTTATCTCCTCCTGTATAAAACAAAGTTTGGTATTGCTTTGAGAGCTTCAATGGAGAATCCTTCATTAGCTCAAACTATGGGAATTGATGTTGAAAAAACAAGATTATTTTCTTGGATTCTTTCTGGAGCTTTAGCTGGAGTTGCTGGTGGGCTTTTACCTTTCATGCAAGAGATTGTTCCAGCCACTGGGGATTTAATTATTATTTCAATCTTTGCGGCAAGTATTGTTGGAGGTTTAAGGCATATAAGTGGAGCATTAATAGGGGGCTATATAATTGGAATATCTGAGAGTTTAATAACTTATTATTTAGCATCAGCATTTGGAACAGGATTTTTGGTTTATGGAAAGGTTATCTCCTTAATAATAATGATAGCAACATTATTAATAGCACCTTATGGAATTACTGGAGTCGATTGGAAAAAGTTAAAAAGATTATTATCTACTTCATAATTTAACTTATGGGGTGAAAATATGAGTATTGATTTAATATCCATGATTTTATTGTGGTTTGGGCTTTATTATATTGTTTCTCTTTCCTTAAATATGGAATTTGGTTATGCAGGAATTCCAAACTTTGGTAAGGCATTATCAGTTTTGGTTGGAGCTATTGCAGTTGGGGGAATTTTAGATAGGTTGTTAATGCTATATTTCGGTATTGGAGGAGATTTTATCACTGGAACTACTTATGCAACATCTGCTATAAACAATTTAATTGCCTCAAATCCAATAGTTGGGATTGGAATATTAATATTAGCAATAATATTGGCTTCAATTCTTGGTTTTGTAGTTGGGGCAATCTTTATCTTACCAAGTGCTAAATTAAAGGAGGACTATTTAGGAATTACCTTATTAGCTATAAGTGAAGCAGTTCTTTTAATCTGCACATATAACTTAAATATAATTGGTGGTTATTATGGAATTTCAACCCCAGATATATTAGCATTTGTCTCTGGAGAATATAGAGGTTGGGTATTTGCATGGATTGTATTATTTATTGCTTTCTTAGTTTATTTATTCTTTGAAAGATTGTTGAATACTCCATTTGGTAGAGTATTAAGGGCTATGAGAGAAAATGAAAATACAGTTAAAGCATTTGGTAGAGATATAATGAAATTAAGAATAAAAACAATGGCAATTGGTTCTGCAATTGGAGCAATTGCAGGGGTTTTGTATTCATTATATACTGTAAATATCATTGCTAATGCATTTACAAGAGTAGATTGGACTTTCTTCCCATTTTTAATGGTATTATTGGGAGGAAAGGGAAATAACAAAGGAGTTGCTTTAGGGGTTTTATGTTATGTGATAGTTAAGGTCTTATTAGATATATACAAATATAATATAAAATATGCATTAGGTATTCCATTTGAGCCCGTCTGGCTTTCATATATGTTATTTGGAGTTTTAATGCTTCTTATCCTCTACTACAAGCCATCTGGCTTAATTCCAGAGAAACCAATTATAACTCCACCAATGAAAAAGAAAATCATGGAAATTAGTGGCAAATAACTAAATATAATAGAATTCTCCCGAGAATAAATGTTTTTATCATTCTGAAGTAAATATATAGAAACTCCTATAATACCCATTAATAAATTTTATTAATTTCTGAAAGATACCATATTTCCTAAAGAATATTTTTATTTGAACATTTTCAGCTCTTTTGAAATTTAATTTTTAAAATTAAGATAAAATATTTTTGTGGTGATAAGAAATGATTATTAAGGGAAGAGCTCACAAATTTGGGGATGATGTAGATACAGACGCAATAATTCCAGGACCTTACTTAAGGACTACAGACCCTTACGAGTTAGCTTCACACTGCATGGCAGGGATAGATGAAAACTTCCCGAAAAAGGTTAAGGAGGGGGATGTGATAGTTGCTGGAGAGAATTTTGGTTGTGGTTCAAGTAGGGAGCAGGCTGTAATAGCAATAAAATACTGTGGTATTAAGGCTGTGATAGCAAAAAGCTTTGCAAGAATATTCTATAGAAATGCAATAAACGTTGGATTAATACCAATAATAGCAAATACAGATGAAATTAAAGACGGAGACATAGTAGAGATTGATTTAGATAAAGAAGAGATTGTAATAACCAATAAAAACAAAACAATAAAGTGTGAAACACCAAAAGGTTTAGAAAGAGAAATATTGGCTGCTGGTGGCTTAGTCAATTATTTAAAAAAGAGAAAACTAATACAATCAAAAAAAGGTGTAAAAACATGATGTTGGAGTTAAATGGACTACATGCAGGTTTAAGGTTTTCATCAGCCCATATTGTATTTGGACATCCAACTTGTGGGGTTATACATGGACATTCTTATTATGTAGATGTAAAACTTTATGGAGAGAGGGCTGGAGACTTCAAATTTGTATGTGATTTTAAAATAATTAAAAAAATTGTAAAAGAGATTTGTGATGAATTAGACCACAAATTAATACTTCCAAAAAATCATGAACATGTATATTATGAGTTAAGAGATAAAACCCTATACTTTAAATATGAGAATAAAGAATACAGTATTCCTGTTGAGGATGTCATTTTATTACCTATTCCATCAACTACAGCTGAAGATTTAGCAATATATTTTGCCAATGAAATAGCAGATAGATTAAAAAATCTCGGTTTTTCTAATATAAATTGGATAGAGGTCTCTATCAATGAGGGAATAGGACAGGGAGCTTGCTATAGAAAATACTTAGAGGTGAAATAATGGAAAGAATCTTAGAGAAGGTTAGAGCAAAGTCAGAGATTCCAGTATATGACAAATCAATTGAGAATGTTTTGTCAGCTATTTTAACAACCAACGATTTTTGGAAGATTGTTGATTTAAGTGAGGAACCATTACCTTTAGTTGCTGATATTATAAGAATTTTAGAAGAGGAGGGATTAGTAAAGATAAGTAATGGAATAGAATTTACTGAAAAAGGAAATGAATTTATAAAATCCTATGGAATTGGAGCTAAAGATAATAGTGTTTGTGAATGCTGTGAAGGGAGGGGGGTTTCTTTAAAGAACTACCAAGATTTATTAGAGAGATTTAAAGAGATTGTTAAAAATAGACCAATGCCAAAACACGAATACGACCAAGGTTTCGTTACACCAGAATGCACAATTTCAAGAATCGCTTTAATGAACTCAAGAGGAGATTTATTCAATAAGGATGTTTTAGTTTTAGGGGATGATGACTTAACAAGTATTGCTTTAATGCTCTCAAATCTTCCAAAAAAAATAGTTGTTGTTGATATTGACGATAGATTAATCAACTTCATAAAAGAGGTTGCTGAGCAATTAAATTACAAAAATATAGAAGTTATAACCTTAGATTTAAGAAAACCACTTCCAGAGAAATACAGCAGAGCGTTTGATACTTTTATAACAGACCCACCAGAAACAGTTTATGCTGTAAAAACATTCATTGGTAGAGGAATATCAGCATTAAAAGGAGAGAGAAGAGCTGGTTACTTTGGAATTACAAGAAGAGAGAGTTCATTGGATAAGTGGAGAGAAATTCAAAGAACATTGATAAACGACTTCAATGTGGTTATAACTGACATAATAAGGAATTTCAACCACTATGTAAATTGGGGTTATGAAGAAGAAACAAGAGCTTGGAAATTAGCTCCTGTAAAGAAAAAACCAGAAGATATTTGGTATAAATCCTATATGTTCAGAATAGAGACATTGAAGGATAGCAGAGGATTTGAAGAAGAAGTTGATGTTGGAGATGAGTTATACAACGATGCTGAAAGTTCAACAACATAAAAAATTTTTAAAATTTTTAAATATTTTCACATAAATATTTTAATGCATCTTCTTCCATAAAATGAAGTTTTCCTGGAATTATTATGCAATGCAAAGGCTCACCAAAATCATAATTAATTAAATCTTTTATCTTCCCATAGACAAGTTTTGGTTTTAAACTTCCAGCTCTTGCAACCACCACAGCCTTTGTATCTTCATTTATAATTCCTTCTTTCTTTCTATTTTCTAATTCTAACAACACTTTTAATCCTTCATTTGCTGTCATAAACCTCTTTTCATTTTCATCAATCCTAATATCCAATAAGCAGAGAGTATGCAACCCTCTCTCTAAGTTTTCCTTTATTACATTGTATGGAGTTTCTGGAAAGTAGTTTTCTTCTGGAAAGACAATTGATGTAGTTTTACCAAATTTATACAACTGCAATCCAGTAATTCCAACAGCTGAATATATGGATGGAGCATTTATTATTAAAACTTCAATCCCTTTCTTTTTTGCCTCTATTGCTAAATCAACGTGTGTTGTAGCAACCATTGGGTCGCCAGCAGTTAAAAACATTATGTCTTTATCCTTTGCCTCTTCTATCAACTTATATCCATTGTATTCAACATCTTTCCTACTTAAAACATGAATCTTTTTACCTAAAACCTCTTCTATTTTTTCAGTTGTAGTTCCAGTTAAAACTGCAGTGTAGAATTCAGCATAGATTTTCTCAGCTTTTTTGGCAAATTTTAAGGTTTTTAAGGTCATGTCATTTTCATCATACAATCCTAAACCCGCTAAGATTAGCATTTATATCACCAATTTTTCATGTCTTTCAAAACTTTTAGAATGACTAAGAATGGTTCCAGCAAAAGGGTTATATATTAAAATAGCCCTCTAACCTAAACAATTAAAATTTTGATGGTGGGGTAATGGAAAGTTATTATTATGTGTTCTTCATAATATTATCAATAATCTTCATTGTGCCTAATCTATTAAAGAAGTTTAACATCCCTGCCATAACATCCATTATGATTGCAGGGATTATTATAGGTCCTTATGGGTTAAATATATTGCAGGTGGATGAGACATTAAAAATACTTGCAGATTTTGGAGCGATTATGTTAATGTTTTTAGCAGGACTTGAAGTAGATAATGAAACTTTAAAACAAGAGTTTAAGAACTCCCTAATTTTAAGTTTATTCTCACTACTAATCCCTGGTGTTGGAGGTTACCTAATTGGGCAGTATTTAGGTCTTGGATTTATTGGGAGTTTGTTATATGCTGTAATATTTGCGTCTCATTCTGTAGCAATTGTTTATGCAATATTAGAAGAGCTGAAAATGGTTAAAACAAGATTGGGGACTATAATTTTAAGTGCTACAATTATCGTTGATTTATTTACTCTTCTTTTATTATCAGTAGTTATAAAGTTAGGGATTGGTGGAGAGAATGTGGGAACATTCTTATTAGAGACAGTTTTATACATTGGTGTGTTACTTTTAGCTATCCCATCACTATCCAAAAATATCCTTGGAGTATTTGAAAAGCTTCACGCTCAAAGAATACACTATGTTTTATTTATTATATTCATTGCCATAATAGTTGGGGAGGTTATTGGAATTCATCCAATAGTTGGGGCTTTTATCTGTGGTGTTGCTGTTAGTGAAGCTTTAACTAAAGAAGAGCATGATGAACTTCTAAACAAAAATTTGAATGCAATTGGTTATGGTTTCTTTATACCAATATTCTTCTTAGTTTTAGGAATGGAGACAAATATAAGAGTTATATTTAATTTAAGTAACTTAGAGCTTTTATTAATCACACTAATTTCAGCAGTGGCGTTAAAATTTATCTCTGGTTTTATCGCTTTAAGAATTTTAGGTTTTGATAGAATAAAAAATACTATTGGAGGTTTATTAACAGTTCCAAAAATTTCAGCTTCGTTAGTAGCAGCATCAATTGGAAGAGAACTTGGTTTAATAGGAAATGAAATATTTGTAACAATTGTAGCTCTCTCTGTAATAACAGCTACAATAACTCCAATAGTGGTGAAGCATATATTTGTTGCAAAATGTAATAAAAAAGCTAAAAATTAATTTTTTTAAATCTTAATATCATCCATTCCTGATTTTAACTACAGGAAATCTCAATGAGAGTGATTTAGAGTTCATAAAGGTTTCCATCCTCCAAGAGGTCTGATTTTAACCAGGAGATTAATTTATTCCCAATTATATTGATATTTTTAGCTATAATTTCCATCCTCCAAGAGGTCTGATTTTAACGAGGAGAACTAATATATTACAATAATAATAATAATTTATTAAGTTTCCATCCTCCAAGAGGTCTGATTTTAACAATGGTGTCATTTATGAACTATCAGAATGCAATTAACGTTTCCATCCTCCAAGAGGTCTGATTTTAACGGAGGATATAAAGGAAGGATTAGGGGAAGCAGTTAGACAATTGGTTTCCATCCTCCAAGAGGTCTGATTTTAACAGGCGGTCATATCAGATGATTTATTTTATAATCTTTCTGATATTTATATTTTACTACCCACATTTTACCGATGGGTAGGTTTCACCTTTTATTTATATACCATTAACCAATATTTAAACTTTTCTCTATGGTATAAACTTGGTTTTTAAAATATTTGATTTTCAAAATAAAAATTAATCATTGGAGAAATCTCAAAATAAAAACAATTAAGTAGAATTTTTTAAAAATCCCTATAATTTAACAAATCCAAATAAATAAAATTTTTAAAATAAGCTACCCTTAGAAATTAGATAAAAAAGGTTAAAAATAATGATATCAGATTTTAAATGGGTTTTTCCTAATTATAAATGTATTGAACGAGATAAACTTTCCAAATCCATATAAAATTAAAAATCCTAGTCCTAGTGTATTACGACAAAATTATAAATTGGTAATAAAAATATTATGTAAAAAATACAATAAGCATAAAGAAATCTCTATTAATCATATCTTAATACAGCTCCCTCATCAGCTGAACTTACAAGCTTAGCATATCTTGCTAAATAACCTTTTTTAACCTTAGGTTCAGGTTTTTTCCATTTGGCTAATCTCTCTTTAATCTCTTCTTCATCTAAAGCTAAATCCAACTTCTTGTTTATCATGTCTATTTTTATAATATCTCCATCTTCAACTATCGCTATCGGACCTCCAGCCATTGCCTCTGGAGAAACGTGCCCAATACACGGTCCTCTACTTCCTCCGCTGAATCTTCCATCTGTAATTAAAGCGACAGAATCATCCAACCCCATTCCACATATTGCTGAAGTTGGAGCCAACATTTCCCTCATTCCTGGCCCTCCTGCAGGCCCCTCATATCTGATAACCACAACATCTCCTCTCTCAATATCTCCCCCCAATATAGCATCAACTGCCTCTTCCTCACTATCAAAGACTCTTGCAGGCCCTTCATGCTTATACATTTTTGGATTTACAGCTCCGATTTTAACAACTGCTCCGTTAGGAGCTAAGCTTCCTTTCAATATTCTCAAACCAGCTGTTTCATGAACTGGATTATCTACAGGTCTTATTACACTATAATCAATGTATTTAACCTCTTTAATTATTTCTCCAATGGTTTTTCCACTAACTGTTAAGCATTCTTTTCTTATTTTTTCCTCTAAAACCTTTAAAACAGCTGGAATTCCTCCAGCTCTGTGCAAGTCAATTATAAAGTGCTCTCCACCAGGTCTTAAAGAAGCTATGTGAGGAACTTCACCAGATAATCTATCAAAGTCATCCAATGTTATGAACTTTGGCTTTACCTCATTTGCTATTGCCGGAATATGTAGAGTTGTATTTGTTGAACCACCCAAAGCTAAATCTACCAAAATGGCATTTTCAAATGCCTCCTTAGTTAAAATCTTATCTGGAGTTATGTTGTTTCTAACTAAATCAACTATTCTCATCCCACTTCTTTTAGCTATTCTTATCTTCTCTGCTGTTGTTGCATGTGATGTTGCACAATATGGCAAAGAGAGGCCCATAGCCTCTGTTAAGCAAGCCATGGTATTTGCTGTAAATAGTCCAGCACAACTACCAGCTCCTGGGCAGGCAATATCTTCAATCTCTTTAAGTTCTTCCTCTGTAATTTTTCCAGCTGCACAAGCTCCAACTCCCTCAAATACACTAATTAAATCATACTTTTTCCCTCTCAACTCTCCAGGAAACATCGGCCCCCCAGTAACAACTATAAATGGTAATCCAGTTCTTATAGCTCCCATTATCATTCCAGGAACTATTTTGTCGCATGAAGGAATTAAAACTAATCCATCAAATCCATGAGCTTTTGCCATACTCTCTACAGTATCTGCTATAATTTCCCTTGAAGGTAAGGAATATTTCATCCCCTCATGTCCCATTGCTATTCCATCACATATTGCCATTGTGTTGAATTCAAAGGCAGTTCCTCCATTTGCGTAAATTCCTTTTTTAACTGCCTCAGCAATATCTCTTAAATGAATATGCCCAGGAACAACTTCGGTAAAGCTATTAACAACTCCAATAAATGGTCTCTCCAATTCCTCATCTGTATATCCACAAGCCTTTAATAAACTTCTATTTGGAGCTCTTTTTAATCCTTTTTTTACTCTATCACTTATCATCTTCTCCCTCTTCATAAAATTCAATTTCTGAATTTGAATTTTTTTCTAAATTCTTCACATTCTTTTTCAATTTTTTCAACATCTACACCTTTTCCATAAGTTTATAGAATTTCTCTCCCAAGATTTTTTTCTTGATGAAATTTTCAAGCTCCTTTTTGAATTTATTTTTATCAATAAATTCTGGAATTTCAAAAGTTAAAGTTATCGTCTGTGTAGCCATAATTACCACCAAAAAATAAAATTATTGGCTTTCAGCCATCTTTTTCTTTAAGTATGGCATTAATCCTCCAGCCTCTAAAATTTCCATCATGAATTCTGGTAATTTTTGACCTTTTAAAACCTCTCCAGTGGTTAAGTTTTTAATCTCTCCAGTCTCTAAATTAACCTCTAACTCATCCCCTTCATTGACTTTCTCTGAAATGCCCTTACATTCAATTAATGGTAATCCAACATTTATGGCATTTCTATAAAATATTCTTGCGAAGCTCTCAGCAATAACACAGCTGATTCCAGCTCCTTTTAATCCTAATGGGGCATGCTCTCTACTTGAACCACATCCAAAGTTCTTTCCTCCAACTATTATATCTCCTGGCTTAACCTTCTTTGGAAAATCTGGGTCTGCCCCAGTCATAACAAACTGAGCTAATTCCTCTGGTTTTGTATAAACTAAATACCTTGCTGGTAATATAGCATCTGTATCTACGTTATTTCCAAACTTCCAAACTCTTCCCTTTATTATACTTCTCATTATTTCACCTTTTGAATATGATTAATGTAGATTATAACTAAAATAAAAAGTAAGTGAATAAATAAGTTTTGTTTTCTGTATTGTTTAATATGAAAATCTAAATATAAGAAAATAGAAATAACATTAGTCAAACTTCTTTTTTAATGGCTCTAAATGTTTAACTAATGTATTTAATATCTTCTCCAATTCTTCCCTAAGGGCTTCTTTTTCTATTCTATCTGATTTTATATATTTTCCTAAATCTTCAATATATGTTGTTGTTGCTATTATGTAGTTCAAATCATGATTTATTTTAACTTTTCCAAATATTGGAATTTTAAACATATTTTTAAAATCAGTTTGATACATAACTAAAACATCATTTGGTTCAACCAAGTCATTTTTAATTACTGCTTCAAATGTTAAAACTGACTGAGAACCAAGAATTTTTGACGCCATCCCCTCAATTTTTCTATCTACCGTAATCCTAAGTATGTGTAAGACCGGATGATTTACAAATTTGAAGGTTAAGCTGTGAGAGCTTTCTGTTGGTGAGTTAATTTCTGTTAAAACAGCTCCATTTTTATACATAAAATTTATTAACTCACCAACGAATATCTCGTCAATGCTCTTAGTGTATTCTCTTGAATGAGTTATTTTTTTAGCTAAATCAAAAATTCCCATTTATTCCACCTTTTTATGAATTTCTAAATATTTAGCAAGAGAGGATATTATTGCATTTATATCATTATTTAGTTTTTCCCAATCAATCGTTAGCGTGTCAAAGTCAATGTAATCGTTTATTAGCAAATAAGTTGCACAATTTACAAAAGTATAATAACCATCATACTCATATCTAATACTTCCAATGTTTGATAGCATTTGAGATAGGTATCCTTTTAATCCTAAACCAAATAAGGATGGTGGGATTCCTTTAATCATAACCCCATAAGAAAATTCAATAAACATCCTCGCCCCTATAACTTTGACATCTGTTAATGAGTGGGGAAGCACTTCAGCAACTATTTTTATTCTATCCCAGCTTTCTAAATGTTCAAACATAAAGTAATGGAAGTTTCCATTTGAAGCGATGTCCATTAAAACATATCCATTGTCAGTTAATGTTGTTATTATTGCCCCTAAAAAAACTTCATCAATATATGTTGCTTTATTTTCTTCATTTTTTAATTTCCAACCTTTTTTTATTAATTCTATAAACCTCTTATCCATTAAAATCACCAATTGCCATAATAAAATTTTTAATACTTTAAACTATTTATAGAAATAATTTTAAAGTATTTATTAGGTATCCATTCAACTATATAAAAATTTCTACTGTATTCAGGTATATTGCTTAAAAATTTAAAATTTTATATTAGTTTTAAATATAAAAATTTGTATATTTAAATATATAGGTGAAAATATGAATTTAATATTAACTCTACTCATAATTTTTGCCATAATTGGGCTTTTAATTTTAATTTTTGGAATTTGGCTGATAAAAAAACTTCTATTTCCAAAAAAGAAGCCAAAACCATATCAAGTTAGACATGGAAGCTCATCAAGTAAAAGAGGTTATGGAAGTCATGATGTTTATCATCACCATTATGTAACTAAAGATGTCTATGTCCATGATTATGGCGATGACGACATTTATGATGAAAGAGGAAAAAAAGAGGGTGATAAAGATGATAGTTTAATAGATAAAGCCATTGCCTTTGGAGCTGGAGCAGTAACTGGTTATGGAGTAGCAGAATATGGTGAAGAGATTAAAGAAGAGGTTGAAGATATTGTAAAAGAGGGAGAAGATATAATTGATGATATTGTGGAAGAGGCAGAGGACTTTGTTGAAGATGTTGTTGATGACTTTGATAATGGAGGAGACGACGACTATTAAAGAGGAGGTGTTTTTTATGAAAAAATTTGTTATTATTTTGACTATTTCGATTGCTGTCCTATTTGCTGGTTGTGTTTCAGAGGAAGGAAGTTATGAAGAGTCAAAAATATCTGAAAAATCTATATCATCACCATTAGATATTGTTCCAAAATCATCTGAAAAAGTTGTATATACTAAAACAGAAGGATTTGTTGATTTATTGGGAGAGAATAGTGAAATAGTAAATGCATATAAGGAGTTAATTGGGAAGTATGGTTTAAGTGTGGATGATATTGAATACACAATCCAAGCAGACAATACTTATGTATTAAAGGGATATGGCTTAGATGAATATAAATTCATGGACGAACTTGGCTTAGATTATAAAGAAGAAAAATATAATGGAGCAAATATGCTTATAAATGAAAATCACAATTATGCTGTTGCAAAATACAAAAATTACCTTATTCATGGAAATACTGAAGATGTAAAAAGAGTTATAGACACAATAAAAGGGGACTATCCATCGATAACAGAGAAGAAGGAAATTAAGGACATGTTAAGTAAAGTAGATGACGATTATGTAATAGCAAATATCGGAAGAAATTATAAGGGGTATTATGGCGCTTTTATATACCTTAAGGGAAGAAATGTAGAGTTTGATGTTGTTGCCGTATATAATGACGTAGATGATGCAAAAGAGCAGTATGAATATGTAAAAGAGGAATTAGAGGATGAATTAGATAATGGAAACATCAAAGATTACGATATAGATAGGGATGGCAATATAGTTGTAGCAAAGGTAATAATGAGTAAAGAGGAATTCTTAGGAGATTATGCTAACAAACTTGGTTTAAATTTTGGAAATGAAATAAAATACAATACTGAAAATGAATACAATACACAAACTAAAGAGAAAAGTGAATTTAACCACGATAATACCAACAAAGTTAATAAAAATATCAATCTTGAAGAGCCATATAATTTAATCCCAAATGTGTTTTGGGCGAGCTATGTGGATGTAGGAAAGTTTTCTAAAGTGGTGAAGGGAAAGGGCGTGTATGATGAGTTAAACAGTATATTAAAGTGCTATGGATTATCTCCAGATGATGTTGAGTTTTATATGAACTTAGAAACAGCCAATTTAATAAAAACAGATAAACTAACTGCTAAAGAATACTTAAAAAAATTGGGCTATAGTTACAATGAGGAATATTATGGTGGAGCTACTTTGTTAGTATATACTACAGAAGTATCTGATATGGTAGGCAAATTTGCAGCTACAAACTATAAAGGATATTTCATATTTGGATTAAAAGGAGGAGTTGAAAAAGTTATTGATGCTATAAATGGAAAAAATAATTTGGTAACTGAAGATGAAAATATAAGAGAGATAATAAATGAAATGCCAAAAGGATATTTTGCATTCAAATTATACAATCAGTTTGATGCAGATGGAGGGGAATTTTATTATGATGAGGGAGATAAAATTGTAATTAAGGGACTTTGGATATGTATTGATGATGAATATGCTAAAAAAAGAAAATATATTATAGAAAATGATTATGAAAACTATGGATATACAGATTATAATATTGAAGTGGATGGAAATAGAGTAACAACCACACTTACTATTGACAAAGATGAGTTTGGTGAGTATGATGGATACACTCTTGTAAGTTCTGATTGGATTGGATTGAAAAAACTTGAAAATTGTGAAAATGTAAATGAAGAAGAAGAAAACCAAATTAATGAAGAGCAACAAACCAACGTAGAAAATGAACAACAGACCGAACAGCAGTTTGAAAATGAAGATAAAGAGACCAACACTTATGAATTACCTTTAACATGGAAAGAACTCGAAGTTGCAGGAATGGATGGAGTTATGTTCGACTTTGGAAATAAGAAAGTAACATTTGAAGATTGGAAATATAGCCCTTGTGAATTTAGAAATCCAATAATTATAGATGGAAATAAAATATGGTGTTTTGGATTTAGTGGAGGAGAGTATGGATATTTCACATATAACGATAATATGGGATTCGATGCCGATGTTGATGACATAATTTTAATAGAAATGCCTTACAATGTAAAAGCAGTATGTGATGACTTTTATGGAGCGGGGTGGTTTATAGAGGATGATAATGGAAAGTTGCATCATGTAATATTTGACTGTCCAAAAGAAACAATAATGGATAAAACAGGAAATGTTGAAATTGATTTAGCTAAAATTAAAAAAGATGTTGTGGTAGCAAATGTGGATGTTGATGAATTGATGGCTGGAGCAGAGGATAATAAAAATAATTACAAAATAGTTATTGGTTGGAAAGGAAATAAACTTTACTTAATTACTATGGAGAAAGATAAGTTTGAAGATTGGGCTTATAACAGTAAATATGAAGATGGATTTGATGAACCATTCCCACCTGTGCAAATTAAGGAGTTTGAGTTTAATGGTAATATAATAGATGCAAGAAGTGATTTTAGGAATTATATAATAGTGGCAACAGAAAATGGGCTTTATATAATAACTGTTTATAAAAGAGAGCCAGATGAGTTTAAAATAACTGACTCTTTAAAAACAAATATTGAATGTTATGCTTTTGATACAGGTTCTGGATTATTGGTATATTATGATGGAAGTAAGGTATATTATACAGATATAAAAATTAAATCTGAATCAGATAATTCGGATATTTACTATATTGCAAGAAACTATGAAGGTGGCTTAAATATTGATGGAGTTACTGGATTGTCAATATGTCATAACTACAATTGGCTTGGGACACAAGTGGAAGTGGCTGGAGATGGATGGATAAAAACCTACAATATAGAGTTTGAAGCTAAAAAAGATGCAGAAGGGAACTCTGTATATGACGAAAATGGAAATTCAATATATATAGTTAAATTCGAGCCAAAAAATGTATATTACGATGAAATTTATGATAAATATTATAGCATAAGTGTCCCATTTGCTGGAAAGTATATTTATAGAGGAGATAGTGGGGATTCAAAAAATGGACGTGTAGAGTTTAGGGTTTATACAACAAACAACAAGCTCTATCTATTTGGAACTAATTGGTAATAAAATACATATGTAATTTTTTGCAAACATTTTAAAATACATAATGTAGTGATGAATACTGTTTCCCGTTTCCATAGCTTACCATAGCATTTAATAACTTACTATACGAATCGGTAAGCTATGGAAATGGGTTGTCCTCAGCCCATAGCTTCATCGGGAGCACCATTCCCTTCACTATGAGTTCATCAGACTTAGGACTGAACAGATACAGCCCCAAAATCCAAACTTCGTTAATATTTAGTATCAACATTTCGTCTCGAAGGCAAAGCCTCCTCATTAACATTATGATATAACAATACATATTACTATTTTAATAAAAAAACAATATTTATATTGTGATATTGTTTATGAGATTGTTAAGTTAAGTTTTTATTAAATATTGATAAAAAATAATAAACTATGAGGCTCACGATAGAAGTTATAAAGGAGAGAATCGTAGAGAGGAAGCTTTTTAAAAGGAATAGGAATCGATAGAGGTTAAAATCTTAGCAGGGCTTTTATACTACCTCGGATTATCATTGAGGAAAGTGGTTTATCCCCCTCCAAATTCGAAGATATAAGTCACGAATCGATTAGAATTTATTATCATAAGATTAAAGAGGTTTTAAATAGATTTCCAAGTAATAGTAAATTCGATACGGTTGTTAGTTGGATAAAAAGCTTCATGATGTTCTATAATTGGGTGAAATCACTAACTTGACAACCTCGGTGATAGAATGAGGAAGATTATTTTAATATTTTTTATATTTTTAATACTCCAAAATATCTACGCTTATGAAAAAATCTATGATGTTAATCATGTTTGCTACTACACATTAACATCTGTTGAACTTCAAAAATTTGTAAAAACTGCAGAGATTATAACCCCCTTAAACGCAGATAACAAAACAACAATTACAAAAGATACAATATTAGTTGGCAATCCAGAAGAAAATCCTTTAACAAAAAAATACATTGGATTCTTTAAAATAAAAATAAATAAAACCTTTCCAGGAAAAAATAAAGGGATTATTGAAAAACAGATAATAAATGGACATACAGTCATTCTATTAGCTGGTTCTGATATACAGGGAACTTATGCATCAATAATAACATTTGCTAATCTAAACGACATTCCAGAAAACCCAATTATATGTGAAACCTCAAACAAAGTTAATATTTACAGCACGTCTCTTAATAGTGAATATTTTAGAGACTTTATTGAAAAAAATATATTAACACCAAAAGAAATTGAAAAAGTTAAATCCCTATCTTATAAATTAAAAGGAAAGGATAAAAAGGCTACTATTGAAAATATAGCAAAGTGGGTAGCAAACAACATAAAGTATGATTATGATAAGTGTAAAAAAATAGAAAGTGGAAAATTTAGCTGGGATGAGTACAATACCCCATCAGAAACGGTAAAAACAAAAAAAGGAGTTTGTTTAGATTACGCCACATTAACCTCCGCTCTATTGCTAAATGATAATATAATCCCTTATATGTTAGATGTTGCTTTATATAATACCTCATCATTAAAAATCTCATCCTATCATGCTTCAGTTGCTGTGAAAATAGATAATACATACTTTGTTATAGACCAACAGCCATATTTGATTCCAATTAACGAATATACTGCCCAAACATTTGAAGACAATTTGAGAATCGCCAGCATTGTAATGTTTAGAGTTGTAAAAGAAAGGGATGGCATAAAATTAATAAAAGAAAAAGAAGTTCCAGGAATTGCAATATATGGGGATTTAATAAACCTCTTAGAAATGAGATTTAATAACTAATTCTATTACTTTAAAAATCAACGGAAAAGGAGAGACAATATACAAAATATAAGAAAGACATATGAAAACCAAAAAAGGGAGTTGAGGAGTAACCCAAACTTTTCCTTTGTATGTTTTTTTCTCTTCCTTTTCTTCATTTATATTGGGAATTAAGGAAAGGTTTTCATCATCCCCCATAATGGTCTCAAATTTTTTAACTTTGTCTATATCTTTTTTTAAAGCTATAAACAATAATGGTAAATTCTTTAACTTTAATCTTTTATGATTTCCATTTTTTAGGTTTATTAATAAGATAAATATACAGTAGGGGATGACAAAAAGTATTGCATTTAAAAAAATAATGAAGGTAAAGAACATCCCTTTTAAATAACTCAGCCCCATTAAAAATTTACAATCTCCTCCTCCCATAAAATTAAGGTAGTATAAAAAAATTCCAATCAAATAAAATACTAAAAAAGATAACGCAAAGTATGATTTAAACAAAATAAATGACAATAAAAATAAAAACACTCCAATATAAACTAACTTATTAAACTTTTCATATCTAACAGATAGGGTAATAAATAAAACAGCAAAAATCTCAATAAAAAATAGTAATAAACTTTTATTATATAGGAGATGAATAAAAACTCCTACCCAGAGCATAGATATCCATAAAAAGTCAGTAACCTCTCTTTTTCTCCAATCCTCAACTGCCCCATATATTGAGCAAATCAACCCATATAAATAACCCAAATCCATACTTCCACCAAATTAATTAATGTTCCAGCTTTGATATTCAAAAGAATTATTTAAAGATGAATAAAACATCCTTGGAGTCGTTATAAAAATATCTGTCAAAACAAATCCCTTAGAAGATATTCCTTTTTGTGGATTAAAAATTGTTATGTTGTGATTAAAATCTTCATCATGCAAAGAAACATAAAGCATTGGTGAATTACCATAAATGACATTGAAATAGCTATTTTTGCAGGATTCATTTAGGATGAGATAAGAAGTGTCACTAAAATTGTTTATACTCTCATTAAGATTATAGTTAAGAATTACATCTGAATAGTTATTTAACAACTCAACTTCAATTGGCGAAGTTGTATCATTAAAGACAAAATTACCGCTTTCATTAATTGTTATAGTATAGTTTTTATATGAACTTTTAACATATAATATTCCAGAAAAGCTTCCATTCATTGACATGTTTATATATGTTACATTCTCAGAGTTATTGTAATATCCACTTGTATTTATAAAGGATACATTTTCTGCCAATGAGTTGTTAAAAACATCCTTTGCCATAATAAATATAGCAAAATCCCTTCTTTTGATACATTTAAGATATAATAATATAACGATTTTTCATTGGAATTATTATAAATGGTTTCATTAAGTATCAAATTTCCAAATCTATCATAAACAAATACATTAACATAACTTCCAGTTATATTAAAACTCCCAGTAACTGAGCCATTTTCAGAGATATTTAACAATAGATTCTTGCTGAATACATAATTTGATACGTTTAAACTTCCGTTAAATGCCCCTCCAAATCCATAATTTGATATGTTATAAGAAAAATTTCCATTGTATAGTGAAAAATTGAATGTTAAGTTTTTTGCCTCATATCTTATATTAGAAAATATTATTTTTTTGTAATTAATTTCAATGCCTTCATCTTTATAATTATTTTTTAGCATGTCTAAATTTTTACTTAAATTTGAGTTTGAAGTTAAAGAGTTTATTAAACAGCTTTCTATAGAGTTTTTGACATCTTTCATTTTAAATACTGTTAAATAAGAGCCATCAGAAGTATAGGAGTTAAAACCAAGTAAGAAAAACAATATTAATCCAATGGATAAAATAACTCCACCAATAATAAAAAACTGCCCTCTTTTATTCATCTCCACCATAATATCAACCTTAACTTATAAAAATTTACTGAGGTGTTATTCTCAAATATAAAATTTCTCTCAACAACAACTCCATTTTTTGCATCAGAATAAATTAAATTCCCATTTTTGTAAATCTCAAATCCATAACCTACATTACTTGGCAGTTCAATTTTTTTGTAGAGGGAGGAGATATTTTCAAAATCCCCCTCCTCAATATGTGCAGAGTATAATGCATTATATCCAATAAATTCTAAAGAAAGATTATAATCAAAATTCTGGGACATTACCAAATAAGAAAAAACTAATATAACCATAATACCTGCAATTGTAGCTTCTAAGATTCTAATAAACCCTTTATTGTTAAGTATCATCTTCCCACTTCTAAAATGCCGTAGTATTTGAGAGTTATGTTTTCATTTTTATCAACTATATAGAACGGAACTTCAAACAACTTATTACAACTAATACCTTGGAATTCCCTATAGTTGATAGAATAGTTTTTTGGATATATTATCTCAATATCCCCATACTCTCCTTTTTTGTATTTTGCAGAAATATTATAATGCCCTATAATTCTTAAAAACTCATGATTTTTTGTTATAATGAATTCATCCTTAGAAGGGGAGTATGCAATAATGTATGAGCCATTCAAGTTTTCAAGATACTTTATTAACTCTCTACTTTCAGATGTGTCTTTGAATACAAATCCCTCAATAACATATCCTATTTTATTAACTTTAAAATTAAAAATTAAATCTCCCTTTGAAATTGAATAATTATATTTTAAATCATTATAATACATTAAAAACTCTTTTTTAGCTTCTTCAATATCATAAACACTATGTAAATTAACGGTTTCAGATATAACATAGACACATACAATTAAAAACATGGCTGTTGCAAGTAAATAGTCCAATTCCATTTATTATCCCCCAATGTAAAATTTAAACAGCATATATCCAACAATCAACATTAGTAATATATGCTTTATTCCAGCAATAATCGACCTCTCAGTAAGTATTCCTAAAGAAGCTCCAGAGAATATGGAATATATCAAAATTCCTTGGAATAAATAGTTTTTATAAAATTCAACACTCAAACCATGAATATTTTTTAATAATGTTGGCAGGAGGGAATGAACCATAATGTACGATGTCCCAATGTACAGGAAAAATGAGAGATAGATGACAACCACATATATAAACTGCCTTGCACTTATCTCCCTTTTCATTTCACTTAACTTGTATGCATGAACCGTAACTGAGGTTAAGATATCCTTTACATCCCCACCAGAGACGGCACATTCTTTTAATATTGAGGCGATTCTTTTTGCAATTAAAGATTTTTCTGTTCTTTCTAAATCGGCAAATACTTCATTCACAGGCCTTCCCCAAGACATCTGAATAGCCATTTTTTTAACAATTTTTGTTAAAGGCCCATAGTTCGTTCTTGCACAGACCTGCATCGCTCTAATTATATCCATACCACTTCTCACAGCCATGGTTAAATCATTTAAAAATATAGGGTAGTATCTCTCCTTTTGATTTTCAATAATAAAATGCCAATAGCTTGTTAAAATAAAAGGAAGTATAAGAAACAAAATTCCAAACATTAAGAAATCAGTTCCATGGAACTTAAAAATTGATTTTCTAATGAAAAACAACATAAAAGAAATTATAGAAAGCATCCAAAAAAACAAAGTAATAAAATGAACTGGTTTCCATTTAAATTTCATTTTTATGCCTTCTATCTCTGGTTCATCAAATTCTTTTAAAACATCTAATAAAGAAACATTTAATTTGAAGTCTTTTGGTAGTATTCCATAAACCAATCCCATAAAAATTATTGATGCTATTGGAACCCATAAATAAAAGGTCAGTGGAAGTAGCTTTGGGTCTCCAAAAAGTGATGCGGTTTGTAAAATTGCACTAATGGATGAAGCTACAGGAACTGTCATAACAACAAAAAGAGGAATCATACCACATGCTATTACATAAAACTCAGACAGTATCTCAACTTTTTCAATAGCTTCAAATAATTCCAACTTTCTATCTTCCATCAATCGTTCATATATTTCATGAAAAATGTTTTTCATCTCAGCCCCAACTATTAAAGAGGCTACTATATTATAATAAACTGAAGACAGCTTTTTACTTGGTGTTATCCTTGCTCTTCTTAAAAATGTTGTTATAATGTCATAATTGAATACCTTCGTATCCTTAACTATTTCTTTTGCCTCTTTACTCATCCCTCCATAAATATCCTCTTTTGATAGAGAAGTAAATATCTCCACTACAGGAATGTTTGCTGAAGATAAGGCAGAGATAAAGGCAAACGCATAAGGTAAATTCTCATCTATACTTTTAGCCTTTTCTTCAGCTAAGACATAAGGATATAAGACCCCAATAAGAATAACAATAAAAATCCCTCCAATAAGCCCAAAAATTGCATAGAATATATTAAATACTATTAAAAAAATTATGAAGATAATTAACCCTAATATTATAGATGTTAAAAATACTACAGGCAGATATGTGGAAGAAACTGCATTCATACCTGCTTTTAATAAAATTTCATCAAATTTCTCATCCTCTATTTTAAAAAGTTTCATAGCCAATTTATAATACCTTAACTTTAAATTGGCAAAAAAATCCAATTCAATCACCTTTATGATATTCTTTATACTCACATATCTTTTTAACAAATTCTTCAAAATTTGGTTTTGTTTTACATAAATTCCTCAAAAATTCTGCTCTACTATGAAGTTCATTAATAATCTCTTTTTCTGAAATTCCAATGAACTCAGCTATTCTTCTTAACAAATAACTTTCTCCAGAAAATTCAAATGTATCATCTTCAGGATTCCACCTAAAAACATCATGTAATATAATATCATCAATTTTTGGGTCGTATTCAACAATCTCAGTTATACTCTTAGTTCTTCTAACAAATCTTCCTTTATAAATCAATCTAACCTGCATACATATGGCATTTAGTTGTTCAAGCATAATCTTTGGAATGTTCATTGGTTCAGCATTCAACCTCCTTATAACTGCCTCTGGGGATTTTGCGTGTATCGTTGATAACGCCAAATGTCCTGTAGTTATTGCTTGAAATAATATCTTCGCCTCCTCACCTCTAACCTCTCCAACAATTAAATAATCTGGTCTTTGCCTTAAAGCCGCTTTTAATAAATCCATCATAGTTATTTCATATTCTTCTCCACCGAATCCACTTCTTGTAGTTCCAGCAATCCAGTTTTCATGATACAACCTAATTTCTGGAGTATCCTCAATAGATACGATTTTCATTTGAGGAGGGATGAAAAGAGAGAATGCATTTAAAAGGGTGGTTTTTCCAGTAGCTACCTCTCCAGCAACCATAATAGAATTTTTATATTCAATGAGTAACCAAAGATATGCAAGCATCTCTGGAGAAATACTCCCATATCTTATTAAATCTGTTGGCAATATAGGAGTGTGTGTGAATTTTCTTATTGTAAATGTTGAACCATATCTGAGATATCCCTTCCAAGGGTTACATTTAGCCTGCTACCATCTGGGAGAGAACCATCCACTATTGGATTAGCCAATGTTAAAGATTTTCCACACCTTTGGGCTAAGGATATACAAAACGAGTCTAATTCTTCATCAGTTTCAAATTTTATATTTGTCTTTAAATGTTCGTATTTTCTATGAAACACATACACTGGCTTTCCAACACCTGTGCAACTGATATCCTCCAAATTCTCATCTTTCATAAGAGCATCTATTTTCCCATATCCAATGAGGTATTTAATTAAAAAGTAAATTAACTTATGTCTTGTTACATCATCCAATGTTAATTTTAAATCGTCAAAAATTTCTTTAATTTTTTCTTTTAAATAATCCTCCAACTTTTCTTTGTCTATTTCTTCAACTGGAACATCCAATAATGCCTGAACAACTTTTCTTAGTTTTAAAAATAGTTTTATCTCTTCTTTTGTTAGAATTGGCTCAATAACAATATACTTTTTTGTTTTTTCTACATTATCATAACCAATTATAATCTCCGCCATACCAATCGTCATTTTTTCATAAATTTCAAGATTTTTAATTTCTTCATAAATCTCTTTTAAAGCATCCAAATAACTTTCATTTTCCTCTCTATCCTTTTTTACATTTTTGTCTAATTTAAAAATTTTTTTAATGTCTATATTTTTGTTAAAATTAAAATTTTCACCAAATATTTTCTTTATTACCATAAATATCACTCTATATAAATCATATAGGTGTTATTGACCTTTTTACATGAGATTTTAGAAATGTCAGAAATCTCATTTTTAAAGAATCTAATGTTGTTATTAAACTTATGAACATAGGTTTTATTTTGGAAAATTATTGTAAATGAATTATTTTCAAATATGACCTTGCAATTTAGGTTTATTTTTTTGTAGAGAGTTATATTCCCCTCATTTGCTAAAACTACTGCATTCATAACTTCTGAAGTTATTTCCCTATCAACCTTGTCAATATACCTATATTTTCCAATTTCAATTAATTCAGAGTAAATTGTAGAGGTAAATATAATAACCAAAAATGAAACTGCCATAAGAAGAATGGATTTTGCAATAATATGCATATTTATCCCATCAATAAGCTATAAACATAAACCTTTGAGTTATTAACATAGAAATGCCTCAAATTATCGGAGTAGTTTATTGTTATATTTCCTCCAAACTCATAAATTGATAGATTTGTATATTTGATATAATAAACATTTGGACATTGAGCGGAGATGTTGTAGATAAAGATATATAATGTTCCTTTTTCAAGATAAACATCATAATCAATTCCTTCAATGGTTGTGATATTGAATGATACATACTTTGTCCCATTAGAAATTTTAACATTATTTTCTTTTAAAGTAATCTTAGTTTCATCAAATGTCCTTTCTGAATCTACACCACTGTATATTACATCATTTATTAGATTTTTTATAATTTCTATACGATTTTTTTCTTTTTCTTTTGAAACCTGATTTAAAGTGGTGTCTATTATGTTAATTCCCCATTCATAGGCAATAATTGATAATGCAAAGATTGTAGTTAAAACTAAAAGAGTAGATAGATATGTATTCATTTTCTTCCCCTTTTACTCAAATAAATAGCCAATCCTATTATCCCAAAACCTATAATAATTCCAATAAAGCTTAATAAATAATTACTCATGAATTTCGTAGAGTTTTCAGAGATTTTATTATTTTCTAATATTATTATATCATCAATTGTCGAATTATAAAGTTTTACATACAAATACGGCTCTTTTAAATAGGCAGTTTTATTTGAAACAAAAACATTATATTTTCTATCAAATGTAAATGTCCCTTTTGGGTTTTTGATAGTGTAAGATGTCCTATTTTCTGTAATTGATGTAACATTTGCTACTGCATATCCATAAAATTCTGAACTATTGAAGAACTTTGTATAATAAATATTACAAATTGAGGAGACATTATCTAAATAAATCAAACTTATAACTTTTTTATCTGTTTTATTATACTCTAAGATATATTTTCCATTCGTCTCAGCCAATTTATTTTCCGCCACTATGATTATTTTCACATTATTTGGTGGAATCCTCATTCTAATTGGTCCTCCAAGGGAGCCAACATAATCTTCAATTTGAGGAATCGTTATGTTTATTGTGTAATTTATTTTATCAACACTAAAATTGTAGTAGAATATAAGAGAATTTGAAGAGTTTCTATATAGTAAATTAGAATAGTTGTATCCATATATTTTCTCATACAAAATAATTCCAGCGGATTTTATGTGATATGGATTGTTTGTCCCATTTATTACATCTTTAACATAGGCAGTATTGTTTTTTACAATAATATATAGAATTTCGTTGTAGTTTATATTACTGTAGATTATATTATTGTGAGAAATATTTGAACTTGAGATGTTTTTAGAGGTTGTGTTTGAAATATCTGAAATATTCTCAGCATAAGTAAAATAAACAGAGAATAATCCAAAAATACATAAAATTAACAAATAAATTGCCTTTTTCATACTATCACCTTTTTAACTAATTTCAAATGTTATTTTTTTCTCTACGTCTCCATATTTCGTTGAAGCAATGATTTCAAATATTATTGTATTTGGAACTTTTGTATTATTTATTAGGATGTAATAATTTATATCTGTTTTAGAATTCCCCTTCAATAAAAAACTCTCTGTTGGACAATTTAAATCAATTAAATCAAGCAAATTTGAAGTATTCAATGCGTTTCCATTAGAAGCAGCAGCATAGAATAGTTTTCCATTTTCATCATAAAATTTCATTGAGGAATAATACACTGTTCCATTAAAATAAACATATTGTCCGCTATAATTGTAAGGGTTTTCATCTCTATCCAACAATAAATTGTTACTGCTATCATCTATATTTACTGATGCCCAGGAAACATTTGGAGTTAAGCAGTATATTCTTGTATTTACATTTAAATCTTCATCAATATTGTTTATAAATTCTAATTTTATTGTTTGAATAAATCGCTCCTCTGGGTTATTTGTTATCCGGGAATCTCCATTTAAATCAAGATTTGTAAAATAGTATGTTTCAATTGTAGAAATTTCAATAGGTTTTATGATATTCCCTATCGATGACTTTATTGTTGGGGTTATTTTTTCGGTAGTGTCGCTAAATACCTTGTTACTCCAAGCGTAATAAGCTGCACCGATGACAATTGCAGTTCCTATTAATAATAACATTGTAATTATTAGGGACATTCCCGACTTGTTCATTAAACTTCACCATTAAGTTTATGTAAGTGTTTATGTATATGGGCAATAAAGTAAATTTTATGATATTTAAGATTATCTTAACTATAAAAAATTTATTAATTATTTGATTATTGTAGTATGATATTTTAAATATAAATGCGGTATTATGGCATATATATTTAAACATTATTATTACATAGCACATTACAATATATAAAATTAGGTGTCACATTTATGAAATTCAAATATATCGTATTATTATTTGCACTGTCTTTAGCATTAATCACAGTTAATGGCTTAGAGATAAAGGATATTGATTACAGCGATAGCTCGCAATATCTAATAATAACAGTAAGTAATCCAGATAATAACATTAATGCAAATATATCAATAATTGGATATATAGACAACAAAATAGATACGCAAGTGGAGATGTTTAATTACTCAATCCCAAAATATTCTCTAATGTTTATTAGAAAGAAGATGGTGTTTAATGAAAAAGGAGTTCATACAGTATTTGTAACAATAAAAAGTAATAATATAACCTATACTTTTTATAAAAAAATAAATATAACCTATGCATATAACAGCAAAGTTCCAGTTCCTGAAGAAGAAGTAACTAAAAAGATAGAGATAGAGGGTTTAGAGTTTGAAATATGTCCCTACCCATATCCTCCTTTTTACGATTTTGTATATGTAACTATAAGAAACAACGATTATGTTCCTCACTATGTTAATATTTCATTTACGGCATCTTTACAAGGAACTTATTACATCATTAAAGACAACAAAATAATAAAATCAAATCCTCCGTCAAATGGCTTAATAATAAAATCTTGGACGCCTAACGTTTATGTTCCTCCAAAATCCAAAATTATAATTCCCATAAAAGTTAATTTTTACTATTCTGGAAAATACACGATAACAGTAAAGGCAGTTAGTGATAATCATTATTCAACTGAAAAAACAGTTAAAGGTAATACTGTAATTTTAAAATCTCTATTTGGAGATGAGATAAAGGTCTATAATGTAGAAATAGCTTGCCCACTGTATGTATATAATGTTAGATGTGAGGATGAATATGGGGACTATGCATATTCAAACTGGTTTGATGTTGATGTGAATAATACAGTTGATTATGATGTTTATGGAACTCTACAGGTATTTCTATGTAAAAAAGAGGGAGATAATTATCTCATATTAAATAATAAAACAATAAATAAATACTTTTTAGCAAAAGAATTTAATGATGGATACTCAATTCCAGTTAAACTTAATACATCAGCGTTAAACCCTTATGATGAAAATTTCACAATATTTGTGTTATGTAAAACTGGAAATATGGAAAGTTTTTATTATAAAACATTTACTAAGCCAATAAAGATAAATAGTTTAGAAGTAAAGAATTATCCAGAACATTACTATTTTGTTGATGAAAGCATATTCTATGATGTTTATGTTAATGTAACAAATAACTTAAATAAAAAGATATATGCGAATATATCGATAAAGGATATTTATAATAAAACCTACTCAAAAGAAGTGGAGCTTAACAAAAGTTGCGTAAATATTATTAAATTTAGTGGATTAAAAATTAATGCAAAAGATTTATCTCACGATGGAAAAATTAAACTCAAATTTATAGTTACTGCTATAACTCCACCTTATGAAAAATACTACATCATTAAGAAAAATATAAGTATAAATTTATCTTTAATTCCAACTCCACCAGTTTATCTATGCAGTAACTTAAATGATGAGATATTTGTTGGATATCCTCAAAATTTATCTTTTAGCTTAAAGAAAGTCGTTGGAAGATGCGTTGAGACAAGAGTATATATAACAGTCCCAGACGATATTAAAAAATATACTATTTTGAAGAGAAGTATTTAAAAATTGGAACAATGGAAGAGATTCCTGTAAATATAAAAACGCTATTTTTAAAGGAATACACGGCCCTATCTACATACACGTTGCTACAAATATGGGAGTTAGAGAGTGTGTAGTAACAAGGATTATTAAATCAAGACCAATAATTGCTTGTGAGGATGTATATCTGCACAATTACACTGTCTTTATAAAAATAAGAAATAGAACGCAGGGATTTGTGAAGTATGAGCCAATTGTTGGATATCCTGTTAATGTTACAGTTTCTCTAAAAAGTGCTGTTCCAGATTTAAAAGATATAGAAATCTGGGCTTCTGCAATGGATGAAAATGGCAGATTAATAAACTGTAGTAAAAAGAAAACCATCGATATTTACGGAAATTATAGAAAAGTTAATCTTGAAATTTTATTCAATGACTCATTAGAGGGATATTTAATAATATATGCTAAAACTGGGGAGGCAGTTATTCCTCTATATTATAAACCAATTATGGTCACCTATCCGGTAGTATTTGGTTTAGAATACAATCCTTCAGACCCTTGGGCAAATCTAACACTATCTCATAATTATCAAGTTCCTATAAAGGTTAATGCTACAATAGGTAAATATTCCAAAATAATAACAATCTACCCATATAAAGAGACAAAAGTTCCGTTTTATGTTGGGAAAGATAGAAACAATATAACTGTAAGCATTGAACTACTTAATAATATATCAACGATAAAAAAATTCAAAAAAACATTTTATTTCAAAAAATTAAATAAAATTAAAACTTCTATTAATGAAACAGTAGTTAACAAATATAATTAATATAACAAACGAAACTAAAATATACAACCAAACTGAAAAAGGAAAAATGACAAATAAAACCAGAAAGGAAACAAATGAAATTAAAAATAATATCACCCTACCACCAAATATTAAAACTGAGGTAAATAGAACTAGTAAATATGATTTTACAAATCTCTCTAAAGATTTAGAAATAGTATATGCTCTTATAAAAATTACAGGTTTCGATGAATATCTACCATTTAATATTGAAAACTTAAATAAAATATTCATTAAAGAAAAAATATCGCCCTACCCATATTTGCTAAATTTAATAAAGGATTTAATAATCCTATTCGTTATTGGATTGATTATAACAATAATCGGCTTATTAATGTATGAACCAACACGTCCAAAGGTAATATCTATAATTGCATCCATTCTCTATAAATTAAAAATTAAAGAAAAACCTAAACCTAAGAAAAAAGAAACCATAAAACTACCAAAACCTCCAAAAATCTATATATCTGATGTAATTTATTCATTAGGGGACACAGTAAGAATTGAAATATCTTCTGAGATAGATATTGGCAATAATTTGTATATACTATCCCCAACAAATAAAAAATACAAAATAGAATTAATAAAAACTGGAAAAAATAAATACCTTGGATTATTCAAAATACCAGAGAATGAAGTTCCAGGGCAATATTTCATTATATATAAACCAGAAAACTTATCAATTGGAGGGTTTTTAGTAGTAGATATTAAAAAGGAGATGTAATTTATTCTATTTTTTTCAAATCAATAAAATTTATTGAAGAAGGTTTGAACACCTCCAAAGGAAGGCGTTTATTAGTGCGTTAGTTATCTAAGAAGTTTGAAAGACACTTATAATTTAGCATCCAATTTTATTCTTTTAATTGCCCTTCTATCTGCCCAGCATTGAATACAAATTCCTACAGGTAAAGAAGCTGTATGGCATCCAGCAATCTCAATAAAAACATCTAAAGCAGTTATATCCCCTCCTAAACCCATTGCTCCAATTCCTAAGCTATTTATTTTTTCTAACAACTCTTTTTCAAGATTAGCTATTTCTTTATCCCTATGTCTCTCTCCTATTTTTCTTAGCAGTGCTTTTTTAGCTAATTTTAATGCTACATCAGCAGTTCCCCCAATGCCTATTCCAACAACTATTGGAGGACATGGCTTTCCTCCAGCATTTGCAATTGTTTCTAAAACAAAGTTTTTTATCCCCTCTATTCCATCAGAGGGCTTTAACATCTTTAAAGCACTCATGTTTTCGCTTCCTGCCCCTTTTGGAAATGCAATTATCTCAATCTCTCTATCTAAGCTTTCATCAAACTCAATATTTATGAATGGGGAATTTAAGCCAACATTTGTTTTAAAATTCTCTCTTGTTAAAGGATGAACTACATTAGGTCTTAAAGGAACCTCTTCCGTTGCTTTTTTTACTCCTTCTTTTATTTCTTCAATGATTTTCATTATTTCTGATGAATTTATATTCTTTCCAATTTTCAAAAATACTATTGGGACACCAGTATCTTGACATAGAGGAACTTGCGTTTCTTCAGCTATTTTGTTATTTTCTATGATTGCTTTTAATGTGTTTTTTGATATTTCACTACTTTCTTTTTTATATGCTTCTTCTAAAGCATTTTTTACATCTTCTGGTAGATAAATAGCTGCCTCTCTAAATAATTCAACAACAACATCGGAGATTTTCATTCTTTCACCTCAAATTCTCTTTAAAAGCTCCTTTGGATAATGCAATAAAGTATTTTCCAACTCTTTATTGGTTAATCCTGCCCCTAAACCAACCTTTTTTGCAAACTCATCATCTATTAAATCCTCTGGAGCATGGGTGTCAGTATTTATCAAAGTTTTTAAT
Organism: Methanocaldococcus jannaschii DSM 2661; assembly: GCF_000091665.1. NCBI lineage: Archaea > Methanobacteriati > Methanobacteriota > Methanococci > Methanococcales > Methanocaldococcaceae > Methanocaldococcus > Methanocaldococcus jannaschii. The sequence goes on from NC_000909.1 coordinate 1,242,993, forward strand.
CCAAACTCCCTTGCTATATTAGCCACATAGCCGTTAGTTATGTTATGTCCTCTCCTTGAAGTTATCTCAACAAATATATCATTCTCCTTCAAATTTTCAGCAGTTTCTTTATCAATAAAGCCAGGATGGGCTAAGATATCAACATCCTCAGATATTGAGGCATAGTAATTAGTTTTTTCCTCAACTGGCTCAACTACCGTCTCCCCATGAACAACGACAATCTCAGCCCCTAAGTCTTTAGCTTTTTTAGCCATCTTTGGTATAGATTTTGGTGGGATGTGGGTTAGCTCAACACCAACAATAACTATGATATCATCCCAGTATTTTTTTAGCTCTTCCTTAGCGATTGTTGTTTTTTCTATAAGCTCTTTGTAGTTACTAAAATCAGCATGGTCTGTTATAGCTATAGCCCTATGTTTTAAGACCCTTGCCCTTCTAACTAATTCAGCAGGAATTAGCTCTCCATCACTAAAAACCGTATGCGTATGAAAATCAAATCTCAAAATATCACCTCATTTTATAAACTGTGGAAATCAGCAATCATCTTTAAATCATCCTCTAAACATCTTCCCTTTGTAGTTAAATAATTCCCAACCATTAATCCGTCTAAGACCATTAAGGCATAAGATTGGAAGTCTCTTAAGTTGTATATTCTCCCACCAGCCAATCTAATCTCTGCATAAGGCATAATTATTTTATATAACGCTATCAATTTCAAAGCATCTGAGACACTTATTGGCTTAATCTCTCCATTTTTTATTTTTTCATAAGCTTTAGTTCCTTCAATTGGATGTAAAATATTTATTGGAACGCTATCAACCCCTAACTCTTTAAGTTCAAAAGCCATCTTTATTCTCTCCTCTACGCTCTCTCCAAGTCCAAATATTCCACCACTACAAACCTCTAAGTCAAGTTTTTTTGCCTCTTTTATAACTTTTACTTTATCTTCATAGCTATGAGTTGAACAGATATTTTTAAAGTAGTTTTTTGATGCCTCTAAGTTATTGTGAATCCTAACGTCCAATTTTTTTAGTTCTTTTAATTTTTCTCTATCCAATAAACCCAAAGAACAGCACACTTTTAAATTTGTTTCTTCCTTTATAAGCTCTATAGCTTCAACAATTTCAATGAATTCATCATCATTAATTTTTTTGCCACTTGTTACTATACTGAATCTCTCTACCCATAGGGGAAACCCCCTATTGGGATACCCCACGTCCATTAAGTTGGGGCTTTCAGCCCCAATTAATGTCCCACGTTCTATGGATGAGGAAATTTTAGAACATTCATCGATGATTTTTTTAGCATACTCTAAAATCTCCTTTTTAGATTTTAATGGATATATTGGGATGTTGCATTTACTATAAATTGATTGAGAGCAGAAAATACAATCCTCTTTGCATTTTCCACTTTTTGCATTTATTATAGCACATAATTTAATTTTGCTATTATTTTTTATCCTATTTTTTATTTTAAAAGCCAAATATAACAAATCTATAGCACTGAAGTTATTATATAAATAGAGGGCATCATCAAAATCTATTTTGTTCTTTAGAGATTTTTTTAAAAAAGTTTCAATCTCCATAAAAATCACCCTATATACAATAAATAAACATTAACTTTTAAAATTTATTGGTGATTGTTATGTATAGTATAAAGATGAGGGCATCGAAGAATGGAAAACACATCTCTGGAGCTGAGAGAATTGTAAATAAAGATGAGATTGAAGAGACTGTTAAGGAGCTTGTAAGAAGGGCTTTAACTCATGAAAATGGAACTCCAGACTTTATAAATATAAAGATTGAAGAGATTAAAGAAGAGATAACATACATTAACCACTTGCCAATAAAAACAATACACTGTAAAGATAAAGAAGAGGCAAGAGAAACGGCAAAGAAAATATTAAGAAATGAAGGCATCCCAGATAGCGTTATAGATTATGCTTATGAGATTATTGATAAAGGGGGAATGAGAGGAGCAGCAATTTTAAATTTAAAGGGAGAGAGGTTAGAGCCAGATAAGGAGAGAGGAGTTAGAGTTAAAAACATAGATACAACAAAGGAATTGAAAGAGAAGATTTTAAAAGAAAATTTAGGGACAGAAAGAACTGTCGATGCCATTGCCATAGCATCTAAGGTTATTCATTTGGGAGTTATTGCAGAACTCTGCACATCGGATAATAAAAGCTACACAACTGGCTATGTAGCAACTAAAAAGGGATACTTTAGAATTACAAATTTAAAAAAAGAGGGAGAAAGTGGAGGAAGGGTATTTTTTGTTAAAGATGATGTTGATATAGAGGATTTAATCAACAAATTAGAAAACAAACCATTTATTATAAAATAAAAAGGGATTTTTATGTTTAGGGAGAAATTAAGAAGAGAGATTGAAATTATAAAGAACAACGGATTATATAGATTTTTAAGGAAAAAAGATGATGGAGTTTTAGATTTCTCTTCAAATGATTATCTATGCCTATCAAAGCATCCAGAGGTTATTGAAGCAGTTAAAGAAGGGCTAAAATATGGGGCTGGTTCAACCGGCTCAAGATTAACTTCTGGAAATATAAACCATCAAAGATTGGAGGAGAAGATAGCTGAATTTAAAGAGACGGAGAGGACTTTAGTTTATTCATCCGGCTATGCAACGAATGTTGGAGTTATCTCTGCATTGTGCAAAAAAGGAGATTTAATTTTGAGTGATAAGCTTAATCATGCCTCTATCATTGATGGTTGCAAGTTGAGTAAAGCAGATGTTTTAATTTACAATCATTGCGATGTTGAGCATTTAACCAACTTAATTGAAGAGAATTGGGGGAAATATAACAACCTCTTTATTGTAACTGATGGAGTTTTTAGTATGGATGGGGATATAGCTCCTTTGAGGGATTTAAAGAAGATAGCTGATGAATTTAATGCCATTTTAATTATTGATGACGCACACGGCACTGGAGTTTTAGGAGATGGGAGAGGAACATTAAAGCACTTTAATTTAAAACCTTCTGACAACATAGTGCAAATTGGAACTTTATCTAAAGCAATTGGTGGTTTAGGAGGCTTTGTCTGTGGAATTGAGGAGGTTGTAGAGTATTTAATAAACACTTCGAGGAGTTTTATATTCTCAACTGCTCTACCTCCTCATGTAGTTGAGGGTTGCATTAAGGCCTTTGAGATTATTGAAAAAACAGATATAGTTAAAAAGCTTCAAAAAAACATAAAAATAGCAAATAAAGTTTTTAAAAAATATGAATTTATTAAAGAAGATAACTTAACTCCAATCTATCCATTTATTTTTAAAGAAAAAACCATGGAAATAGCAGAACATTTAATAAAAAATAATATCTTTTGTGTAGGAATTAGATATCCAACTGTTCCTAAGGGATTGGAGAGGATAAGGGTTAGCATAAATGTTGGGCATGAAAAAGAGGATTTTGAACTGTTGTGTGAGAGGATTAAAGAGGTTTATAGTAGTGACTGATATTTCTCTTTTTTAGTTTTTATTAAATAAAATAAGCATTTATTTGGTTTCCTATATCAATGATAATTGTAATTATAATAATTACGATTATCATTTTGTGGTAAGTTATTTAAACAGTAGATTAAAAATTTTGATAGGTGATAAAATGATATTTATAACTGGAACAGACACTGGTATAGGGAAAACTTACGTTTCATCAATTTTAGCAGAGAATTTGAAAAAAATGGGCATTAACGTTGGATATTTAAAGCCGGTTGAGACAGGAGGGAGAGAAGACACTCTAACTTTAAAAAATATTTTAAATACAGATGATGATTTGGATTTAATGAATCCTATTAATTTAAAACTTCCCCTATCTCCAAATATTGCGTTTGACGTTGAAAACTCCCCTTTAACTTTGGATGAGATAAAAGAGAAAATAAAAAATGCTTATGAAACTTTAAAAGAAAAATATGATTTTTTGATTGTTGAAGGAGCTGGAGGAGTTTGCGTTCCAATAAAAGAAGATTTTTTAATGAGTGATTTGATTAAGTTTTTAGGATTAGATGCAGTTGTTGTTTCAAGACCTAATTTAGGGACTATAAACCACACACTATTAACTGTTGAACATTTAAGGAATAAAGGAATTAACGTTAGAGGAGTTATTATTAACTGTATAACTGATTTAAGTGAAGTTTTATATTATGAAAAAACCTTTGAAACAATAGAAAAAGTTGGGAACATTGAAATAATTGGGATTGTTAAAAGTAGGGAAGATTTTGAGATTGATTTTGAAAAGATTTTGAGGTGAATAAAATGAACATTGATAAAAATTTACTTGAAAAATGGGATAAAGAATATATTTGGCATCCATACACACAGATGAAAGAATATAGAGAATCAAAAAACTTGATTATTGAGAGAGGAGAGGGCAATTATTTAATTGACATTTATGGAAATAAGTATTTGGATGCTGTTTCATCTATATGGTGTAATCTATTTGGACATAGTAGAAAGGAGATAATTGAAGCAATAAAAAATCAAGCTGATAAAATCTGCCATTCAACACTTTTAGGCTGTGGAAACGTCCCATCAATTTTATTGGCAAAAAAATTGGTGGATATAACTCCAAAGCATTTAACAAAGGTATTTTACTCTGAAGATGGAGCAGAGGCAGTTGAAATAGCAATTAAAATGGCTTATCAATATTATGTTTTAAGAGGAGATAAGGGAAGAACTAAATTTATTTCAGTTAAAGAAGGCTATCATGGGGACACTGTTGGAGCAATGAGTGTTGGGGGGAGTGAATTATTCCATGGGGTTTTTAAGCCTTTATTGTTTAAAGGCTATCATGCAAATCCTCCTTACTGCTACAGATGCAAATACCACAACTTTAAAGATACTGATGAGAGAAATGAAAAAGGTTGTGAAATGGAATGTTTAAATGAGATGATTAGTTTAATTGAAAAACATGCTGAGGAAGTATTTTGTGTTATCCTTGAAGGAGGAATTATGGGTTCTGCTGGAATGATTCCATATCCAGATGGATATATTGAAGGAGTTGCAAAGGCATGTAAGGAGAATGATGTAATCTTTATCCTCGATGAGGTAGCTACTGGATTTGGAAGAACTGGGAAGATGTTTTTCTGTGATAATGAAGAGCTAAAAAAGTTGGAGAAGCCAGATATCCTTTGTCTTGGAAAGGGATTAACTGGAGGCTATTTGCCATTAGCGGCAACTCTAACAACTGATGAAATCTATAACCAATTCTTAGGAGAGTTTGGAGAGAGTAAGCAACTCTATCATGGTCATACATACACTGGAAACCAACTTCTATGCTCTGCTGCATTAGCAACATTAGAGATTTTTGAGAAGGAGAATGTGATAGAGAATATCCAACCAAAAATAAAGCTCTTCCATAAAGAATTAAGGAAATTAAAGGAACTTGAGCATGTTGGAGATGTTAGAGGAAGGGGTTTTATGGTCGGAATAGAGCTTGTAAAAGATAAAGAGACTAAAGAACCCTACCCTTACGGTTATAAAGCTGGCTACAGAGTTGCTGAAAAGCTGTTAGAAAAAGGTATCTACATGAGACCAATTGGTAATGTTATTATCTTAGTCCCACCATTGTCAATAACTGAGAAAGAGATTATTTATCTATGCGATGCGTTGTATGAAGCTATAAAGGAAGCTGACCTGTAATAATGGACATTAATTAGGGCTGAAAGCCCTAACTTATAACCAATTATCAAAGCTAAATTATCTAATTAAGGAATATTTAGAAGCCCAAAGGGCTTCTATAAGTGCCTTATTTAATTATAAAACTTTGATAATTGGTTAAATGGACGAGTTTTAATGAAACTTTTTCTAAAAGTTTCGAGGAGATTATTTATCTATATGATTCCTTATATGATGCTATAAAGGAAGCCGACTAGTAAATAATGAATAGTTATTTTCTATTATTTTATAACACCTTCTTTATAGCATTCCAAACTAAAAAACTCTGAGGCTTTAAAATCCCTTCTATTGGATTTAAGAATAAGATATTTCTTTTAATTAAAAACTCTCTAATTTTTTTAGGTATTTTTATATCCTCTATTTCATAATCTTCTTTAAATAATTTTAATGCATCAACAACTTTTTTATAAAGTTCCTCATCTTCTTCTTTAACATCCTCTAAGAAATATTTTAACTTTTGAGTAGCATCCTTAAGCATAAAATCTAAAATATCGTTTAAATTTTCATATCTCAACTTATCAATAACTTTTATTATTAAAACTGGTTTTCCCCCTACATAATTATAGATTAACTCTTTATCTTCATTAGTTAAGCTCATGTTATTCTCTTTAGCCAAAAAATCCATAAATTTTAAGGCAGTTTCCTTATCAAAATCATCCACTAAGATATATTCACCTCGCATAGAGGCAAAGCCTCTATTGCTATACTCCAGAGCGGGGTTGCCAAAGGCAACCCCACTTTCTATCTGGGGGAGTATACCAATAGAGGGGGCGTAGCCCCCTCTATGGTCATCCACCAAAATATAATCAACTCTATCCTCCAACATTGCTTCATTATAAACTCTCTCTATGAATAAGCTATCTGAACTTAGGCAGAAAACGTGGCATAGGTGTTTATGCTTGGTTAGAGATACAAAGTAATTAAATAGCTCATAGATTAAGAATCCATTAATTTTCATGTCTCCAATCTTTTGAAGTTCATCAATAATAATTATTGGTTGCTTTCCTTCTCTTTTAATGTCCATTAAAACATTGGTTATATATCTAAAAACATTTTTAGTTGTTTTCTTTTTAAAAATCTCGTTTAGAGTATTTTTTGGTATGGGAATGCCATACAATGAAGGTAAGTCATTGATAATTGCCTTAATTACTTCTATAGGGCTTTTATCTCCTTCATATTCCTCAAACAAAACTTCAATGAAATCATCGTATTTAGAGATAAAAATCTCCCTCAAATCAAAATAAAACACAATGTATTTATTTTTATCTAATCTATTGTTAATAATCTCATTTATTAAGGCAGTTTTTCCACTATTTATGGAGCCATAGATGAAATAAATCAAATTTGGTTCTCCTTCTATAATAGATAAGATTTTATGAATTTCTTTCTCTCTATTGAAGAATTTCATAAAAATCACCAAAATTCCCATTATAAAATGAGAATATATAGTAAATTTAATCCTTAATAATTCTCCTCAAATTAATTGATAACAATGAGCTAATCTTATTAATTTGCTCCTCAGAAATCTCAATTTTTTTCTGTAACAATTTTGATATATCAATCTCTATATATTCTTCACCAACATCTCTTGGATGTATTGGAGATATTTCATTAAACACAGAAAAAACTGGGCAGAAGTCATGGCAATATAGGCAATATACACATTTTTCTGGATTAATTTTTGGTATTTTATCTTTAACATAGTTATCTGTTATTTTAACGGGCTCAATTGGAATCATCTCAATTGCCTTAGTTGGGCAGACGTTGGCACATCCCTCACAACCAATGCAGAGTTCTTCAATAACGGTTTTTGGAATCTTAACAGTTCCAGTTAGTATAGCGTTTCTCATCTCTAAGCTTGTGTATCTTCCAGACCCAAAGATAATTCTCTCCAAATTTTCATATATCCCGGTTAAAAATATCTTGGCAAAGTTCTTTAGTTCAGCCAACTCAATCACCAAAATTTTATTCTTTCACTTTCCATTTTCTATGTAGATATATCGCTTTAGTTGGGCAAATATTGTAGCAAGCTCCACAGAACTCACATCTCTCTTTATCAATAACTCCATAATCAATGCAATTATTTGGGCAGACCTTGTTGCAGAGACCACACTTTATACAGAAGTCCATATCAGTTCTAATAAATGAGTTTTCTCTATCAACAACCTTTTTATAGCCAGTTGTGTTTGGAATCACATCTCTTGGGCAGTGAATAGCACATGTTTCACAAGCTATGCAATTATCAGTAAATAAAACCTCTCCATTACTTCTGTCTATTATTATAGCGTCTCTTGGACATACATTTGAGCATGTTCCACAGAGTATGCAGTTTTCATCTTTAATTTTCTCCAATTTAACTGTTGTTATTGATATTGCTTCTTCTGGACAGTTATTTATACAAATTTCACATAGAGAGCAGCCTCCAACAACTCTATCATCTACAGGACTTTCGCAGGAGTAAAGTTTATTATTGCCCATAGATGCCTTTGGCATCAAATTTCCTTTATGGATGTATAATCTGCGAAAGTCCTGTTTAATTCTTCTAACATCGTTAGGGCAGATTTTAACGCATTCCATACATTTCCAACAAACATCTGGGCTGTAATATAGATGTCCATTCTCAAACCTTAAAGCTCCACTTGGGCAGTGTTCAGCACACAACCCACAATTTATACAATAACTTGTTGGTTGGGATGTTTTATCTTCCTTAACTTTAATAACTTTAAAGTTTTCAACTTTTAAAGCATCGTTAGGGCAGATTTCAACACATTTTAAACAGAGAATGCATTTATTATAATCTACTTCTCCATCTTTAATGGCATCTTTTGGGCAGTTCTCTCCACACAAATTGCAGGATGTGCATGCATCTATAGAATCTGGGACTATAGTATCTCTTGGACATAAATAAGAGCATCTTAAGCATCCAACGCATTTATCTCTATCAATTTTAATAGATTTCCTTTCTACTTTTTCAACAACTTTTCCTGGTTTTTCTTCAGCTCTAAATAATTTAACTTTCATAAGATTCTCTAAAACTTTTAAGTATCTCTCTGCTAAGCCTTCTCTCTTTGTGTTTAACAATTCATAAGAGCTAACTCTTGCATTGTAAGGGCAAACCTCAACACAGACGCCACACATTGAGCAAATTCCCATTGGGAATTTTTTTCCATCTTTCTCTACAATCTTTATAATTCCAATTGGGCAGACGTTGGCACATATACCGCAACCGTTACATCTCCTTCTATCTACATAATAGCCTCCAAACTCATTCCTCTTAATTGCCTTGTTTGGGCAGTTTCTTGCACACTCTCCGCATGTTAAACAGCTAAAACTTTTATTATTTAATAAAAATATTGCATCTGTTGGACAAGCTTCCATACACTTGGATGTTTGTGAGAAAGGACAGGATTGGCATTTCTCCTCTACCCTACATTCATCTAATATAGTTATAATCATCCTTCCTCCCCTCAAATTTGTTTTAAGCCATATTTCTCTTTTAAAAAGTCTTTAATTACTTCCAACACATTTTCAGCATCTTTTAAACATTCTTCAGCATCTTCTTTAGTATATTCTTCCAATGGATTCCAAAGTTCTCCAAAATACGGTTCTGGATACCTTGGCATAACCCAATGTTCTTCTAAGCTTTCTATTTTTGGTATTAGATTTAGTAATTTCTCTTTCCATGAATCCTCAATTTTCATCTCGTAGATGACATTCCTAAACACTCCTGAAACTACATGTCTTCTGAAAATAATTCCATTTAAAATTAAAACTGCTTTTACAGCTTTTTCAACACATTGTTGGGAGTGATAGACTGAATCTGGATAGTGATTTGTTTTTAGTAGAACTTTTGCCACTTCTAAATCCTCTTCCGCCCTTTTTATGAATAGCTTAGCATACTTTATATTAAATCCGCTATCTTCCATTCTTTCTCCTCATCGATAAATATTGGCTTTATTCTTTTAATAATCGGTTTTATTCTCTCAAGGTAATTTTTCCAGAAGTTATCTCTATCATATATTATTTTATATCCAGTTAAAATACCACAAATCAACGGATTTATACTCTTCAGTGATAAATCCCTTGGCTCTACCAATATTGGAGAAATGTTAATCCCATATCTATAAATAAACTCTAATACTATGTCCCTTAAAACTTTATGTCTGTCAATCCTTCTTTTTGGTAAATTTTTAGCAATAACTAATAAATCAACATCTGAATACTCCACAGCAGTGCCTCTTGCATAAGAACCAAATAAAATAATTGAAATTAAATCATCTCCAAATTTTTGTTTGCATTTTTGTAGAAATTCATCTAAAATATTATTCAACATTTTTTCATCCATTATTTCACCAAATTAAATCATTTTCCCTCCAAATAACCTGTTTCCAATAATTATTCCAATTACTGCAGATAGATAAGAGCAAGATAAAGGAAGTAAGTCATAGTATGGAAATGCCTTTAAGAAATAAGCTATAACTACAGTTAAAATTAAGTATCCAAAAATATTTCCTATTTTATGCCTATACTTAGCTCCCATCAACACTCCAAACAAAAATGCAAGAATTGAAGGATAATATAAATAGTTTGATAATATTGCATCAAGCATTTAAATCACCATTATTCCAATTTATTCCAATTTCTCCTCAGATTTGCTAATTTTTTCAATAATAACCTTTTCACAAGACAGTAAGAATGCAGCAGTAGATAACCCTGCTAAAACCTTTAATCCAACTGCAATGTTTAGATATGGAATGATTCCAGCTGTTATGATTTCTTTTGGAGCTGGAAAGATAGTAAAGCCATTAATTTCTGTGAAGTTGAATAAATAATATCCTCCAATAAACATTCCAGCAACACCAAGTAATAGATAACCTAAAGCTCCCAATGCCTCCAACTTCTCCAAAAATTTATGGTCAAACCATAATGGGCTGTTAGAACCAAAGGCTATAACTGATAGTATAAATGCAGCAGCAATTAGAGCTCCTCCTTGAAACCCTCCTCCTGGTGTTATATGCCCTCCTAACACAGTTATAATTCCCAATGCAACCATTAAAACACTCATAGGAAATGCCAAAAACTTAATTATTGGTGTATATTCTCCCCAACCTTGAAGTGTTATGTAATCATCTGACTCTGGAGCGTGAAATAACTCTTTTAGATAGGTGTTATCATATAATGATTTCCCAAACACAATCCAAGAGACCATAACGGCAACAACTAAGACCAAACACTCTCCCAAGGTATCATAAGCCCTCCAGTCAAATATTACAGCACACACATAGTTTGGGATTATATAGTGAGTGAGATAAACTTCATTAACTCCTGGACTAATCTGCATGTGTGCTAAACTATATAATACAGATGCCCCAAATACAAAGAAGGATATGGCAACAGCTAAATCTCTTTTAGAGTTCATTTTACCACCTTGTTGTCATATAGATGCAGAATGCAATTGCCCCCAAGAATATGGAGAGCCAAAACAACTGGTAGTTTATGGCATTTGAGTTCTCTTCCTTAAACTTAAAGATTAAAGGAGACACTGACAGAGAGAAAGCTAATGCAGCTAAACCAAACAAAGTCATCAAAGTTTTTCCATAAACTCTCCCAATAATCAAAGCTCCAAATATAAACAATAAATAGAGAGTAAATTCTCCAGTATAAACTGCTCCAACTGTGATTCCATCCCCATGCTCTTCTTTATCCAACTTTTTTTGAAAGTCATTATAATCCATAAAATCCACCAAAAATTAAGTTATTTTGTCTATTTTAAATAATAATTAACCCCTAACTCCTTTGCATAGTCCCAGAGATAGTTTGTTACAATGTCTGGATAGAGACCAATTATTATGCATAGAGCAGTTAATACAAACAAGCTAAAGACAGCAAGTTTAGGAACTTCCTTGTTTTGATACTCTTTCAGAGTTTCTTCATCAACTGGTTTTAAGTAAATTAAATAGAATGCCTTCATCATTGAGACAAACGTCCCTATACTAACAATAATCATTATTATAGCTATTTCTGGCATATTCACTTGCATAGCTGCTTGGGCAAGCATCCACTTACTCTGAAATCCGTTAAATGGTGGAATTCCACTAATCGCAAGCTTTGCACATAAAACCATAAATGCCACAGAGGGCATTAGAGGCAATAAACCTCCCAACTTATGCAAATTACTTCCTCTCTTACAGCTTACAATATACGCCCCCAAAAACAAGGCAGATTTATAAATAACGTGATTTATAGCGTGGAAGATACCAGCAACAATTCCTAATGGTGTTCCTAAAGCTAAGCCAGTAGCCACATAGCCACCTTGACTTATAGCGTGATATGCCAAAAGCTTTTTATAATCACTTTGCAATAACGCCATTACAACCCCAAATACCATTGCCAAAACTCCCAATGCAATTAAAACAGCATGAGCACTTGCAAAATAATCTAATCCATTAAATAATTTTAGAATAATTATCATCAAGCCAACTAACACAAATTTTGAGTATGTTTGGAGCATTGCAGAGATAAATCCCTTAGACCTTGCGTATAAATCAGCTTTAACGTTGTGGAATGGCGGCAATCCAGCCCCATAAGCTAAACCAACAATTAGCAACAACAAGCCACCATAAATCATTGGATTATCAACTAACAGATAGTGTTTCATGTCTGTGATGTTTAGAGTTCCAGTTGAAGCTAATAAGAACGCTATTCCTAATAGCATTAAGGCTGCCGCAACATTCCCCATTATCATATATCTTAATCCTGCTTTATATGCCTCTTCAGTTCCAGATAAAAATACTAATCCAGCTTGGACAATTGAAACTATCTCAAAGAACACATACAAGTTGAATATATCATCAGCCAAAACTATAGCTGCAATACTTGCAAATCCCATTAATGAGAGGGTAACAAACATATTATTCTTTAATTTCTCTCCCATTCCTGTAATTAAAACAAGAGAGGCAATTAAAGACAGAGTTACAATAATTGCCTGCTTTGCTGGGTTATATAGATAGGCAATACCAGATACCCATCCATTAACAACTCCATGCCCACCAAAGTAATAATAACCATACTGGCTGATAAATGGCAAAATAATCAAAATAGCAGCTGTAATAAATGTTATATATTTTACTGCTTTCTCTTTTCCATGCAATAAATTCATTATTATTGCCATGATTAATGGAAACACTATCATCATCGGCAGATAATTCATATTCTCCCTCCAATCTTTTAGAGAAAGTTAAATAGAATTAATCCTCTTTTAGTATTACAGAGCTTCTGAGTGTTTTATATTTTTTATACAAAATTATAGAGACTCCAAGCATCACAGCAAGCATTGATGCCTCTATAACTATATTTGTCAAAACTAATGCATGAGTTAATGGATAAGCAGATTCTTTAGCAAAAACTTCTACAGAAACACCCGGAAGTTTTATTGGGATTGTTCCACCATTGTAACCAATTGCAATTAAAGCTAAATTAACTCCACTACCTAAAATCTCTAAAGCTATGATTTTTTTCAGAACATTATCAACAAAAAACACACCATATAATCCAATAATAACTAAAAGCCCAGAAGTTATGAATGATGCCATCTGAAAATCCATTCTATTCACCAAATAATTTATCATTATCATTAATGACAGATTAGGTTTAACAGTATATAAACATTACGTTAGCAACCAAAAAGCTAAAAGCTATTAAAAACATAAATATTAATTTGAAGCGTAAAACTAAATTAGACAAAAAATCAAAATGGGTGTTAGATATGAAATTTGGTGTTTCATCATTAGTTTTTTTACCAGAGAGCTTAACTTCATCAATGGAGAAGATAGCTGAACACAACTTTGATGCATGGGAGATTGTCTGTGAGGGAACTCATTACCTATCTCCAAAGAATATAAAGTATCTCATGGAATTGAGAGATAGATACGAAGTTGAAATTGTAGTGCATGCACCTTTTTCAGATTTAAACCCTGCATCAATGAATGAGAGAGTTAGGAAATTAACAGTTGAGTGTATTAGAGACGCTATAGAAGGTGCTTTTGAGCTTGATTCTGAGGTTGTTGTAGTTCATCCTGGCTATATTCCAGAGCTCTGGAGTAACTATGTAAGTGAGATACTGGATAACAATTTCTCAACACTTTCTGAGATTGTAGAGATAGCTGAAGATTATGGAATAAAGATTGGTTTGGAGAACATGCCAAACTTTAGAGGAGTTTTAGGGATAACTCCAGAATCATTATTGGAGATTGTTAAAGACATTGACTCAAAGAATTTAGGGATAACTTTTGATATAGGACACGCAAACACTGCTGGAAATCCAGCTGAATTTGTTGAAAAACTACAAAATATTGGAATTGGAATTATACATGTTCATGCCCACGACAATAACGGCTATGATGATGAGCATTTGAAAATAGGAGAAGGAAATATTAACTTTATTGAAGTCCTTGAAAAGCTAAAAGAAATTGGCTATGATGGAGTTATTAGCATAGAAAATAAAAATATTAGGGATGCTGTGAAGAGTAAGGAAATATTAAAAGAATATTTGGAAATCGTTAATGAGAAAGTGGCTGAGAAGGAGAAAATAGAGGAATAATTTTATATTTTATTTATTTTTGGTGGTTCTATGACTATAGCATTTGGACCAGTTCCATCAAGGAGGTTAGGGAAGAGTCTAGGGATAAATAGCATTCCATGTAAGTTTTGTAGTTATGATTGTGTATATTGCCAAGTTGGAAGAACCATAAACAAAACTATAGAGAGGAGAGAGTTTTATAGTCCAGAAGATATTTTTAAGTCAGTAGAGGAGAGGATAGGTAAGCTAAATAATGAGAAAATTGACTACCTCACTTTTGTTGCAGATGGAGAGCCAACATTAGATATAAATTTATCAAAAGAAGTTGAAATGCTTAGAGATTTTGACATTCCAATAGCAATAATTACAAACTCTTCATTAATTTGGAGGGAAGATGTTAGAAATGACATATTAAACTTTGATTTAGTATCTTTTAAGGTTGATTCTGTTGATGAAAAAATTTGGAGAGAAATAAATAGACCTCATAAAGATTTGGTGTTAGATAAAATCTTAGAAGGAATGATAGCTTTTAGAGATAACTATAAAGGAGAGTTGATAACTGAAACGATGATTTTAGGAAGTATAAAATATACAGAGGAATCTATAATCAAAACAGCAGAATTTTTAAAAGAATTAAATCCAAATAAATGCTATTTAAATACTCCAATAAGGCCACCATCTGAAAAATATATAAAACCTCCTAAAATAGAAGTTATAACTAAAATATTAGCCATATTTAATGAAATTATTGGTAAAAATAAAATTAAACTCTTAGGGAAATTTGAAGGAAATGAATTTATATTCTCTGAAAATGTTGAAGAGGATATATTGGCTATAACTTCCGTTCATCCAATGAGAGAGGAAGTTATTAAAGAATTGTTAAATAAATCAAATATTAGCTTTGATATTATAAATAAAATGGTAAATGAGGGAAAACTAATAAAATTAGAATATGATGGAAAAGTATTCTATATGAAAAATATTAAAAGTAGGGATAAAAATGTATCTAACCCATAGGGCTTCGCCCTATTGGGATACCCAGAGCGGGGCTTCACTACATTCAGCCCTACTGTAATCTATTTTTAATCAGATTTTTAGTAAAAATTTGAGGGATAAAAATGTATCTAACTAAAGAAGAAGAGAAAATATTAGATGGAGAATATGGAGAGGTTTTAAGAAGATGTATGAATTTATTAGTTTCTTTGGGAGATATTTATGGAGCTGATAAGCTAATCCCTATAAGCTCAGCTCAAATTTCTGGAGTTTCATACAAAACTATTAAAGATATTGGTTTAGAGTTTTTGGAAGATTTTGCTAAAGAAGATGTTAAAGTTAAGGTCTATGCCACTTTAAACCCAGCTGGAATGGATTTAGATATATGGAGAGAGCTTGGCATTGATGAGAAGTTTGCCAAAAAGCAGTTGAGAATTATTGAAGCATTTAAAAAGATGGAAGTTGAGATAAGTTGCACTTGCACGCCCTATTTAACTGGAAACCTTCCAAGATTCGGAGAGCATATAAGTTGGGCCGAAAGCTCAGCTGTGAGCTTTGCAAACTCTGTCTTAGGAGCTAAGACAAATAGAGAAGGTGGGCCATCAGCATTAGCAGCTGCAATTATTGGAAAAACACCATATTATGGATATCACTTAGATGAAAATAGAAAGACAACACATATCATTGAGTTAGATGGACAATTAATCTCTAACTTTAAATATGGAGAGAGTTTTTATGGAGCTTTAGGTTACTTAGTTGGGAAGATTGTTAAGAATGGCATTCCATATTTTGAAAATCTATATAAATTAAATCCAAATAACGATAATTTAAAATCCTTGGGAGCTGCAATGGCTGCAAGTGGTGGTATCGCCTTATATCACGCAAAAAACTTGACAGCTGAATGCAGAGTTAAAGAAGTTGTTAATGATAAAATTGAAAAGATATCTATTGGAGTTGAGGAGATAAAGGAAGCTTATGAAAAATTAAATACAACAAATGAAGAGCCAGATTTAATTTGTATTGGTTGCCCTCACTGCAGTTTAATGGAAATTAAAAAAATTGCTGAACTTTTAAAAAATAAAAAATTGAATGCTGATTTATGGGTTTGCTGCTCTCTTCATATTAAAGCAATAGCAGATAGAATGGGATATACAAAGATTATTGAAAAAGCTGGTGGAAAGGTAGTTAAAGACACCTGTATGGTTGTTTCTCCAATTGAGGATTTAGGTTATAAAAGAGTTGCAACAAACTCTGGAAAAGCTGCTGTTTATCTACCAAGCTTTTGTAAGAGTGAAGTAATTTTTGGAGATATTGAGGAATTGTTAAAAGGGAGATAATGCTGAATCCAATAATCTTATTTTTGGCTATTATTTTTGATAGAATCATTGGGGAGTTGCCAGAGAGTATTCATCCAACGGTTTGGATAGGGAAGTTGATAGCTTTTTTAGAGAACATATTTAAATCTACAAATTGCAAAAATAAATATAGAGATTTTTTGTTTGGCTCACTAACAACATTTATTACTCTATTAGTTGTGGGAGTTATAGCTTTTTTTGTTGATAAATGCATAATGCTGTTACCATTTCCTTTAAACTATATTATCTATGGTTTTTTGTTATCAACAACTATTGGCTACAAATCATTATTCGAATTCTGCAAAAAGCCGATTGAATATATAAAAAATGGTGATTTAGAGGGAGCAAGGAAAGCTGTTCAGCATATAGTTAGCAGAGATGCCTCAAAGTTGGATAAAGAGCATGTATTATCGGCTGCAGTAGAGAGCTTATCCGAGAACATAACAGACAGTATAATTGGAGCTTTATTCTATGCTATATTTTTTGGTTTGCCTGGAGCCTTTGTTTATAGGGCGATAAATACATTAGATGCAATGATTGGTTATAAAAATGAGAAATATCTATGGTATGGGAAGTTAGCAGCAAGGTTGGATGATATTGCCAATTTTATTCCTTCAAGAATAGCAGGGATTTTGCTAATAATTACTGCCCCATTTTATAAAGGAGATGTTAAAAAGGCAATATATGGGTTTTTAAAAGAAGCTAATAAGGTTCCATCACCAAACTCTGGTTATACAATGGCTACATTGGCAAATGCATTAAATATAACTTTGGAGAAGATAGGATATTATAAACTTGGTAGTGGGAAAATAGATGTTGAAAAATCTTTAAACGCTTTTAAGGCAGTTGATTATACAGTCGTTGTGTTTTTAATTATTTATACTTTAATTTGGTGGATAACATGATAAGTAAAGCTTATTACACTACAGAGATTCCAGAGGATAGATTTGAAGCTCTGAGTTGTATTAAAGATAGTCAAAAACCTCTTAAAATTATATTACTTGGAGGAGTTGATAGTGGTAAAACAACATTAGCTACTTTTTTGGCAAATGAGCTTTTAAACTTAGGATTTAAAGTTGCTATAGTCGATAGTGATGTAGGGCAGAAGAGCATTTTACCTCCAGCAACTATAAGCTTAGCTTTCCCAGAAACAAATTTTAACAATTTATATGAAATTAAACCATACAAAAGTTATTTCGTTGGTTCAACAGCCCCAATACAATTTTTTGGAGAGATGATTACTGGAACTAAATTATTGTGTGATTATGCTGAAGATAAGGCTGATATTATTATAGTTGATACCACTGGGCTGATATCTGGTTCTGGAGCTGATTTAAAGAGGATGAAAATAGAAATGATTAAGCCAGATATTATAATAGCATTGGAGAAAAGAAATGAACTTAAGAGTATTTTAAAGCCCTTTGAAAATAAAATCAGGGTTTTTTACTTAAAAGTTTATGAAAATGCAAAATCATTCAGCAGAGAGGAAAGAAAAGAAATTAGAGCAGAGAAATGGAAAGAATACTTTAAAAACTCAAAAATTTATAATATTGGTTTTAATGATGTAGTTATTGGTGGAACCAAGGTATTTCAAGGAGAGAAGATTTTAGAGGATGAGAAATACTTATTAGAATCACTTTTTAAGTGGAAGATACTTTATGGTAGCAAATGCGATGGAAGATATACAATAGTAAAAAGAGATTTGGTAAATATGCCAAGGCAAATAGATAAAAACATCCTATATTACATTGAGCCAGAGCGGTTTAACAATTTAATAGTTGGATTGATTGATGAAGATAGCTTTTGCATTGGATTAGGTATTTTAAAAACTATTGATTTTGAGAATGAAACATTAGAAATTTTAACTCCAATAAGTGAAGAGGATATTAAAAATATTAGAGAAATAAGGTTTGGAAGGATTAGAGTTGATGAAAATGGTGAGGAACTTGGCTTATTAGATAGAGATTCTATATAAATTGGGGATATTTATGCTTAAAGAAATATTAAACAAAATCTTTTGGCATCCTGATTATAAGAGAGAAGATTTTGAAGTTGTTATATTACATAGAGGGGCTGAAGAAAATAAAAAAGCTATATCTTTAGATGATGTTGAGCTTAAAGGGAATTATTTAATATATTTTGACACTTATATACCTCTACATAGAATCTTAGAGATTAGAAATAAAAAAACTGGAGAGATTTTATATAAAAAGAAGTAACAAACCTGAAATTATAGCTAAGACACTTCCATATAAAAATGTCATTTCTGGGCTTATCTTCCACAAATATCCAGCTATTAAACTTGCAGGTAAGCTTGTTAATCCCACAACTGTATAAAACAGCCCTAAGGCTGTTGCTCTAATATCCTCTGACGATAAATCTGAGACATAAGCTTTCTGATTTCCAGCAAATAATGCATAGGCAATTCCATATAAAGCAAATAACAATATTAAGCTTTTTTGAGATATAAAGTAGGCAAATCCTAAAGAGACAATACCATAAACTATATATCCAATAGTTAAAACACTCTTCCTCCCAATTTTATCAGATAAAATTCCAAATGGAATTGAAAATGTGGCGTAAAAGATGTTGTATAAAATATATAGAGCAATAGGGATTATAATAGCCATTTTTTCATCTACTATCATTAAAAATTCCTGAGCTCTCAAAATATAAAACATATAGCTAAAGTTACTTAGGGTAAATATAGCTGAGATTAAAATAAAAAGCTTTAACTCTTTTGGTAAATTTTTAATCCCTACTCTAAATGTTATTTTATTATTAGAGGGTGAAGGTTTCTCTTTAACAAAATATAGAGGAATTAGGGTTAAAAATCCAATAACCGCAGCTATTAAAATTATTTGATTGAAACTATATTGAAGATATAGAATAAACAATAATGATAAGGTAGAGCCAAGTATAGCCCCAGCGGTATCAAAAGCTCTCTGTATTCCAAATCCTTTACCCAAAGTTTTAGGCATACTTTCAGATATTATCGCATCTCTTGGGGCTGTTCTTATCCCTTTGCCCATTCTTTCAAGGGAAGAAAATATAACAGCTCCTAACCAGCTTTTTGATAAACCTAAGAGTAGTTTAAACATTGAAGATGTTAAATAACCTAAAACAACAAAAATCTTCCTTTTCCTAACTTTATCTGAACAATAACCAATTAAAACCATTAAAATGTTTGAGATAAACTCTCTTAAACCTCCAACTAAACCTATTGATAAACTTCCTCCCCCAACGCTTGTAATAAGCATTGGTAAAATTGGCATTATCATCTCACTGCTCATGTCATTCAAAAAGCTTGTAAATCCCAATAAATAAACATTTTTAGATAATTCCCTATCATTCTCATTATTTTTTTGTAAATTTTGTTCTGCCACTTTTCTCACCATAAAAAATAATAAAAATAAACTAAAAAATAAATATAAAAAGTTAATTAAGCAGAAACTCTTCTTGCTAAGTATCCTCCTGCAAACCCTATTAATCCACCAATTATTGCAGAAATCATTATTCCAACATTATTTTCCTTAGTTGTAGTTTCTTCAATATTAACATTCTCGTTAGTGACTATATTAATTTCACTGCTGATATTTTCACTGATACTTTTATTCAACTCTTTTATTACATCTATATCCATTTGGGCGTAGTATGAGCTATATTTATAATACATAATTTTTGAAATGGTATCATTTAAACTATTTGCATATTCATAATAACCAAGGGCTGAGATTGGAGTTATTCCTAAGTTTTCAGCCAAGTTTATTTTGTTCCTTGCATATTTTTTGGAGTATTCAATATCTCCAAATATAACCAATGGAATCTCTGCCTTTACACAGGTATCTATACTCTCAGCTATGGTTAGTAAATAGTCCCCATCCTTATATGCCTCTTTTGCTGATTCTAAATCATTTTCAAGGTCATCAGTAGGTAGATTGGGGAATAATGTTTCTACATAAGTTAAGATTGTTTCAGCGTTGTCTAAATACTGCTGAGCTAATGATTTTAATTTAGCTTCATTTATTATCTTGCCATTGTTATCATTTTCTTTTAAAGAAACCCACCATATTGCACTATCTCCCCTCAACTTCGCAAAGCTACCATACTTTATCGCTTCATCATAATTTCCTAAATAGTAAGATTTCCACGCATTATCTAAGAGTTTTTCCGCTTCAGCAATTCTTATCCTTCCTGCCAATATCTCTTCAAAGTTGTTAGTAGTTACATTTTTTGAATAAACAATTTCTTTATCATGGCTAATTTTATTTTGAACCTCTGTTAAGAAAGTTTTAACATCTTCCTCTCCAGTTAAGTATTTTAGGGTGTGTTCAATAGTTTCAAGTTTAATTAATGCGTTAAACGCAGAGCATGTTGCAGAGTAGTATTTGTTTTTTAGATATTCATCATTAGCCTTCTCTAATAAGCTCTTTGAGGTAGTTAGTTCATTTAACAGGGCTTTTTGATATTCATATCCAACATAACTGTTACTTAACTCTTTAGAGAGGTTTTCATATTTTTCATTAGCTGTTTTTAAAACGTTTTCACTTAACTCCTTCATTATGTCTTTATATTTCTCTTCGATAAGTGGATTTTCTGGATATTCCTTCATTATTATCTTTTTATTTGTGAAGTAAGGAATCGCTTCATATATACTTCCAACTTCTATAACCTTAATTCCCAATTTTTTACCAAATTCTACTGCATCAACTTTGTTGCCCTCTACTTCAACATACCTCTGCCCTTTTGGGATTAGCATAATTGTGCAGTTTGCTTTCTTAGCAGCTTCTATCTTTTCCAATATCCCTCCAACAGGTCCTATACTACCATCCGGATTTATCGTTCCAGTCATCATAACATGTTTATTTAAACTCCAGTTCATCAACTCACAGATGATTCCAATAGTCATCGTTCCCCCTGCTGATGGCCCCCCAACAACTGGAACATCACTTCTTACTGTGATATATACATTATATTTACTCATATCTTTTCCAGTAACTTCCCCAGCAACTTTTGCAGCGATTCTTGCAGAACCTTGCATATCTAATTCAGTTAGAGGCATAGTGTCCATAAATACATGTCCATCTCCCTTCGTAACATTAATTTGAATATTTATTGGAACCCCCACGTATCCTCTATCCGTTAAAGATACTGCTGGAGCTTTTATAATCACAGCAAAAGCAGAATTTAAAAGAAATGTTATTAATAGCAATGTCAATATTTTTTTCATATTCTCCCTCCAAGTCTTCATAAGGATACATTATACTTCAGATAATACTTAAATAATTACTCAGAACAAATATAAAAAATAGTATGAAATTAAAGTATAAAGTAAAAGTAGTGTGAGTTATATGGAAAGAGAAAGCTGGAGCTCTAACTTGGGATTTATATTGGCGAGTGTTGGTTCGGCTATAGGATTAGGAAACATTTGGAGATTTGGATATATGGTTTATACGAATGGTGGGGGAGCTTTTTTAATTCCATATATTGTTGCTTTGCTCTGTGTTGGTATCCCATTAATGATTCTTGAATTTGCCATTGGACATTATACAAAAAAATCTGCACCCTTAGCTTTGGAAAAATTGCATAAAGGTTCAGAATGGACAGGGTGGTTTGCAGTTATTTCAGGGTTTATTATAACAAGTTATTATGTTGTTATTATTGCCTGGTGTCTTTACTATTTGATAATTTTAGTTATCTATGGGTATCCATCAGACCCTAATGCTTATTTCTTCCATAATATACTTCAAATATCATCTGGTGTAGAGGACATTGGTGGAGTTTCTTATGGAATTTTAGTATCTACCTTAGCTGTTTGGGGAATTGTAGCTTTAATTTTAAGTGCAGGAATTAAAAATGGATTGGAGAAAGCAAATAAAATAATGATTCCTTTTCTACTGTTTTTAATAATTTTGTTGGTTTTAAACGCACTAACTCTACCAGGAGCTTTAACTGGGATTGAATGGTATTTAACTCCAGACTTTTCAGCACTCTTTAATTATAACGTGTGGTTAAGTGCATTCTCTCAAATTTTCTTTAGCCTATCTTTAGGATTTGGAATTTTAATTGCTTATGCAAGCTATCTTCCCAAAAAAAGTGATTTAACAATAAACGCTGTTACTGTATCTCTCTTAAATTGCGGTTTTTCATTTTTAGCTGGTTTTGCTGTATTTGGAACACTTGGATATATGAGCTATACAAGTGGCATTCCATTAGATAAGGCTGTTTCAGAAGGGATTGGCTTGGCTTTTGTTACCTTTCCAAAGGCACTGTCTTTATTACCATTTGCAAGTAGATTATTTGGGATAGTATTCTTTTTAGCCTTAGTTTTTGCTGGAATATCCTCTGCTGTTTCTATCGTAGAGGCAAGTGTATCTGCAATTATAGATAAGTTCTCATTGAGTAGGAAAAAAGCTCTACTTGCTGTATTGGCTTTATTTATTATAATTTCACCAATATTTACAACTGGAGCTGGATTATATTATTTGGATATTATTGACCACTTTGCCTCTGGTTATTTGCTTCCAATAGCAGCAATCTTAGAGATTATAATAGCCATATGGCTATTTGGTGGAGATAAGCTTAGAGAACATGTAAATAAACTTTCAGAGATAAAGTTGGGAGTTTGGTGGAAGTATTTGGCTGGAGTTGTGTCTCCAATAATATTAACTGCTGTTGTATTCTTAGATGCCTCTAATGTTTTAACATCTGGTTATGGAGGTTATAAAACAACCTATGTTATATTTGGGGCTTTAATCATTCCATTGGCGTTTGTTGTAAGTGTAATTCTTCAAAAAATGAAAACGATTAAAGGTTGGTAATCATGAATCTTGGAGCAATAGCAATGTTTATATTTGGTGCTGTAATTTTGTGGGGAGGGGCAATTTATTTTTTATGGAGGTCAATTAGGAGTAAAAATAATAGAGATGATGAAAATAGTGAATCCTAATCATGCTTTATTTTTTTTTGCATCATTATATATTTATATGGATTCCATAGATATTATATTTTAGAATTTTACTATTAAGGTTTTTATGGGATTTTTAATTTTGTTGTTTGGTTAATGGATTGTCTTGTTGAATATGTTTGGATTTTGAAAATAAGAGTATTTAGAATTTATTAATTAGTTCAAAGGATTTTTATTTAATTTCTAAGGGTTAGCTGGTTTGATTGTTTAAAATATTTGAGTTTATTGAATTATTCAGATTTTTAAAAATTAGGATTAATTAGGTAAGTAAATAAGATTTCTCTAACAGACAAGTTAAATTTTTGAATTTAAGGAGATAAAAATACTCTGTTTTAGTAAAGAGATAAAATTTTAAATACTAAAAGGTTTATATTGTAAGATGGTTATTTATCCTTAGAAAAATATGGTATAGAAAAGCTTAAATATTAAGAGTGATGAAGTATATTATGTTGTGAATGATTGCCCTGTTAAAATCAGACCTCTTGGAGGATGGAAACTTATATTCACTTGTATAATTGTTTTCTATTGCATTCAAAGTTAAAATCAGACCTCTTGGAGGATGGAAACCGCATTCTTTTTGTATTTTTAACTCTTCTAAAATAGTTAAAATCAGACCTCTTGGAGGATGGAAACAAAGCTGAAATTACTGAGGAAGATACTGAGAAAGTTATAATTAAAATAGTTAAAATCAGACCTCTTGGAGGATGGAAACGAAAAAGAGGGTAAATTAACAATCTATAATATTGAGGTTAAAATCAGACCTCTTGGAGGATGGAAACGCATTCCATTACCTATATATATACCGTTTATATAGCCGTTTCCATTGTTAAAATCAGACCTCTTGGAGGATGGAAACTTTAATTCTTCAATGCTATTAACAGTTTCATCCCTAGTTAAAATCAGACCTCTTGGAGGATGGAAACTGAGTATGGCCTATTGGGATGACAACATACTTAATTAGCCCATTTGTTAAAATCAGACCTCTTGGAGGATGGAAATTAAACTCTTTTTTCTTATCTTCTGACAATTGTAAATGTTAAAATCAGACCTCTTGGAGGATGGAAATTATGTGGTTTTAGAGGATGGGAAGATTGTAGAAAAGGAGTTAAAATCAGACCTCTTGGAGGATGAAAACTTTAGCATTCATTAAAATAAGACGTATTAGAGAATAAAAAAGCTTATAACTGGAATTTTTTATAAACAAAATAAAAATATTATACCATTCCAAAAATCTCAAAATATTTTTTCTGTCTAACAACCATCACTGGGATGTTATTTTCCATTAATTTTTCCTTAAGTTCTTTATCGTTTGTTGCTACTATAACGTTTTCATTTTCCTTTGCATAATTTAAAATTGCTTCATCTGCATAATTGGCAGTGTAATCAACTAACTTATAGTTTTTTATCTTTGCAAGAGCTAAATTAACAGCCAATTTTTCTTTACCTTTTAAATCTCTACTTTTTAATAACCTTTCCAACTCCTCTTTTATTGGAGATAAAATAACAATTTCAAATTTTGTATTTAAAGCCCTCTCTATCTCATAATCAAAGTTTATCTTATGCTTAAAAACGTAAATTAAAAAGTTGGTATCTGGAACTATTTTATACATATCTTAGATTCACCTCTTTTTTATATGAAATATAAGAATCCATGCTTTAGCAGTTCTTCATCTATTTTCCAATTTTTACCAAGTGCTTTAACAAATTTATCTGCATAATGTATTGGTGCTGGAATTCTAAGATATCTACCTTCTCCATATAGTGCAGAATAGTTCATTTTAGTTAAATCATATAACAATTGCATAATTGATTCATTAATTTTTAACCCTTCTTCATTTCCACAATTAAACCTTAACCAAGTTGATAATTTTACAGGATTTGAACCAAATGGAGTTTTGTGAGGTAAGAAGATACCATCATTTCCAAATACACTTCCAATTCTATAATCAGACGTAAAAACTTTATATTTATTGTTTTTTCTAATGCTAATTACTTCAATATTTGAATTTAGTTCTTTAGAGATTTCTTTTAGGTCATTTCTTTCAGAATTCTGAATAAAACCATCTCTTAAGAATAGAATATTTTTATTTTCCATATCAATGTTTGCTTTATTTTCTAAATATTCTATTACATACGGCAGATGTAACCGTTCTCCTGGAGCTGGTGTCTCTATTGGCTGTATTCTTCTTATTTTACCTTCTGAGTCATATACCACAGTGCAACCTCCAACTCTATGATTACCAAAAATTCCCAATCCAGTGTCAAGTCCCATTATGTAATCATAAGGTGTCTTAGAATCTAAGATAAAATATTTAATCCCCAATTTTCCCATAATTTGTATAAGTAAATTATTAGTCATATATCCTTTGTCATCTTTCCTCCAATTTTCCCATAATATATTTTGAGAGATTATTTTTAAATCAAAAAGTTGTTTTTTCAAAATTTCATAATAATCATTATCTTTGTATTTTTCTTTTCCAATAATTAACGCAAAACATATTTCATCATTAAATTCAGATTTTATTTCTTTTATAATTCCCCTAATGTCATCTGTAGAAAAATATTTCCATCTATTGGCATAATTGAATTTTGGCAATTCTGTTTTATTAGCAATTTTGTTATAGTTTCTAAACATTTTATTTACTTTATCTTTAATAGCTTTTAATTCATCCTTGATTTCCTCATCAATAAGTATGTATGTTAATAAATTTTTGTTCCTTATAATTTCTGGGACATCATATGGGAGATATATTTTTGCATTTTGATTGTAAATCCACGTAAATAATGTATTTGTTGAATATATTTTGGTAGGATTTTTATTTACATCCTTCACGAGCAATGGAGTATTATTAAATTTCATAAATTCTAATTCTTTAGGTGTATTATCTATAAATCTAAGTTTTTTTGCTATTTCATTTATAATTTTTCCCTTATTTTCATTAGATAATCTCCAATAACTCTGCAATTCTTTAAGAATATAGCTATCTAATTCATCCATATAAAATACAAGATTACAAAATTGTGGAGCAAATGGTTCTAAGATTTCTTCACAATACATAATGGGTTGATTATAATCAATCTCCCCAAAAGTAGATTTTACCATATCTTCAGACCATTTGTAATATTTAATTATGTGACTCATTATTTCCTCTATTTTTTGAGGGTTTGGAGCATCAACCAGTGAAATTGTATATCTTACCTTTGGATTAGGTTTAAAGATAATCTTTTTCCCAACATACTCCTCTAATAGTGCTTTATCTCTATTAACAAAATCCCATAAGTGTTTTGTAATAGACGCTGTATGTCTAAAGTTTAATATAAGATAATAATCCCCATCATGTTTTTTAACTTCATACTCACAATATGACTCAACTTTTATATTTTCCACTACTTTGTGTTTTCTAATGTTTTTTATAATTCTTGATAATTCTGGCTCTATTTTATGGACAGATTTAAGATATCCCCTAACAAGTTTTTCAGCTATTTCTGGTTTTACATATTCTAATTTTAATGATTTAATATATTCAATGTCTATTGGGATTTCGTTATTTCCATCTTTGTATTTCAATACTTTATTATCAACTTTGTATGGTAAAACAAAACTTTTATCTTTTTTATTAATTATCATGCCACCATAAAAATTAACAAATCTATAAAAATTAAATGCTTCATTAACAAAACTTTTAATTCTATAGAAATGCACTTCTTTAGGAATAAATTCTTCTTTTATTTTGTATGCATTTATTTTATATGTAACTTTATTTAAAACCATATTATATCCTCCTCATAACTATCCATTAATCTTAACTTTTGAAACATTCCCATCTTTTTTAACATTGATTATCACATCTGCTACATCTTCAAGCTCTCTGTGGTGGGTTATAATTATCATCTGTGGAATGCTCTTAACCTTCCTAAAGATTTCAGCTAACTTTGCCCTTCTATTTTCATCTAAATATACAGTTGGTTCATCCAATATAATGCACTCAACCCTATTTCCAATTAAAGCGTTAGCTATGGCTAATCTTAAAGAGAGAGCTACCGCTATCTGCTCTCCACCGCTTAAATTGTCAATGGTTAAAACTCCATTTGGAGCATGAACTCTTACTTCAAAATCTTTAGTGAGTTCTACAAAGCTATAAGGCAAGTCAAACTCACTAAATGCTTCATTTAAATATTTTTGGATTAATGGAACATATTTTTCTCTTAAATATGCTTGAAATCCATTTCTACCAAATATTCTCCTAACCTTGTCTAAATATTCAACAAACTTCGTTAATTTCTCTTTTTCTTTCTCTAAATTAGACATTTCTTTTAATCTTGCTTTTAAACTTTCAACATCTTTTTTTAAATATTCAATTCCTGTCTCAATTTCTGTTTTTTGTTCTCTTACGTTATCAAGTTCTTGTCTCTTATTTTCATAGAGCTCTTTTATTTTTTTATGTTCTTCTTCATTGTAGTTTATTTCATCAAGTTTTTGGTTAATGTAGGATATTCTTTCTTCTATATCATTAATTTCCTTATTAACCTCTAAAATTTTGTTGTTTAGGTAAATTTCAATATCTTCTTTATTATACTTCCTCTTAATGTTATCTATTGCTAAAATCTTAGAGTTGCATATATTATAAATCTCTTCAAGCCCATCTTTAATATTTTTAAGCTCTTCTAATTTTTCAGTTAGACCTAAATATTCCTTATATTTATCAAACTTTAATGACCTCCTATTCTCAATTTCTATAAGTTCTTTTTCCTTATTTTTAAGTTCATTTAATTTGTCTTTTAATCTGTTTATTTCTCTTTCATCCTCTCTTAATTTGTTCAACTCTTCTCTACATTTTTCTTTATTCCATCCACTTACGATATTTTCAATTTCCTTAATTCTATTTCTAATACCTTCCTCATCTACACTATTTAAATAGCTAACAGCTGATAAGTATTGGTTATAAAAGTTTTTAAATTTGTTCAGCTGGCTTTTAATGTCTTCTAATATCTCATCCACTGGCTTTCCGTTAATTACATAGTTGGATATTTTTTTATTGATTTCATCTAACTGCTCTTTATAATTCTTTAATTTTAATTCTAATTCTTCAATCTGACTTTGTTTTTCAAGATATAAGGTCTTTAGTGTCTTAAGATTTTCTTCTTTATCAATTTCTTTCTTTAATTTCTCTATATCTTTTTCAATCTCTCTAATTTTTTTATTTATTTCCTCCAATTCAGTATATTTATTGTTTAGCTGGGTTTTATGTTGATTTATTAATTCCATCTTTTTATTTTCATCTATTGGTGTTTTACATAGTGGGCATTTTCCTTCAACTTCTTTAAGTTCATCTAAAATTTTTTTCAGCCTTTTAATTTCACTGTTAATTTCCCCAAGTTTTTTGTTTAGTTCTATCTTTTCTTTTTGTAGATTTTCAAGAACTTTCTTTTTTTCCTCTATCTCTTTTAATGAATTTTCAATACTTTCAATGTCAATATTTTTTGTTTCTTCTAAAAGTTTATTAATTCTTGTTTCTAAATCGTTAATATTTTTTTCAATGGATTTTTTCTCCTGAAGCAATGTTATATACTCTAAAGTTAGTTTATTGTATTCTACAGCCTTTTCTTCTAATTCTAAATACTTCTCATAGTATTCTTTGCACTCTTCACATATTCTTTTATATTTTTCAATTTTTTCAATCTCTTCATTTAGATTTTTAAGTTCTTCAAGCAAATCTTTAATAGTTTCCACTCTTTCAATTTCATCTTTTATTTTATTTAATAGAGTATCTAAATTATCAATATCATCTCTATACTTACTTTTGTTGATGAATTCTTTCAATTTTTCAATGTCTCCTTTTATTATCTCCAACTGCTTTGTTAATTTTAAATAATCTTCATAATGACTCTTTAATTCTCTTAATCTGCTCTCAATTTTCCTAATCTCATCAACTAATGATTTATATTTTTCATATTCATCTTTATGTCTATTTAGAGTTTCTCTTGCTTCAACAACAGTATTTAAATCATATTCTAAAATTTTAAGCTCTTGATTTTTAAGCTCTAAAGCTCTCTTCCTTTCTTCAAGTTTGTTTATGAATTTTTCATACAACAACTTTTTATTTTCCCATTCATTAAATAATTTTTCAATATCTTCAAATTCCTTTTTTATTTTATTTAGTTTATCATTAATTTCCATTAATTTTTTATTTTTTTCTTCT
Source organism: Methanocaldococcus jannaschii DSM 2661 (assembly GCF_000091665.1). Taxonomy (NCBI): domain Archaea; kingdom Methanobacteriati; phylum Methanobacteriota; class Methanococci; order Methanococcales; family Methanocaldococcaceae; genus Methanocaldococcus; species Methanocaldococcus jannaschii. Next base: position 1,272,780 of record NC_000909.1, read on the forward strand.
AATTGGCTCATTTTATTTTTTAATTCTTTTTCATAATTTTCTTTGTAATTCAACTCTCCTTCAATTCTTTCTAATCTTTTTTCATATTCCTTAACAATCTCCCCCATTTTTTGATAGCATTTTTCAAACTCATCTATTCCCAAAAGTTTCGCAACTGTTTCCAATTTTTCGGAGGGTTTTAAACTCAAAAATTTAGCTATCTCCCCCTGTTTAATATATATGGAGTTTAAGAACATATTTCTATCAACGCCTAAGATTTCATTTACTGCTTTATTAACTGCACTAATTGTAGTAGCGTAAGGCTTTCCATTCTTATAGAGCTTAGCTCCCCCTCTTCCAGAATCATATTCTCTGATAATTTTGTAGTTGTTTCCATTGACTTCAAAATCCAATTCAACATAAACGGATTTTTTTCCTTTGGTTATTATTGTGTCGTAATTAAAATTACTGCCTGCCCCAAACAAGGCAAAGAACACTGCTTCAAAGATAGATGATTTTCCACTTCCATTCTCTCCAATAATTGCAACAATCCCTTTTTCAAACTTAATTCTTGAATTCACATGACTTTTAAAGTTATTCATCCTTATTTCTTTTAGTATCATACTCATCCCCTAAATTTAGTGTTGTAATATTCATCCAATAACTCTTTCCAATTTTCATTATTTAATAGAGCTTTATATAAACTTAAAACTAAATCCCCATCAATTCCCTGCCTATTTGCATAATCCACTAAAAGCTCTTTAATGTTTAGTGACTCAATATCAACATTATCTGGCATGTCTATAAATTCGTCATCTACTATAATAGCTTTATTAATTAGAATTTTATCCTTTAAAGTGTCAAACCATGGTTTAAATTCTCTCTTAATTTTTCCAAAAACAACTGGCTTATTTTTACATCTTTCAATTTTATTCACTGCCTCATTAAAAGATTTCTTATCTTTAATATTTACCTCTACAAATTCTCTGCATTCAATATCAATTTTTTCTATATCAGAGATATCCAAATCATTTCCACTAAAATCAACTAAGTAAAATCCTTTTCCTTCTTTTTTATAGTCCTCATATTCATTTCTATAAATAATTTCTGTTGAACCACTGTAAGCTAAAATTCCATCATTAAACCTCTCTAAAATCCTCTTGTGAATATGTCCCAACGCATAGTAGGAAAATTTTGGTAAATCAAAATGTTCAAGTTCATAGTCAAGTGGAATATATGGATTTATTCCCTGATGAAGCATCAATATCTTTTTTTTATAGTTTTTAGCTTCTGATTCAAAATTTTTTAATTTATCTAACATCTCCTCTCTTTTGCTCTTTTTGTGATAATAAGTCCCACAGATAAATATCTCTTCCCCATTTACATTTATAACATCTTTTCCATCTAAAATTTTAACGTAATCTTTTAGTAAGGCTAATGGAGATTCCTCCCCTAACCTTCTTGGCATTTCATGGTTTCCTGCAACAATATAAACCTTTATATTATTTTCATGTAATTTTTTAAACGCCTGCATAGCTATTCTTAAAGCTTTTACTGGAGGTCTCAAATCGTTAAATAAATCACCACTATGTAAAACAACATCTGGCTTTATCTCTAAAATCTTTTTTATACATAATTTAAATGAGTCGTAAATATCTTTTTCCCTATCATCCAAGTTATACTGTCTATAACCTAAGTGATTATCAGCTATATGAACGAACATCATATACTATCCCTCAAATTTTTATTTTGTGATAGAATAATTAATGCATAAAATTTAAATATGTTAAACCTACAGTTTTTATATTTATGGTGATAACATGAGAGTCATAGGCGTTATTGGTTATAAAGATTCTGGTAAAACAACCCTAATTGAAGAAATTCTAAAACATTCTGATAAAAAAATAGCAGTTATCAAGCACACTAAAGAAGATGTAGAAGTAGATAAAAAAGGAACTGATACTTACAGATTGTCAAACGCGGGAGCTAAAATAACAGTTTTAGCAACTGACAGTAAAACAGTTTTCTTTACAGATAGGATGGATTTAGAAAACATTTTATCAGTATTATCAGATTACAATATAGATTTTGTTATTATAGAAGGTTTTAAAGAGGCTTTAAAAAGGTTAAACATCCCTAAGATAGTTATGCTTAAGGATAAAGATGGGAGTGATTTGATTGATGACCATACAGCAATGATAATTGAAGATTACAACTACAACATTGACGATGTTTTAAAAGTTATTTATGAAAAAGCCGTAGTTCCTACAATGAACTTAAACTGTGGACATTGTGGGTATAACTGCAGAACATTTGTTAAGGCAGTTGTTAAAGGAGAAGCAAGATGGGATGATTGTGTATTAGCGAAAGGTATAAAAATAATTGTTGATGGTAAAATAATTCCTGCTGTTCCTTTTGTCTCTAAGATTGTTGGTAGCACAATTAAAGCAATGATTGAAACCTTGAAAGGTGTTGATAATCCAAAGACTATCAAGGTTGAGATTGACGTATCCAAGCTGAAATAAACAAAACCAAAATATTTAAATACTAGTAATGTATTATAGTAAAGTTGATTGCAATTTAAACATCAATATGGAAAAATATATGTCTAAATATATACTTAAACATTTTAATAGAAATAAAAAATAATCACGAGGGATAACAATGGAGAAGTACGAAAAAGCGGCAGAAATTTTCAAGGCATTTGGAGACCCAACAAGATTGATGATTTTAAAGTTATTGGCTGAAAATGGAAGCATGTGCGTTTGTAAAATAATAGATGAGCTAAAAAAGCCACAGCCAACAATCTCACACCACTTAAACATCTTAAAAAAGGCTGGAATAGTTAAAGCAAGAAAAGAAGGAACATGGAATTTCTACTACATCGTAGATGACAGAGTTAAAGAGATTATTAAATTAGTTGATGAATTATAACCATAGGAGGAGACCTCCTATTGGGATACCTCCCGTCCATTAAGTTGGGGCTTTCAGCCCCAATTAATGTCCAAGCTCTATAAAGAACAAGAATGTGACTTCTTAGGTAGTCAGAGGAAACTATAAATTTCTCTTTTTTTAACTATTTTATTTAATGTAGCAAACGCAATTTATAATAAATGCATGCGTAAAATTATAAATGCTATTTTTGTTATCTCTTAAGAGGATTTTTATTTTTAGAAACCATAAATTTAATATTGTTGGTGATGTTATGGGAATTGAAGAAGAAATTAGAAGGATAGAAGAAGAATTAAAAAAGACACCATATAACAAAGCCACACAGAAACACATTGGTAGGTTAAAGGCTAAATTAGCTAAGTTGAGAGAGCAGGCTCAGAGTAGAGGGGGAGGTGGAGGAGGAAAGGGCTATGCTGTAAAGAAAAGTGGAGACGCTACAGCTGCCTTTGTAGGATTTCCATCTGTTGGGAAATCAACCCTGCTAAATAAATTAACAAATGCTAAATCGGAAGTTGGGGCTTATGCTTTCACTACTTTAACAATTGTTCCAGGTATATTAGAATATAAGGGAGCTAAAATTCAGCTTTTAGATGCTCCTGGAATTATTGTTGGTGCTTCATCAGGGAAAGGTAGGGGGACAGAGGTTTTATCTGCAGTAAGAAGTGCTGATTTGATTTTATTAACAGTTGATATCTACACATTAGACCACCTACCAGTGCTTGAAAAAGAACTCTACAATGTTGGAATTAGATTAGACCAAACTCCTCCAGATGTTAAAATCAAAGTTAAGGAGAGAGGAGGGATTAACGTTAGTTCAACCGTTCCATTAACCCATATCGATGAAGATACAATTGAAGCAATATTAAATGAATATAGGATACACAACGCAGATGTTGTTATAAGGGAGGATATAACCTTAGAGCAGTTTATTGATGTTGTAGCTGGAAACAGAGTTTATATCCCTTCTTTGGTGGTAGTTAATAAGATAGACTTAGCTGATGAGGAGTATCTAAAATATATAAAACAAAAGTTAGAGGAATTTGGTAAGGATTATATCTTAGTTTCTGGTAACAAAGGAATTAACTTGGATTTATTGAAAGAGAAAATCTATGAGAAATTGGGTTTTATAAAGATTTATCTAAAACCACAGGGGAAAAAGCCAGACTTTGATGAACCACTAATTATGAGAAGAGGAGCTACTGTAAAAGATGTTTGTGAAAAACTGCATAAAGATTTCGTTAGAAATTTCAGGTATGCCCAAGTTTGGGGGAAGTCAGCAAAGCATCCAGGGCAGAGAGTTGGATTAGACCATAAATTAGAGGATGGAGACATTTTAACAATTGTCATAAAGAGATAATGCATTAAATGGTGGTAAAATTGGTTAATAACGAACTTAAAATTTTATCGGGAAAATTAAGAGATATATTTAGGGAAATTTATAATAAAATAAAAAATGATGAGAATATTAACGATAGAAATTTGGACGATAAGGTTTTAAGTTTATTAAAAGACTATACAATCTCTGAAGAAAACTTAAAAATTAAATTTTCTGAACCAAAGGATGAAATATATTCCTATGAAGGTAGAAGGACACCTTATGATTTATTATGCTATGGAATAATAAATGGAAAGAATTTTTTAATATTCATAAACAATAAATTTGGTGATTTAAAAAGTAATACAAGAAACGATGTAACAACATACAATAACCTCTTACGTTTATATTTGGGCATAAAACGGCAGAGATTAACGTCAGAAATAACCATAAATGGAGAATTGGTCTATAATAGAATTTCAGGTAATGAAATTGTATCTTATGGAATTTTTGTTGTTGATAAGTATAGAAGAGGATACAAATTTTTCTTATTAGAAGAGATTAAGGACGATTTTTATGTTAATCCAAGAAATAACATGTTTCAGATAAGGTATAGCCCAAATCTTGGTGACCCAATAGATTACTTTGCTTTTGTTAAAAAACTTATAGATGCAATTTTAGAATCTTTAGAAAAGTCATTAAATTCAATAAAAACAGAAATTCTTGTCTTGAACTCAATAAAAATCCAACTGATTAATATTAAAGAGGGCAAACATGGAGAAGATTAGCTTTGTTGAAACTCCAAAAGAAATAGCTGAATTAATGATAAATCTTTCTACAATCCCAAAAAATGGATTAGTGTTAGACACTGGATGCGGAAAAGGAATATTTTTAGAGGTATTAAGAGAATTTGGATACAAAAATTGTGTGGGTATTGAAATAGATAAAGATTTATACAACCACTGCAAGGCAAAATTTGATGAATTTGAGATAATTTTAGGAGATTATTTAAGCTATAACTTTAAAGAAAAATTTGATTTAATTATTGGAAATCCTCCCTATGCCCATTTCAACAGTCTTCCAGAATTTATAAAAAAAGAAGTAAAACGGATTATAGGCACAAGTGAGGGGGACATTTATTATGCTTTCATTATAAAATCAATAAATCTTTTAAAAGATGGTGGAGAGTTGATTTATATTGTTCCATATCACTTTTTTTATAACACATATGCAAAAATTGTAAGAGACAACATTCTAAAACATGGAAAATTGGAAATAATTATTGATTTGGATGAAGTTAGGCTATTTAAAAATGAAAATCCTGAAACAATAATATTTAAGTTTAAAAAAGGAGAATTTAACCACAAATCTGAAAAAATTGATGTTATTAGAATTATCTCAAAAAAAGTTAAATTAAAAGAGATAAAAGAAAAAGCTATTAATGTGTTAAATGCAAAAAAATCAAACGATATTTTTGAATACATGGAAATTCCTCATTACACTACACCAGAAACCTTGGTCTACCTTTTTTACAAAAATCCCAGATTTTCCTCATGTGTTATTAAAGGATATAGCAAAAGTTGGAGTGGGCTTAGTTTCTGGATTTGATGAGGCATTTTTATTAAATGAAGATGACATCTCAAAGCTAAATGAAGATGAAAAACAACTTATAAAAAATTTTGTTAAGGCAAAAAACTGTAAAAGGTTTGTAGTTGAGGGATTTGTTCAATATATATTAATTGAAGACAACCTAAAAGATGAAGAAATATTTAAAACCAAATATCCAAACATATATAAAAAATTGTTGAAGTTTAAAGACAGAATGGAGAATAGATACCTTCCAAAAAACAAAAAATGGTTTAATTGGCAGGCATTGAGAAACTATAAATTTTTAATAAAAAATCTAAATAAAAAACGAATATATGTTCCAACTTTAGACAGAAAACCATATAATAGGTTTAGTTTAGGAGATGATGAACTATTACCTTCAGGAGACGTTATATTTATCCAACCCTACAACGATGATGACATATACTTTTTGTTAGGATATTTGAACAGCTCATTTTTTAGAAATTATTATCTTGCAAATGGTGGAAGAAGAGGAGGGAGAGTGGCATTTACACAAAAGTTGTTAGAGAATGCAAAAATTCCCACGTTCTCAGATGAAGTTAAGGAGAAAATAAAAAATATAGTCAAGGATATTATCTACAACTTAAAAAATGGGAAAGATATTGAAAACTTAGAAAGACAAATTGATTATATTATAGTTTCAGCAATAAATAACAATCAATTTAAAGGTTATCAAACAACACTAAAAAACTTATTAAAACCAAAACTTAAAGGATGAAAGTATGGAGATTGAAGGGTATGAAAAGATTATAGAGGCAGGGAAAATAGCATCTAAAGTCAGAGAGGAGGCCGTAAAATTAATAARGCCAGGAGTTAAGCTATTAGAAGTTGCTGAATTTGTTGAAAATAGAATTAGGGAATTAGGAGGGGAGCCAGCATTTCCGTGCAATATATCAATTAATGAGATAGCAGCTCATTACACTCCAAAATTAAATGATAACTTGGAGTTTAAAGATGATGATGTTGTTAAATTAGATTTAGGAGCTCATGTCGATGGATATATAGCAGATACAGCTATAACAGTAGATTTATCAAACTCTTATAAAGATTTGGTAAAGGCATCTGAAGATGCACTATATACAGTTATTAAGGAGATAAACCCTCCAATGAACATTGGAGAGATGGGAAAGATTATTCAGGAGGTTATTGAGAGTTATGGTTATAAACCAATATCCAACCTCTCTGGACATGTGATGCATAGATATGAGTTGCATACAGGAATTAGTATTCCAAATGTCTATGAAAGAACCAATCAATATATAGATGTTGGAGATTTGGTGGCTATAGAGCCGTTTGCAACAGATGGCTTTGGAATGGTTAAAGATGGGAATCTTGGAAACATATATAAATTTTTAGCCAAAAGACCAATTAGATTGCCACAAGCAAGAAAACTTTTAGACGTTATATCAAAAAATTACCCTTATCTACCCTTTGCTGAAAGATGGGTTTTAAAAAATGAGAGCGAGAGGCTGGCTTTAAACTCGTTAATTAGGGCATCTTGCATTTACGGTTATCCAATATTAAAAGAGAGGGAGAATGGAATAGTTGGCCAGGCTGAGCACACAATATTAATAACTGAAAATGGTGTTGAGATAACAACAAAATAGTATAGAATATTTAAGTTTTTTAATAAAAAATGAGATTTTATTTTAATGTTTATTATAAGAGATATGCCCATAAAATCCAAAATATTAAAGTGAGAAAATGATTATTAAAAAATTAGAGGAGTTTGGAATAACTATTGACAGCTTATTGGATGCTGGAATGGATTTATATATTGGGAGTAATGAAGAAAGAGACAGAGTTAAAGAGAAACTTAAGGAGATTTTGTTAAAGCAGTTGTCTAACCCTAATGTCTCAACTTTGTTAATTGCAGCAATTTTGTTGGATAATGAAGGCAGAGCTAACAATCTGCCATTCAACTACAACGAAGACCCAAACTATGTGTATGTTGATGAGGTTATTGGATTAGCTATAGCAAATGAGATTGCTGGAACTAAGGCAATATTTAACTTTAGATTCTATGATGCTAAAAAACCCGGAATAATTGGAGAGTTAGATAGGAAAGGCTTTATGTTCTTAGATGATGCTATAGCCGGTTTGTTGGCTGGGTGTATGAGTAAGGTGTTTGAATAAAGTTAAACTTCAAAGGTATCTTTCAATATGTCTCTAATCTCCTCTGAAACTTTTATTTGCTTCTCTAAGGCATTAAAAATATTCTCTAAATAGCTAATTGTTTTATCCAACTTTTTATTAATCTCTTTTAACTCATTCGTTGAAATCTTATTCAATCCATTAGGAAATTCAATATATGTATTTAAATCTCTTTCTTCTATCCTTTCAACCTTTATTAACCCACCATCATCTTCTAAATCTTTAATGATTTCCTTAAAAAGCTGTCTTTTCTTCTCATTGGGAAAGTTTGCCAAAATCCTAACACTGTCTTTATAAACATAAACAACCCCATTCACATCCAACAATTTTCCTAAACTCTCAACTTTATCTATAAATTCAGCACACTCCACATTTCCATAAATTCTCAGCTCATAAGTTGTAGCCATGGAGGCCACCAAAAATTTAATTATTTTGCGGCAGAGACAATTTTAATAATATCATTATGCTTCAATTCGTAATCAGCTCCTACTCTAATCTTCTTCTTTGCATCTATTGCATAGATAAATTTCTCTCCCAACTCTGTATGCACCTTATAAGCTAAGTCTCTTGCAGTACTTCCTTTTTTAACCAAAAATGCATCTGGTAATACATTTCCTTGCTTATCTGAAAATTTGTTCTCATCTTCAACTGGATAGACAACAATCATATCCAACAAATCAAAATAAGCTTTATTTATGCATTCTTGGACTCCAGTTCCTCCATACTTCTTTAAAAAGTCCTTTATGTAATCAAAAGCTCTCCTCATCTGTTCATTCACTTTGCTTTCATCAATTATCTCAAAGTCATTTTCTTTTCTTTTTATAATTCCAGCCTTTTCAGCTCTTTTTAAAGCTAACTCTATCTCTGCAGATGTTGGAATAACTATATAGTCCTTAAACTCTTTCTTTAGCCTTTCAATATTCTTCTCTGCATCCGGGTGGTCTGCCTTATTTGCAGCGATAATCATTGGTTTTGAAATTTTTCTAAGCTTTTTAGCCAAGTTTAGCAAATCTTCTTCAGTCCATTTAATTGGGCTTTCATCCATATCTCTAATAGCCATCTTTATGTCATCCTCATCTATATTCAATCCACTTAATTGGTCTTTTAAAGCTTTAACTATGTTCTTCTCTTGTTGGGCTCTTCTTGCCAACTTATCCCAATTTTTCGTCAAAATGCTATAAATCCACATATCTATCTCATTTAATAAGAATTTAACATCCTCAACTGGGTCATAGTTTTCTGTTGGATTTCCTTCAGCATCTGTCTTTCCAGAGGCATCAACAACCAATATAAATGCATCTGCTTGCCTTAAATCATCCAAAAACTTGTTTCCCATCCCTCTACCTTCATGTGCTCCTGGGACTAAACCAGCCACATCTATAACTTCAACTGGAATATGTCTAATCCCATCTATACATTTTGAATTTCTTGGATTACACTTAACTCCCAATTCCTTACAAGGACAGGGGCTTGTTATATAAGCGATACCTTTATTTGGTTGTATTGTTGTAAATGGATAATTTCCAATTTCTGCTGGTTTTTCAGTTAAAGCATTGAACATTGTTGATTTCCCTACGTTTGGTTTCCCTACTAAACCAATCATTGCCAAGTTCTCACCATAAAAATATTGAGTATGGTGTTAAAATATTTATATGACTTTATGTAGTAATGATATTTAAAATTACACAATAGGTGAAATGAATGCCGTCTCCAAAAATTCAAGAGATAATAAATGAATTAGATAACTTAATGAATAGAGAGAGGAAATATATTGAGTTGGTTGCCACAGTTGAATACTTGTTAAATTTGATAGAACCTTCAAAAAGAGAGAAATTTAAGGAAGCGTTATATGATGCTGAAACTGTTGAAGATGTTTATGAACTTATAAAGGCAATAAAATTACAGCTTGGAATGCAAGGGGCAAGAAGATATTTATTAACCTTAGAAGGGCAGTAACTATTTTTATCTTTATTTTTTATTACCTTATAAATTTAAACTTTATAAATTAAATAAATTAATTAGATATTGAAAGGAGAATAATCCCAATAATTATAAGAACTATCCCAATCATTTGTGGAAGTGTTAGAGTCTCTTTTAAAAACAGTATTGACAGAGCTACTGTTATCGCTGGACCTATTGATGATAAGGGCACAACAATGCTTGCTTTTCCTTTATATAACGCATAATATAACAATAGAGAACCAATCACTACTAAGACTGCTGATATTATTGCATAAGTAAGAATTTTTTGGTCAGTAATAATTATATTTTTATATTTGAGTAATATGATTAAACATAATATAATCCCAACTATATTTACCACTATCCATTGAAATAAAGGGTTTTTTTCACAGACAATTTTCGCAAAAAATGTCCCAACCCCATAAAACACAGCCACTAAAAGTCCCAATATTATTGCTGTATCCATACTATCCCAACTTAATAAAAAATAAAATTAGATTATAAATTTTTAACGAATTCTTTTAAGAATTCTCTAAATTCAGGGAATCTTTCAGCTCCAATTTCTACATTTGCTTTTAACCATCCAAGAGCGTCCCCAATATCATATCTTTTACAGTTAATTTCAACCCCTATAATATCTTCCTCTTTTAAAAGTAGATTCATAGCATCTGTAATCTGAATCTCTCCTCCTCTTCCAGGAGGAGTTTCTCTAATTTTTTCAAATATCTTTGGAGATAATAAATAAGCCCCGGTTATAATCAAATTTGAAGGTGCCTCTTCAACTTTTGGTTTTTCTACCATATTTTTTATTTTATAAACGCCCTTTTCTATCTCTTCCCCATCAATTACTCCATATTTATAAACATCTTCTTTTGGAACTCTCTCTAATGCAATAACTGAACAGCCGTATTTTTCATGAGCTTTTATTAAATCTTTTACAATATTTTTAGAGTAAATTGTATCTCCAACCATTGCTATAAAGTATTCCTCCCCAACAAATTCCTCCCCATACAAAATAGCATCTCCTAAACCTTTCTGCTCTTTCTGTCTTACATAAAATATATTCCCTAACCTATCAATTTCTTTAATAATTTTTAGAAGTTCATATTTTCCAGATTTCTCTAATTTACACTCCAACTCATAATTTACGTCAAAGTGGTTTTCTATTGCCTGTTTTCCCTTCCCAGTTACAAATAAAATATCCTTTACTCCTGCTTCTACCAAATCTTCAACAACATATTGCACTATTGGCTTATTAACTACTGGAAGCATCTCCTTCGGTTGAGCCTTTGTTATTGGTAATAGTCGAGTCCCAAAACCAGCCACTGGAATTACTGCCTTTCTTATCATCCTCTCCCTTTAGTAAATTTTTATTAAATTAATTTATGTTACAATTATATAGTATTAATATAGTAGGTATAAATAATTTGGTGATGATTATGAAAAAGTATTTCGAGGAAAGTGCAAATGTGAAACTAAAATTCATTGAAGAAGATGAGGAAAAGTTAAAAAAAGCTATTGAAGTCATATATAATGCATTAAAAAATGGAAATAAAATTTTAATTTGTGGAAATGGAGGAGTGCAGCTAACTCTCAGCATTTTGCCGCTGAGATTGTAGGAAGGTTTAAGTTAGAAAGGAAAGGATTGCCTGCAATTGCATTAACAACAGATATATCAATTTTAACAGCTATAGGAAATGATTATGGTTTTGATAGGATTTTTGAGAGGCAAGTTGAAGCTTTGGGAAAAGAAGGAGATGTTTTGGCCGGTATATCAACAAGTGGAAATTCAGAAAACGTTATAAAGGCAGCTAATAAAGCAAAGGAAATGGGGATTTATACAATTGGTTTATTGGGAAAAGGTGGAGGAAAGCTAAAGGATATTGTTGATTTGGCATTGGTGGTTCCTTCTAATGACACAGCAAGGATACAAGAGTGCCATCTAACAATTTATCATGTTATATGTGAGGAGGTTGAGAAAAAATTGGTGAAATAGATGATAATTGAAGATAGAGAAACGTTAAAAAAGAAGGCCAACAATAGTAAAGCATAGATTTGTTGCTATGGGTTATAATCAGCAATTGCTTAGGGTTGATTATGAAAAAATCTATCCAATAAACGATGAGTTAAGCAGTAAAATTTTGGGAGTTATTAAAAATCTCAATGGAAAATCAGATATATTAGTAATCTCTGATTATGCAAAGGGATTAATTACAAAGGAACTCATGGATGACATAAAAAAAGAATTTAAGGGAAAAATCTTAATTGACCCAAAACCAAAAAATGACTTTTATAAGGATGTCTATTTAATAAAACCGAATCTAAAAGAGGCTTCCCAAATTTTAGGAAGGGAGATAGAAAATAAAGATGATGAGTTGGAAAAATCTGGATTGGAATCAGTTGATAAATACAATTCAAACTTTGTTATAACGAGAGGTGAAAAAGGAGCTACATTAATAACTGTTGATGAAATATTTACCATGTTCCAACAGAAGTCAAAGAGGTCATGATGTTTCAGGGGCTGGAGATACATTTATCGCAGTTTTGGGCTATGCGTTAGAGAAGGGCGTTTGAAAAAGCTAAGGAGTTAGTTAATACTCAAAATGAATAAATTGTAGGGATTACTAATGATTATAGCAGGAACTATGCCAATAAAAGGTTTAGATTTAACTATTGGAAAACCCATTTTAAAAGGAGATAAAATAATAAATAACAAGGAATTTCCTATTTCTATGGAGGGCCGGAGCTTTGATAGGGGCTGTTTTAAAAACTTTGGAGTATTTTGATGAAAAAGATGTTAAAGTAATAACTACAGGGGATATTGGAGAAGGGGATGGAAGCTTAAAGATTTATGACGCATTAAAAGAGATAGATGATGATTTGGTTATAATACATTATATAAAACCAAAGATTTCAAAAATTAGAGAGATAAATTTCTCTCCAAAGATTATTGCAGATGCTGGAGGAATGTATGCTGCAAAGGCAGCAAATATTGGAGATAAATTTTATCTCTTTTTGCCTGATGTTGGTGAATTGGCATTCTTAGCAGATGAAAAAGCTTCTCATCCAGCTTATGTTAGAGGTTTTATATCTGAGATAGACGATAATGAAGTGCCAAAACTCATTGAAAGGGATTATAAACTAAAAATGCCAAAGTATATGGTTGTTAAAGGGGAAACTGACTATACTATTAGAGAGGAAAAGATAATTGATAAAATAAAAGAACCAAAAATAAAGGCAATGGAATGTATTGGTGGAACTGGAGATACTTTAACAGAGATAGTATCATCTTTAATAAGTGTTGATTTTAAAACAGAGGAAGCACTGAGTTTAGGATGTAAAATAAATAGAAAACTTGGAGAGATAGCTAATGTTAATCCAAATACTCAAATTACAGAGATAATTAACGCCATTCCAAAAGCTTTAGAGAACACATTAAAGTAGTTGAGGGCGGTGAATAGCATAATAATAAGAAAAATAAATAATAAAGTATTTATATAATAATCATCAGAAACTCTAAATGCGTAATATAAGAAAAATCAAGGTTGATAACATGAAGGTATCCGTATATGGAGCGGGGAATCAAAATCTATACATAAATAAATTAAACCTTCCAGAAAAATTCGGTGGGGAGCCACCTTATGGCGGTTCAAGGATGGCTATTGAATTTGCTGAGGCAGGGCATGATGTTGTTTTAGCTGAACCAAATAAAAACATAATGAGTGATGATTTATGGAAAAAGGTTGAAGATGCTGGGGTTAAGGTTGTTAGTGATGATGTCGAAGCTGCAAAGCACGGGGAAATTCATGTTTTATTTACCCCTTTTGGTAAGGCAACATTTAGAATAGCAAAGACAATTATTGAACATGTTCCTGAAAATGCTGTTATTTGTAACACCTGCACTGTTTCACCTGTAGTGTTATACTACTCATTAGAACCAATATTAAGAACAAAAAGAAAGGATGTAGGAATTTCATCAATGCATCCAGCAGCTGTTCCTGGAACTCCACAACACGGACATTATGTGATTGGTGGGAAAACCACTGATGGAAAAGAATTGGCTACTGAGGAACAGATAAAAAAAGCTGTAGAGCTTGCCAAAAGTGCAGGAAAAGAGGCTTATGTTGTTCCTGCTGATGTTTCTTCAGTTGTTGCTGATATGGGGAGTTTAGTTACTGCAGTTGCTTTATCGGGAGTTCTGGACTACTATACAGTTGGAAGAAAGATTATAAATGCTCCTAAGAAGATGATTGAACAGCAAGTTATCATGACCCTACAGACAATGGCTTCTCTTGTTGAAACATCAGGTATTGAAGGGATGGTAAAGGCATTAAATCCAGAGTTATTAATAAGGAGTGCTTCATCAATGAAGTTATTAGATAGACAGAAGGATTTAGATGCTGCCTTAGAGATTCTTCAAAACTTAGATGAAACATTAAAGGCAGAAGTAGAAAAAGCAGAAATAAAACCAACAACACTTGTAGCGGCTCAATCATTAGTTAAGGAGATAAAAACTTTAATAGGAGGGGCTGCTGCAGAGGGGGCAATAAAAAGAAGTGCAAGAAAATTATTTGAGCATTAAACTTATAATATTTTATTTTTAGGGGAGATTCATGAAAAAAGATGAGGTTAAGGTTGTAGTTATTGGTTCAAGTGATGTTGGAAAAACAACATTAATGGAAAATTTAATTGATAAAATTGGAAAAGTTGAATACAAAGGAATTACAACAGCTATTGACTATGGTTCATTAACAATAAAAGATAAGAAGATACACTTCTTTGGGACTCCAGGGCAGAAAAGATTTGAGTTCATGAGAGAATTGGCATTAAAAGGGACTAATTTTGCTTTAGTAGTGTTGGATGCATCAAAAGGAATAACTAAAGAAGATGAAGAAATAATAAAATTATTAGAATCTAAAAAAATCCCGTACGGAATTTTTATAAATAAAACAGATGTTGGAGATATCGATACCTCCGAAGTTTATAACTTTTGCAACCCAAAATTCATTGTTAAAGGTTGTGCAGTGAAAAAAGATGGACTTGACGAACTTATAAATAAAATTATGTCCCACACATAACAAATAAATTTAAAAAATTATATATAGCAAAAACGCATAATTTACATAAGCCAGAGTATAAGGGTGAAAATATGATTGATAGGGTTTTGTTGGAGTTGAATAAGACTGAGGGTATTAAGGGTTCTATGGTTGTTGGTAAGGATGGTTTAGTTATTGCCTCTCAATTGCCTGGGAGTGTTGATGCTGAGTTAGTTGGGGCTATGGCTTCAGCAGCATTTGGGGCTGCTGAAAGAACAGCAGCAGAAATTGGAATGGGTACTTTAGAACAAACAATGATTGAAGGAGAGCACGGTAAAACCCTAATGGTCGATGCAGGAGAGGGAATTTTAGTAGTCCTAACTGATGCGAAAGTTAATTTAGGTTTAATCAGAATAACAATGAAAAGAGCCGCAGAAAAAATAAAAGCAATGTTCTAAAATAATATTATAATTATAAAATAGAGCTTAATGCTATAATAATTTCATTGATAACTTCTCTGTTCAATTCAGAGATATCAATTTTCTTTGTTTCAAATACAATCCCATTTTTTAAAATTCTATCATAGTTTGGACAGATTGTTGTTATTGATTTTCTATTGTCCAATTTTATTAAACTGTTTATTTTTTTAGAGATATTTTTTGGATTATCGCATTCAATAAATACAGATATTCCCTCAAACTCTCTAAAATAGGCATTTTCAATTTCATCTTTAATTATTTTAGATGCCTCTACATATTTCTTATACGTTTTTTTAGCATTTAGTAACTCCTCTTTTAAAAGTCCAAAATAGTTTATTGTTTTATATGTTTTGGATAAAATTTTAATGTCATTTAAAGCATTACCTAATTTTTCTTCAATTTCTTTACTAATTCCTAAAAAACCACCGTATTCACAGTTTAATATCTTTGGAGTTCCAGTAGAGCAAACAACAATATCTCCATATCCACAATCTCCTCCAATTTTTCCTGAAATATCTTCAATAAATAAAACCTCTCTCTCCTCACATAATTTTTTTATTTCTTTTAATGGTTGTGGAGCTAAATATCCAGCTAAAGATGTTAAAATAAGTGATGAGTTTTCTTTTAAACTTTCATCTAATTTTTCTAAATCAATAATTCCCAAATTCGTTTCTATCATATTATTTTTTAGATTCAATAATTTAGGAAATTTTAAAAATCCCTGCCAACCTCCCATATCTGGGATTGAAATCTCGTTACTATAAATTTTTGCTATCCACATTGATAAAAAGACTGCTGAACTTCCTGAAGGGAGGAACGTTATTTTATAATCCCTATTTAATAACTCGTTAATTATCATCTCAACTTCTTCTTTATTCCCCTCTTTATTCATTAATCCATATATATTTGGTCTTCTATGCTTGAGAATCATCTTCTCACCATATCCCTCAATATTTGATAACGATATGACATAGAAATATTTATATATCTCCTATAATACAAAACAATTTTAATTAAATTTAACGTATTTTTAATTATTAGGTGGGGTTGGGGTAAAATATAAAGAATTATTTAAGAATAGGAGCCTAAAAAAAATCTTCACATTGTTTTAACATCGATGATAGCAGAGTTTTCAAGGTTGGGGATTTTAAATCAAGGAACAACAAATGTTGTGGGTTCTGGGTGGGAAAAAGATAGCAAAGTGTTTAAAAGAGACAGTTAATCCAAAAGAAATAGAAGATAAGGAATTAATAAAATTTTTAATTAATTTTTGTGACATGTGCAATGATTTTGTTATTGATGATGAAAAAATAGGAATAAAAATTGATAAGTGTAAATATTGTCCAAAGCAGATTGGAGAAGCAGAAATTCCAGGAAGTGCATGTCCAATTCCCTCAATATTGGCAAGCTGCATGAGAGAATTGACTAAAAAAGATTACAAAATAAATTTATGGGATGGAAATAAGGTAATAATAAAAGAAAACGGATATTGTTGGTTTAGGATTAAATAATTATTGTCCAAAAATAAATTAAAATAAATTAAGAATTTTAGATAACTGTCTCTTCTGGATAAGCAGGCATTTTGTGTTCTGCCATATCCAATCCCATTTTTTCTTCTTCTTCACTAACTCTTAATCCACCTAATGCAATACCAACAATCTTCGCTAAAATATATCCAAGCCCTGTTCCATAAATAATACAAAATACTGCTCCAATTATCTGGTCTATTAAACTAACGCCTCCTGCTCCACCAAATATTTTTAATCCTAAAATTCCAGTTAAGATTGCTCCTATAACACCTGCAGTTCCATGGACAGGCACTACGCCACAGACATCATCCAATCCTGCTTTTTCAACAAGTTTATAGACAATTGGAACTTGCAATCCAGCAATTAAACCAATTATTAATCCACCTATTGGGCTAACAACATCTGTCCCTGAACAGATTGCAACTAAACCAGCGACTATTCCGTTGGCTGTAAATAGAACATCATTTCTTGAAGCAATTAATGCCCCTATTCCTCCTCCAGCCATTGCCATTGTAGTTGTAGCACATACAAGCCCTGAAATATCTCCTAAAGCCAATGAACTACCTACGTTGAATCCATACCAACCAATTGCCAATGCAAATGCCCCAAATACTGCCATTGGAATGTTGTGTCCCAATATTGGAACTGGTCTTCCATCAACAAATCTTCCAATTCTTGGACCTAATGCTGCAATTGCTCCCAAAGCTAAAAAACCACCTAAACCATGAACAACCAAACTTCCAGCATAGTCATGCCATGGAACTATACTTGCTCCCCAAGGTCCTAAATATACGAAGAGAGGATATAATAGACCTGTAATAATCAATGAAATTAGAACATAAGCACTGAATTTTATTCTCTCTGCAACTCCTCCAGAGACAATTGTTGCAGCAGTAGCACAGAAGACAAGACCAAAGAACCAGCTTGCTAAGTCCAATCCATTATTTGGCCAGTTTGTTCCAAGTATTTGTTTCCACCAATCTATAAATGCAGATAAATCAAAACCTTTTGAACATAAAATTCCACCAATGAATAACCATGCAACACAACCAATCAACCAATCAACCATGTTCTTCATCATAACATTATTAACATTTTTCTTCCTTACCTGACCACCTTCAAGCATCGCAAAGCCCCACTGCATCATAAAGACAAGAACTCCCATTACTACAAGGAAGAACACATCTGAAGCATTTGCTAAGGTGGTCAATGCCTGAACTATTGAATGTATATCTGTGGCATTCGCAAACAAATCCGCAGTAGCTATGTTTTCACCCCACAACTCTCTTTAAATTACATAATTAAATTTTTAAAGTACATCTCTACCCTCTTCTTTTGTTCTTACTCTTACGACTCTTTCTACTGGTATGACGAAGATTTTTCCATCTCCTGGGTTTCCTGTTCTTGCATTCTCGCATATAATATCAATAACATTATCAACATCTTCCTCTTTTACAACCAATTCAATCTTAACCTTTGGAATTAAATCAACAATATACTCTCTCCCCCTATACCTCTCAACTATTCCACCTTGAACTCCCCTACCCTTAACCTCACTAACAGTCATTCCAACATATCCAGCATCAGACAAAGCCTTTTTAACAATCTCCAACTTCTCCGGTCTTATGATTGCTTCAACTTTTTTCATTTTTTTCAGCCTCCATATATATACTTGGAAACGGAAATCTTATTCTTAGGGAAAAGGAAATTACATTCCTAACTACTCTAAAAATAGTATAAAAACTTTTCGGTAATTTATAGAGCCAAGTATAAAAATGTAGGAAATGCAAAATAAACAAATATTGGGATAAACAAGTAATTTATGGACTTTTATAATTAAATTTTTATATTTATAATTATATTATAGCGTATAATGTCATAAAACAATTAATACCCCAATCTTATTAACTTTAAATAAACTAATGTGGAAATAATATGGAAATAAAAGAAAATATCCAGTATTCACAGATAGAAAAATTTATATTTTACACTAAAATAATTTTAATAAATAATATCATAGTAATAATAATTTAACGAAATTCGTAAAATAGGGGGATTAAAATCGCATATTGCTAAAACCTTGGGGGAGGGGGTGAATATGGAAATATATAATGAAAGCATTTTATGGGATGAATATTTTGATGCACTTGAAAAAAGAAATTATGAAAAAGCCCTATTATTGATAGACAAAATCTTAGAGGTTAGGGAATCTCCCGATGTTTATGTAAGAAAAGCAAGAATATTAAGAACATTGGGGGAAAATGATAAAGCATTAGAATATTTTGATAAAGCGTTAAAATTAAAACCAAAATATATTTTAGCAAATTTTTTAAAAGGAGCTTTATTGGTAAGTTTGGGTAAATTAGAAGAAGCAAAAGAGGTATTCTTAAAATTATGCAGATTAGAAAAATCTGATTTACCTGTTAAATATGTAACTGCCTTTATACTAAAAAAACTTGGAGAGTATGATTATGCATTAAAAATTATTGATAAAATATTGAAAAAATATCCAAAATCAGCTATTGCCTGGGCTGAAAAAGGGGAAATATTATATAGAGAAGGCAAACTTAAAAAATCATTAGAATGTTTTGATAATGCTTTAAAAATAAATCCCAAAGATTGCCAGTCCTTATTGTACAAAGGAGAAATATTATTTAAACTTGGAAGATATGGAGAAGCATTAAAATGTCTAAAAAAAGTTTTTGAAAGAAATAATAAAGATATTCGTGCATTAATGTACATAATACAAATTTTGATTTATCTTGGAAGATTAAATCAAGCCCTTGAATATACTAAAAAAGCTTTAAAATTGAATCCAGATGACCCATTACTTTATCTATACAAGGGTATTATACTAAACAAGCTTGGAAAATATAATGAAGCTATAAAATATTTTGATAAAGTGCTGGAAATTAACCCAAATATTCCAGATGCTTGGAATGGGAAAGCCATAGCTCTCGAAAAACTTGGAAAAATTAATGAAGCTATAGAGTGTTACAATAGAGCACTTGATATTTATGAATAAATTTTTATATTTTAATTTAAATTGAATATACCGTAAATTATATATATATGGAAGTAGGAAACTTACTTCCAGAATTATTCAATCAAATTGCATTGGGGGATGGAAATGAACGTCGAACAAGCAATAGAATATGTAAAGAAGAACAACGTTAAGTTCATAAGATTCCAGTTCGTAGATATCTTAGGATTCCCAAAAAATGTCGCATACCCAGTTAAGGCTGGAGAAAAAGGAATCGAAGAATTAAGAGAAATCTTTGAAAATGGAGTTTGGTTTGATGGTTCATCAATTACCGGTTTTGTTGGTATTGAAGAATCAGATATGTTATTAAAACCAGATTTATCAACACTCTCTGTTTTACCATGGAGACCTGAAGAGAAAAGTGTTGCAAGAGTTATCTGTGATGTTTATAAAGATGAGAAGACACCATTCGAAGGAGACCCAAGAAGCAGATTAAAAGCTATTTTAGAAGAATTAAAGAAAGAAATGAATGGAGAATACTTTGTTGGTCCAGAACCAGAGTTCTTCTTGTTAAAGAGAGACCCACACAACCCACACAGATGGGTTCCTGCTGACGATGGAGGTTACTTTGATGTTGAACCATTAGACGACGCTCCAGACATTAGAAGAGATATCGTCTTAGCTTTAGAAAACCTCGGCTTCCACGTTGAGGCATCACACCACGAAGTCGCTCCAGGACAGCACGAAGTTGATTTCAAATTCGACAACGCTTTAAAGACAGCTGATAGCGTTATAACATTCAAGATGACAATCAAAAACATTGCTAAGAAGCACGGTTTAAAAGCTACATTCATGCCAAAACCATTCTTTGGAATGAACGGAAACGGAATGCACTGCCACCAGAGTGTCTGGTTTAACGGAGAACCATCATTCTACGACCCAGAAGGGCCTTACAATGGATTAAGTGAAACATGTTTAAGCTACATTGCTGGAATCTTAAGCCACGCTAAGGCATTAGTTGCTATAACAAACCCAACAGTTAATTCATACAAGAGATTAGTCCCAGGTTACGAAGCTCCTGTAAATATCGCATGGGCAAACAAGAACAGAAGTGCTATCATCAGAGTCCCAGCTGCAAGAGGAAAAGCTACAAGAATCGAGTTCAGAGCTCCAGACCCAACATGCAACCCATACTTAGCATTTGCATGTATGTTAGCTGCTGGATTAGATGGAATTAAGAAGAAGATGACAGCTCCAGAGCCAGTTGAGAGAAACATCTTCAAGATGTCAGAAGAAGAGAAAAAGCAGTTAGGAATTGAGTCAGTTCCTGCAAACTTAGCTGCTGCATTGGATGAGTTAGAATGTGATGAAGTCTTGCAGAAAGCTTTAGGAAAACACATATATGAAAACTACATGGAAATCAAGAGAGCTGAGTGGGATGACTTCAGAACAGCAGTTACTGACTGGGAGACAGGTAAATACTTAATCTACTAAAATTTCTTCTCTTTTACCTTTTTTTATTACAGCAAAATTCCAAAGATTCCAATTATTTAATTTTAATATAATTTTAAAAGGTGATTATTATGAAGGCAATAACTGTTTTAAGTGGTGGATTAGATTCTACAGTAGTCACACTGATAGCTAAAGATTTAGGTTATGAAGTTACGGCAATAACTTTTAACTATGGGCAAAGAGCGGCTAAGAGAGAGATTAATTCAGCAAAGAAGATTTGTGAGATTTTGGGTATTGAACACATTGTTGTAGATTTACCATTCGTTAAACAGTTTGGAAAAAGCTCTTTAATAACTGAAAAGGAAATTCCAACATTAAAAATGGAAGAGTTAGATAGTGAGAAAGCTTATGAAACAATGAAGGCTGTATGGGTTCCAGCAAGGAATGTAATCATGTTTGGTATAGCAAGCGGATTTGCTGAGGCATTGGATGCAGAGAAGATATTCATTGGAATAAATAAAGAGGAAGGAGTTACTTTCCCAGACAACACAATAGAATTTGTTGAGGCATTTAATAAAGTTTTGGAGTATGGAACACTAAATAAGGTTAAGATAGAAGCTCCTCTATATGACAAAACAAAGGAGGAGATTGTTAAATTAGGGGCTGAATTGGAGAAAAAGCTTGGTGTTGAGGTTTTGAAATATAGTTATTCATGCTATCATGATAATGGAGAGGACTTTTTACACTGTGGGAAGTGTGAGAGCTGTATGAGAAGGAAGAGAGCTTTTTTAATGGCTGGAGTTGAAGATAAGACAAAGTATATTGAATAGGAAGATTGATTCTTTAATATGTTGATTTTTTATTTTGAGATGTTTAGAGCTTAATTGGGAGATTATGAACAAAGATTCGTCAAATTTTCTATACAAATATTGGCTTAAAGGATGTGAGTTTTATAATAAAAAGGACTACGATAAAGCAATAGAGTATTTTAGTTTATCTAATAAAATCTTTAAAGAAAATGTCCCAAAATGTGATTATTATGGACTTAGAGAAGAGGCTTATAAAGAAATTTTAAATAACAACATTGAAGAAGGAATTAAAAAATTCGACTGGTTTGTTGAAGGGATTTTGGCAGATGGAGATTATTATAATTTAAGTGGAGAGTTATCAACTATTGCCTCAATATTTGCAAAGATTGGGAAATTAGATATTACAAAAAACTTTTTAAATAGTGGGGGAGAGTGGATTTATAACGATGTTATTAAAGATGCTAATTCAGAGGATATTTTAAAAAGTGTTTTAACTTTTGACTTTAGCTATGAAGAAAGAAAAGAAATCTTAAACAGAGAGCCTCATTTAAGAAAACTATTTGAAGATAATATATATAATTTCAATTCAGATTTCTTTGATTTTATGATGATGTTTTTTATAGGGGCTGGAAATTGGAAAAGATTTTTAGAAGTTTATGAGGAATTTAAAAATAAAATTAAAAGTTGCCAAATATCTAATGAGATTGTCAATGAAATCATTAAAAGATTTGACAAATCAATGAGTGATTTATTGGCTATTGCCCATCTACTAAAAGAAAATTATGAAAAATGCCTTTATTATGTTATGCTATTTAAGGAATATTTTGATTTAGATGAATTTAATGAAATTGAGAAAAATAAGATTAATCTAATTGTGGATATTGCATATAATTTAAAAAATGGCAATGTAAAAAAAGAAGAATGGCTAAATAGGTTAAATGAAATCTATAAAGAGATTATAAAACGACCATTACCAAATACCTATAAAGATGCCCATAATGATGATTTATTAAATGAAATCTTGGATTATTATGTTTTGAAAGAGTTTATTGAAAAAAAGTTATAGTTGAATTTAATCCTTTTTAACTCTCTTTTTCTTTAATTCAACAAGTTTTTCAACTGCTTCTAAATCAACGTTCTCATCATAGGTTATATAACCATTATAAACTGCTCTCTTAAAGAATCCTTCTCCCCACTTGTTTCTTATTAAGACTGTTGAATAGCCTTTCTCAGTTCCCACATTACCAACTGAAATATCTGATGTTAAGCCAGTGAAATCTCCGCAAACCTTGCAACCATTCCTCATTGCAGACTCAACATCTTTAAGCTTATATTCAACAGTGTTTCCATTGATTAAGGTTATCTTTAACTTACCAGATTCGATATCCATCTTTTTAACTTCCCATGGCTCTATGCCATCTTCATTAAGCTTTTTAATCATCTTGCTGTAATCATAAGTCTCAAAACAGAACAGGGCAATTTTTAATCTTATAGCTTCTCTGAATGGCTTTAATAAGTCGTTATCTGATGATAGTATCTGATAGATAGCGTTTATAACACAAGGAGTCCCAACAACAGCTAATTTTTTAAGTTTCTTTTCCATAACTGCTGTTTTTAACGCCTTTAATATTGGACCTTTCCATAGGTATTTGCTACCAGCAGACTTTAAAACATCTTCTTTTGATAACGCCAAATATGATTCTGGCTCTAAAGTCCATTTGTCATCCATCATTACAATGGCTCCATCTATTAATCCTTCATCAAACGCATTTGCCAATATGGCTGTTACAACTCCACCATTTTGGGCATTCTTTATCTCTATTGATGCTTTAGCTCTAACTGCCTTTAATATATTCCCCAATCCCTTTGGTTTTGGAATAGCAGATTTTTTTATCCTTGGGCAGGCATCGTAACAAGCTCCACAAGGGACGTCATAAACTACTGTCTTACAGAACTCTGCTGAAATTGGATGCTCAACGATATCTGCTGGGACTATTATACAGGAACATTCATCGCACTCAAACTTTACTGGGCTTTCTTCTCTAAAATATAGGTTATTTACTGGACAAACTGCAACACAAGCTCCACAACCACTACATCTATTAGTATCCCAAACTTCCTCTTTTAGGTTTTTGTAAGATTTCATTAATCTCACCTAAGGCTCATTTTGGTGTTTCTTCTAAATAGTTTTAAAAATTGATAAAAATTTCTATTAAATTACATTAAGTCGGGGAGTATAGAGCTTCCGCAACCATAGGGCTTCGCCTATTGGAATACTCCAGAGTGGGCTTCACTGCGTTCAGTCCCACTGTTATAATAATGGACATTAATTAGGACTGAAAGTCTAACTTAATGGACGAGTTTTGATGAAACTTTTACTAAAAGTTTCACATTAAGTCAGGAGTATATAACTTACCGAATGGTCTTTTTGAGATTGGTGCTATTTTTGTCCATTTTGAATTCAATAGTTTATTTTTAACATCTTCTGGCAGATTAAACCATTTGCAGAATTCTTCAATGTATGGTTTTATTTTTTCTAAATCCTCTTCAGTAAATTCTTTTATATCTGCAGCAACACCTAATTGGTCTTTGTCTATCTCTCCTCTAATATAAATTGCCCCTCCATGAATTCCAGTTCCTATCATTCTTCCTTTAACCTTTCCTAAATCATTTCCTTTTTCATCAATGTTTAAGACAATTATAATACCTCCAGCCATATATTCTCCTAAGAAATCCTTAGCTCTTCCACCAATCACAAGAACTGGAACTTTATCTTTATAAGCTTTCATGTGAATTCCACTTCTATAACCAACATCCCCTCTAACAAAAACCTTTCCTCCTCTCATTGAGTGGGCGGTTACATCCCCACTACTTCCATAGATAACTATTGTTCCATCATCCATCGTGTTTCCAGGAGCAAATTCAGCATTTCCATGAACTATTATTGTAGGGCCGCTCATAAACATTCCTAAATCTCCACCAGGAATGCCGTAAATCTCTATAGTTAAATCTTTCTTCTGTATTCCATCGGCAATAAACCTCTGCCCTAAAACGTTTTTTAAGACAATTTTTTTAATGTCTGGATTTTCCCTTAAAATTTCATGTATTTTTTCATTCAGCTCTCTATAGTGCATATCCTTTGCATCTATAACAACCTCTTCCATGCCTTTCACCTTTAAAAATTAAAAAATTTAAATAGAACTTTCACAGTTTATATGCTGATTTTGGAATTTAGATGCCAAAGGCATCACCCTTCAATAAAGTATTTTTATTTGTGAAAGTTCTATTTATTCTCCAGCAGCTTTTATTCCTAAAACTTCTAACTCCTTCTCATTTAAGCCAACTCCTCTTAACCTATCTCTGTTTCCTCTTAAGCTTTCAATTGAGTTAATTCCAGCAGCTCCTAAGAGTTCTTTAATTTCATGTGTCCATGCCTTGATTAAGTTAGCTACTCTTCTTGCTCCAACTTCTGGGTCTAATCTCTTAACCAACTCTGGCCTTTGTGTTGCTATTCCCCAAGCACACAATCCAGTATAACATCTTCCACAAACTCTACAGCCAAGAGCAACCATTGCAGCAGTTCCAATATAGACAGCATCTGCTCCTAAAGCTATAGCCTTAAATACATCTGCTGAACATCTGATTCCTCCACTTGCTATGATGCTAATTTCATTTCTCAAACCTTCCTCTCTCAATCTTTGATCTACTGCGGCAATAGCCATTTCTATTGGGATTCCAACATGGTCTCTGAATACCTTTGGTGCTGCCCCTGTCCCTCCTTTATATCCATCTATAACAACTGCGTCAGCATCACTTGTTGCTATTCCAACAGCAATAGCTGGAGCATTATGGACAGCTGCAATTTTAACAAACACTGGCTTTTTCCATCTTGTTGCTTCTTTCAAACTTCTAACTAATTGAGCTAAATCCTCAATTGAGTAAATGTCATGGTGAGGAGCTGGTGAGATAGCATCACTTCCCTCAGGAATCATTCTTGTTGCTGAAATTTCTGCTGTAACCTTCTCTCCAGGTAAGTGCCCTCCAATTCCAGGCTTAGCTCCCTGCCCTATTTTAATCTCTATTGCAGAACCTTTCATAAGATACTCTTCATTAACTCCAAATCTTCCACTTGCAACTTGGGTAATTATGTGGTCTGCATAAGGGTAGAGAGCTTTTGGCAATCCTCCTTCACCAGTTCCCATGAATGTTCCACATTCTTTAACTGCCTTAGCAAATGATAGGTGAGCGTTTAAAGACAAAGCTCCATAAGACATATGGGCAATCATTATTGGGGTATCTAACTTTAAGTTTGGAGCTATTTTTGTTTTTAACTTAGCTTTTTTAATCTTCTTGCCATCAATCTCTTCTTCAACAAATTCAAACTCTAACTGCTTTGGTTTTTTACCAATGTAAGTTCTTAATTCCATTGGCTCTCTCAATGGGTCGATGGATGGGTTTGTAACTTGGCATGCATCTAAAACAATCTTATCAAAATAGATTGGGTGTTCTTTGGCATTACCCATCCCACTCAATAAAATACAGCCGGTTTTTGCTTGATTGTAAATATCAACCCTTGCATCTACATCCCATAATGGGTGGCTTCTCCAAGATATTGCATTTTCTTTAATTGTTATTGCATCCCTTGGACACATTACAACACATCTATGGCAAGCTCCACATCTGTTTGAGTAGCTAATAATTCTATCTCCTTCCCTCCTATAAACTCCCCAGGAACACTCTATTGTACATCTCTCACATAGCATACATCTGTTTGGGTCAACCTCTACTTTATACTTTGGTGGCACATAGCTGGGAATCATGATTTCACTTCCTCATGTTTTTATTTTTAATCTTTTAATCTTTGTTTATTTCCAAGGTCTTGCTATAACAGGCATTCCAGCGTCAGGCATCCAAACTCTATCTAAGTCAGGGCAGATTCTTCTTATAGCAGATTCTTCACTTGAAATAAATATCATATCATCCTTTTCAGCTGCAATTAATGGTCTTAACTTAATTCTATCTGTTAAACCAAACATTGTTGTGTCTTTCTCAATATCTCCATTCATAAAGATTAAACCTTGAGGAGTTCCAACTGCTATTGCGAAAGGACCATTTAGCATAGCTCCTCCATAAGCCAATCTTATTGCTGTATGTAACTCTCTCTCTTCCTCTGGCATCTTATCTATTTCATCCCAAAATCTTGGTGCTAAAGCAGATAAGGCATACTCAACAGGGATTTTGTGTTTTCTCATCAATAAATCTAATATATAGGCAACAACTTCAGTATCGGTTAATAATCTACACTTATAACCAAACATTTCAACAAATCTTTTGTTTGTTCCATAGCTTGTTATCTCTCCATTATGCACTACACTCCAATTTAATAAATTGAATGGGTGAGCTCCTCCCCACCATGCTCTTGTGTTTGTTGGATATCTTGCATGTGCTAACCACATATAACCTTCATATTTATCTATTCTATAGAATTTAGCAACCTCATCAGGCCATCCTACTGCCTTAAAAACACCTAAATCCTTACCACTTGAAATGACAAAAGCTCCATCTATTTTGTCATTAATCTCCATAACTATATCTACGACAACATCTTCCTCTCTATCAGCAAATTTTTCATCAACTTCATAAAAGTATCTCCAAGGAATTTGTGTTTTTTCTATAATGCCATCTTCTGTTGGTATTTCCTCATCTTTAACTATTGTCCCATACTGCTCTAAGACATTCTCAACCTCTACCTTTATTTTCTCAAACTTTGGTGTGTTGTCAATTAAAATGTGGAATGCATAGCAATCTTTATACTTTGTTGGATATATTCCATAACCTACATAACCAGAACCCTTCCCATTACCTCTCTCTTTTAGACTATCTAACGCTAACGCTATCTTATCCCCTTTTATCATTCTTTTTTTTCTACTCATAAAACCGATAATACCACACATGAACAACCCTCCGTAGAGATATAAAAGAGATAGTTTTTTGGGTTTTCTAAATATTGGTTGAAGTTATATTTAAATAATTATGGTCTGAGACTTATGATTTGGAATATTACAATATATAAAATAATTTAATTTTAAAATAGAATAACTAAAATAAAATATTTAAACTAAAATTAAAAATTAAATCTCTGGTGTTGGAGGTAAAGTTCTCTTATGCTCATTCTTTTTAATTAAATCAAACACATAGTTAATAGTTTCCAATGGAATGTTTGTCTCTTTATGAATCTCCTCTGGAGTTTTGCCCTTCTCATAAAGCTTTAATATCGTATCTAAAGTTTCATACTTAATGTCAAGCTCCTCTTCATCTGTCTGTCCTTCCCAAAGCCCTGCTGATGGTGGTTTTTCAATAATTTCCTTTGGAACACCAATATATTTAGCAAGTTTTTTAACCTCTGTTTTAAATAAATTGCCTATTGGTCTTATATCACAAGCAATGTCTCCATGTTTTGTTCCATATCCAACATAAATCTCAGATTTATTGGAAGTTCCAGCAACTAATAAATTATATTTATTTGCAAAGTAATAGAGGATGCACATCCTAATCCTTGCCTTTAAATTTCCATCCGCTATCTTATCAAACTCTCTCGTTGGGACATAACCTCCAGCACCAAATGCCTTTAAGATATCTGTTATATCTGAGATAATATACTTTATTCCTAAATTCTCAGCAACCATCTTTGCATGTTCAACATCTTTTGGATTTGTATTCTTCTCTGGCATTATTAAGCCGAGAACTTTATCTTTTCCAAGTGCCTTAACACATAAATAAGCTGTAACAGAAGAATCAATACCCCCACTTAATCCAACAACAACTCCATTGGCATTGGCTTCTTCAACCTTCTCCCTGATAAATTTTGTAATCTTATTAACTATCTCTTCCATACTCTCACCCCATAACATTAGGAAATATGATTCCTATTATATAAACAATTCTATAAATTAAATTCGTTCAATCTTTACAGCACACACCTTAAGCTCTGGAATTTTACACAACTCATCTAACGCAGTATTGGTTAATACGTTAGGATTTGCCTCAACGAAGTGGAATGGCATAAATACAACTCCTTTTTTAATGTCTTCAGTTATTCTTGCTTTGGCAGTTATCTCTCCTCTCCTTGAAATCACCTTAACTAAATCACCATTCTCAATTTTTAATGATTTGGCATCATCTGGATTTATTTCAATAAATGGTTCATTAATCTCTTCAACTAAATTTTTGCATCGTCTTGTCATGGTTCCAGTATGGTAGTGGAATATTATTCTTCCAGTTGTTAGAATGAAAGGATAATCTTTATCTGGTAGTTCTGCAACTTCTCTATACTCAACTGGGAATATCTTTCCTCTACCGTTATCTGTTAAAAACTTATCTTTATGTAAGATTTTTGTTCCTGAATGATTTTCATCTAAACAAGGCCAATGAATGCCATCAATTTTTAATCTTTTGTAGGTTATGCCTCTATATTGAGGCGTAACTTTTCTAATCTCGTTAAATATATCCTCTACCTTATTGTAGTTAAATTTATCTCCATAACCAAGTTTTTCAGCTAATTTTTTGATTATTATCCAATCCTCTAAAGCCTCTCCAGGTGGATTTACAGCTTTTCTTATTAATTGAACTCTCCTTTCAGTGTTTGTAAAAGTTCCATCCTTCTCTGCCCAACATGCAGCTGGAAGAACAACATCTGCCAATTTTGCAGTTTCAGTTAAGAATATATCTTGAACTACTAAAAAATCTAAGCTTTTTAATGCCTTTTCAACATGCTTAACATCCGGGTCTGATACTATTGGATTTTCTCCCATTATGTATAGGAATTTAATATTTTTTCCAGATTCATCTATCATCTCTGGTATTGTTAAACCAGAATTTGGATTCAAGTCAGTTTTCCAATACTCTTCAAATAATTTATAGCCATCTTCAACCTTTTGATACCCAGGAAATACATTTGGCAAAGCTCCCATATCACAAGCTCCTTGAACGTTATTCTGCCCCCTTAATGGATTAACCCCAGTTCCTTCTTTACCAATATTTCCGGTTATCATGGCTAAATTACACAATGCCTTGACAGCATCAACACCGTGTGTAAATTGTGTTACTCCCATGCAGTATATGATAGATGCCCTTTCAGCATTTCCATAAATTTTAGCACTCTCAATTATCAGTTCTTTATCAACTCCGCATATTTTTGATGCATATTCTGGTGTATATTTTTTAATAATTTCTTTTAATTTCTCAAAGCCTTCTGTTCTATTTTTTATGAATTCTTTATCTATCAAATTTTCTTTTATAATTACATTAATCATGGCGTTTATTAAGGCAACATTAGTTCCAGGAATTATTTGTAGATATATATCAGAGTTTTTTGCAGTTATTGTTCTTCTTGGGTCTATAACTATTATTTTTGCTCCTTTATCTTTGGCTCTCATTATTCTTCTTGCGATTAATGGGTGTTGTTCAAAGGTGTTTGAGCCAATTATCAATATACAATCTGCTAATTCAATATCCTCTATGCTGTTTGTCATAGCACCGGACCCGAAGCATGCACTCATTCCAGTAACAGTTGCTGAATGTCACAACCTTGCACAATGGTCAATATTGTTTGTCTTTAAAGCAACCCTTGCAAATTTTTGTAAAATGTAGTTATCTTCGTTAGTGCATCTTGCAGATGAAAAAAAGCCAATCTCATCCTTATAGGTCTTTAAATTTTCTGCAATTACTTCTAAAGCTTTATTCCATGTAGTTTCAACAAAACCACTTTCTTTTTTTATCAATGGTTTTGTTAATCTATCCTTACTGTGTATAAACTGATAGCAATAATTTCCTTTAGCACATAACTTTCCTTCATTTATTGGATGTCTTTTGTTAGGATGAATACCTATGACTCTGCCATCTTTAACTACCAACCCCAAACCACAACCTACTCCACAATAAGGGCAGATAGTATTTACAATCTTAAATTCCATGGTTTCACCTAATTCTTTTAAATTTTTATTTTTGTGCATGCTTCGGGTCTTTTTTCGCCACCTGCTCCCTTGTATTATTTATATTGGGTTCGCAGGGTGGCGGGTGCTATATCAGTTTAAAAACTGTAAATTTTTATCCTATTTTTTAATTTTTATGTTTATAAATTTCTAAACATATTTAAATTAATTGATTATAGAAAAGTTTTTATAGAACTTCATAGACATAAAAAAGTGAGAACTTTAATTAGTAAAAAATGAATATAAATTAGCAATATTAGAACAAAATATGATAGGGGAAAATAATGGATGTAGGAATAATACTTGGAATTCTCTCAGCCATGGGTTTTTTAGTATTTTTAGGGATTGGAGGCCATATTCTTATAGGATATGAAATAATAAGAAAGATTAGCAAAGCCTATGAAAAAGGGGAAGATGTGAAAGAACTTGAAAATAAAATAATAAATAAAAGTCATTTAACAAATACCTTAGAGAAAATAACAACATTCACACTAACTTCTATATTTCTCTTTGAGATGGAAAAATACAGGTATGTAATTGATGTTGGATATTCAATTTTGTTCTTAGTAACTTTAACGTTATATTTGGTGCCAAATCTTAGCCTGCTTGTATGGGTTACATTCTTTGGAGCAACAGTTTTTATGATAATGTTGTGGATTCTTAGATTTAGAGCAATAAAAGAATTCAATAAAGCATTTATTGAAGAACTTACAACACAATAAAAATAAATACAAAAATAATAATAAATAGTGATGAGGTGATATCGTGTTCCTAAAAAAGAGACACTTGGAAATATTAAAAAAGATGAAAGAGACAGAAATGCAGAACGAGATAGAAAAAGCTCTACCAGAAGAGTTTAAAACAAGAGCTTTAGAGCTGTTTATATTAGGATTTGCTGAATTAAAAGGAGATAAGATAATATTCACTGAAGCTGGTAAAAAATTGATGGAGATTGTTGATAAAATTGATTTAGAAAAGATTCCAGATATATTTGTAGATTCTGAGATTATTAAAATTATGGAATTGTTGGAGGAAACTGGAAATGTTCCAGAGGACTGGATGTTAATGTTAAAAGAGAGATTCTTAGCAGATGAAAATGGTTTAACAGAGATTGGAAAAGAGATTTTAAAGATATATAGAGAGACACATCCAGTTGTTTATCTAACTCCTGAATTATTGGCATTTATAAAAGATATGCCAAAGATTGGAGTTTATGATGAGCTAATAACTTACAAAAACACTAAAGAATATGGAGATAACATAATTAATGCACTCCAAGCTATGAGATTGCTTTTAATTTCACCAAAAACAGAAAGTGGAAAGGCATTTTCTACAACAAAGGCATTGAACTATGTTTTAAAAGTAGCTTCATTAGTTCCAAACTTAAGTAGGGCTTTAATATTGAGAAAAGAGGACTTTGAAATTTTGGAGAGAGGAGAAACTACTGAAGAGATGACAGAAAGCGGTTTCTATGCTGAAGGAAAAGTTACTGAATTAGGACAAGCAATGATGGACACTTATAAAGAGATGGGTAAGGTTGAGGAGAAAACCCTCCCAATCTATGTCTTAGAGGATGAGATTAAGGTTTTAAAGGCAATTGAAGAAATAAAGGAAAAGTATGAAACAAACCCTGAAATTATACCAACTTACGATGAAATTAAAAAGAGAACAAATATTGATGACTTAGGGGCTGTATTACACACCTTAGAATCAAAAGAGTTAATAAAGAGAGAAGTTGTTAAAAATAAAGACACATATTGGATGACAGAGTTTGGAGAGAAGGTTAAAGATTTAGGAGAGGTATCAACAGATGGAATGAAAGCTATAACCTATCCAGAAAGTGGAGATGTGCCAATTGCTGAATGGGTAATTAAAGGTAAAGAAGAAGGAACTGTAAAAAGAGGAATAACAGAAAAAGGAAAATACTTAATAAAATTATCAAAAACAATTAAAAGAAAGCCATACTTAACAAAATATGATATCTCAACTCTAATTAAGATTCCAAGAAAGAGATATATCCACAGAGATGAATTAGTTAAGTTAATCCAAGGTCATGTTGGTGGAGATGAGAAAGAAATCATTAAATCTTTAGGTGAGGCAGAATCCAAAGGATTCATTAAAGAGTTGCAAAACAAGATGATTAAATTAACAGAATTAGGGGAAGAGGTTAAAACAGCTATAGAAATGGCGAAAATCCAAGAATTGTTGGCAACAAAGTTTGCTGTAACTCCAACAACATTCAACATATTAAAAACCATCTATGACCATAAAGAAGAGTTTGATAAAGTTTGGAAAGAGAAGAGTGAGGGTAAAGAACATAAAGAAAATGAAATTGTATTGTTAGCTAAGTATCTATCTTTAACCCCAGAGGAGATTAAAAAGAACTTGGTTATATTAAAGAATGTTGGATTCATAGGGAAGAAGGGATTAACAGACGCTGGAGTTAAATTGGTAGAAGCTTATCTAAACTTCTACCAATAACCAATAAGTATTTATACCATTTCTAAATCATATTTTTAGTAGATGCAGTTAAATAGAAACTTATTATTCTTAATTTTTTATTTAAAAAACTCCAGACTAAACTAAATAAGTAATAATATTAAACAATAAAATAACACTATATTTGTATATACCCATAATTCAAATTAAAAATTAACATAGAGGAGGGGGTAGTAATGAACGTAACATTCGATGGAATATACAACGAAATTATTGAAAATATGCATCACTTTGCATCTGAAGAGAAGGATTTTTCTAAATTGACACAATATAAGGACTTAATTAGTAAGACAATAGACGAAGTGGTTGAAGAGGTATTTAATGATATCTTCTCATATGAAAAAACAAAGACATTATTTGATGAGAGTAAAAGAAAGGAACTTGAGGAAGATTTTAAAAATTGGATAAAGGGTTTATTTGAAATATCCAATGATAGTGATTTAAATGAATTTTATAAAGAAATTGTAAAAAGAGGAATTAAATACGTAGAGAAAGATTTCCTACCAGAGTATTTAACTGCAATAATTATTAAAATTGAAGACAGATTGAAAAATAAATTAAAAGAGGAATTAAAAGAAGATGCCCAGGAGATTGTTGATATTTTAGACGATTTATTGAAGAGGGTTATATTGTTAAATGTTGCTGCATACATGAACTTTGAGAGCAAGGTTTTAGATTATATTGGGATAAACCAAAACCTAAAAAAGAATGCCGTTAAATTGGGAATAAAAAAGATGGGATTATAACTTTTTCTTTTTCTTTTTAACAAGATTTTCCAAATATTTTAAGTTTTCTTCAGTTCCAAATGCATATATTACATCACCAGGTTTTAGAATAAACTCTGGATAAGGATTTATACAAAACTCCTTTTCTCTTCGAATACCTAAGATTGTAGCCCCAGTTTTTCCTCTAATATTCGCATCTTTTAAACTTTTATATGCTAATTCAGAATCTTTTTCAATGACAAACTTTCTCAACTCAATATCTTCCTCATATTCATCTTTAGCTATCTTAATAAATGTGCTCAAAAAGTCCAAAATCCCTGGTCTAACAGAGACCTCAGCCATTCTTAATCCGCCAATTAAATACGGAGACACTACTCTATTAGCCCCAGCTATTTTTAATTTTCTTATGGCTTCCTTCTCATCTGCTTTAGCAGTAATTAAAATGTTTGGATTTAATTCTCTTGCTGTTAAGGTTAAAAACACATTATCTGCATCAGAAGGAAGAGTAGCAATTAATCCCTTTGCCTTATCAATTTTTGCTTTTTTCAATACTTCCTCCTTTTTAGCATCCCCCACAATGTATAAAAACTTATCTGGGTATTTTTCATACTCTTCCTTTAGGACATCTTCATTAATATCTATAGCAATAAATGGGATATTCTCTTCAATAAACTTCTCCCCCACAACCTTCCCTAATCTTCCATATCCACAGATAATATAATGGTCTTTTAAAGTTTTAATCTTATTTTTCATCTTTTTCAACCTCACAAACTCTTCAAACTTCCCCTCAACAATGAACTCCGCTATTAAGCTGAAGAGATACATCACTATTCCCACACCAACACATAGGTAAACTACAGTTAATGTCCTCCCCAAAAATGTTTTTGGAGTAAAATCTCCATAACCTGTGGTTGTTATTGTAATAACACTGAAATATAGAGCTGTGAAATAATCAACCCCCTCAATTATGCTTATTAAATAGGCATAAGTTAAAATTAATGTTATTGAGAGAACTGCAACAATAACTAACTTCTTTGACGTCTCCATGGTTTCACATGATAATCTTTTAATTATTAATTTTTGGTTTTAAGGATTAAAAAAGATGGTTCTACTACTCCTTAGCCAAATACTTTTTATCAAACTTAAAAGCCCAAATATAGAACATAATAGTAATAGCAAAAATAAATACTGCTAATCCAATAAAGCCGATGTAAAAGTTGTTTATCTCCATAACTACCAGCCCCCCTATTTTGCCATATTTTATAGATAACAACTAATAGGATATAACCTTTTTGCTGTATTTACAAAACCTAATGGTTGTTAGTTGGATAAAAAGCTTCATGATGTTCTACAACTGGATGAAATCGCTAACTTGACAACTCCATTTCATAAAAATACTTGCAATTAAAAAAAACAACAACTGGGATAAAAAACACTAAAGCAACTGTTATTGGAGAGGCAATATTATGCTCATCCACATATTCGATAATTTTTAAAAGTTCAAGAAATATGGCTATTGCAGACATATTTCCCATGAATTTCTTTTCATAATTTGATAATGGGACTCTTTTAAGGAATAAGAATCTTAATAATAAATATATCAATATAATAAATATCCAGACTGATGCAATTGGATGAATTATCTCAATCAAAAAACTAAAATTTTTCATAATCAACCAATTTATGAGAAAGGCAAGAATCACACTTAAAATACTAAAAATCATTTTTAGTCTATTCTCTTTAAATCTTGGAAAATAATCCATCAATTTTAATCCAGTAAGCTTTATGAATATCAAATAAAATCCAAAAGCAAACACTACTCCCAAAAATAATAAAATTAAGATAAAATTAAGATAAATGACTCCATCCTCTCCCTTAAAATTTTATCTAAGCTTCAATACCTTATCTGGATATACAATTATTCCCTCATTGGTTATGTCAAATGGATGCCTCTTTAATGAATGGCTTGTTCCCCTCATCTTCCATACGATTAAACTCCTCTTCAACTCTCCATCAATTTCATCCAAATCTAATCTTATAATCCCATCAACTGCATGCTCAACTCCTGGTCCTCCAAATCCTCTTTCTCCAACGGATATTTGAGAAGTGAAGATAGCAGTACATCCTAAACCAGAGATGACTCTTTTTAATAAAAAGACAGTTCTTCTTGCCAGCATTGGCTTGTTTATGTATAGGGTAGTGACTGAATCAATTCCTATCCTCTTAGCTCCAATATCATTTATAGCAGTTTTTAAAACGTCTATTAACTCTCTCTCATCATTTGGGTCATTTACAACGTATTTTTCTCTTTTTGCAGCACTTCCTATTCCGTATGTAAAGGCATCGATTATAGCAAATTTTCCCTCTTCCTCTAACTTTCTAATATCCCATCCAAACTGTCTCATATTCTCTCTAATTTGAACAGGATGTTCCTCCAAAGCTACTAAAATACTTGGTTCATTGTAATCAACAACCCCCTTGTATAAAAATTGCTGACAGAATATGGATTTTCCAGTTCCAGGCCCTCCAGATAATAGAACAACATTCCTTTCAGGTATTCCACCGTGTAAGATTTCATCCATCCCAGGAATTCCAGTTTTTACTCTTTTCATGTTTTCACCTTTAGTAGTTATTGTTTTTAATTATTTTTAATTATTAATTAAGTAAGGAAGCTAATCTCTCTCACTAAATGACTTCATTTCCAATTTCTTTTCAGGGATGTCATCTAAGAACATTAATGAACCCTGTACCTCTACAGCACATATCTTTGATGGGTCAATAATGGTAAATGACTTATTATCCATATTCCAAATTATTATTGGGTCTTTTTTTCCAGTCCATAGGTATTTTAATATGCCATTTTTTAAGTGTGTAACTGCGTCAAAATCATATTCACCTTCTATTGCATTACCTTCGAAATAGATTTTTACATACAATTTGTCTATTTTCCTTCTTGGCATACTCCCCCACATAATTAAATTTGATTTTATCTAACAAAATAATAATTTATTAATTAGCCATATTTATAAATATCCTATTCAATATTGCTACGGTGATACACTTTAACATGTGAGAATATGAGAGCTTATCCCATCAAAACAAGATACATAAAAAGGGGAGAAAATTTTATCCCAATTGTTGTTGAAGCAATAAAAAATAGTGGAATTAAATTAGAGGATGGAGATTTTGTAGTATTAAGTGAAAAGATGGTTTCAACTGCTGAGGGAAATTTTATTGATGAGAGTAAATTTAAACCAGGAGTTTTAGCTTATCTCTGCTATTATTGGTCTAAATATCTTTGGGGCTATGTGCTTGGAAAGTTATTGAAAGTTAAAGAAGATAAAATAAAAAATTTGAGAAGAATGCCAAAGGAAGAGACTTTAAAGCATAAACAGACAATTATAGAAATAGTTGGATTAAGATATGCCTTAAAACCTTATGCTGAAGGAGGAGTTGATTTAACAAACGTCCCTGGGACTTATGCCTGTCCTCTCCCAAAAAATCCAAAAAAATGGGCTGAGGAGTTATATAAAGAGATAAAAAAAGAATTAGGTGTTGATGTTGTTGTTATGGTTGCCGATACTGATGCTACTTATAGAGTTTTGAATTTCTATTTTACCGCTCTTCCCTATGCAATTGATGGAATAATAAGTGGTATTGGAGTTTTTGGTTTCATTCTTGGAAGGTTGGCAGATGTTTTAAAGATTGGTGGATTTGCTGGATGCACACCATTAGCAATAGCTGGAAATGAGGTATATAAAAAGTATTCTATTGGTGAGCTTACAAGGATAGCTTTTATTTGTGATAGAGTGCATAAAACAATAAAAAACATTAATGAAGTTTTAGAAAAATACAACACCTATGTTATAACTGAAGAGATTTTGGAAAAATTGGAGCATACTCCAGTAGTAGTTGTTAAAATTAAGGAAGAGTATAAACCAGAATCTCAAAGATAATTTTTAAAATAATTATTATTGCTGTTTTAAGCATTTTCTCATAACTCATTAGATATTTTCTGAAATACTTTACCATCCAAGCAATGCAAATATAAAGCCAATAACACCAATTAGTGTTGCCACATAGGAGATAGGATATATCTGTTTAAATAAAAGTACTGGCGAAAATGCCCTAACAAATGTGGCCAATATAGGGAATATCAAAGCTATAGCAAAGTTTTCAACTATTGTTATAGGATTCTCTATATCTGGAGCTATTCCTAAGTATAGAGTTGCAAATAAACTTCCTAAAGCTATTAACAAAAGTTCCTTACTTGCTAAATATAAAGCTCTATATTTTGCAATTAATTCCATTGTAGGACCTTCAATAACATCTGCCTTTGTGTGAGTTATTGAGAATGGATATTCTTTAATCATTATCACATATCCAATGAAATAACACGCAGCTCCAAATATCCCAGCCAATGAGAATAAAAATGGTTCTCCAACAATATCTTTTAAGAATATACTCTTCTTTTGAACAAATGGCAAAAATGTTGCTAAATAAAATGGAAATGAACCTATAGTTATCATTTTAAAGCTTCTTACAGCTCCTAACTGCTCCAATGAAAGCTTTAAAGTTTTTATAAACGGTGTGCCTTTGCATTCATCTATAAACGGCATTTTCCAGCCCATAATTGAAAATGCTAAAGAACCTAATATAACATACATCATCTCCTCCAACTTCAGCAATCCAACAATACCAATCTCGTTAGATAATATATGGAAGGATGTTAATGATGTTATAGACAACAATGCCCACAACACAACTATAGACAACAAAGGCAGCAAATTATATAGTTTTGGCAAATTTGCATCAGGAGCTTTTGTCTCTTTAAATAAAAACTTAAAAAATGCCCAAAATCCTGGGGCTAATATACTCGGCCCTATTCTTTGTTGTATCCTTGCCTCTATCTTTCTCTGAATTCCCGGAATATATGTAGAGATTGCAAATGCTAAAGCCGGAATGCCAATTATGGATATTAGCTCATCAATCATAACCTATCCCTCACTAAAGAAATTTTACAAACATAAATCATTCTCACTCATAAAATTTTATAAAAACCTCATTTTCCTTCGATAACCTTAGGTAGAGCTTTAACTATCCCAGCAATAATATCCTCTGGTCTTGGGGCACAGCCAGGCACTTTAACATCAACTGGAATAATGTTTTCAACAGGTCCTGCAACAAAATCTGAAGTTCCTAAATCTCCTCCAATGTTTTTATAAACTCCTCCCATCAATGCGCAAGCTCCTACAGCAACAACTGCCTTTGGTTCTGGAATCTTCTCATAAATTTTTCTTAATGATTCTGCAACAACTTTAGTAACACAACCAGTAACAACTAAAATATCTGCCTCTCTTGGATTAAATGTTAAAAAAACATTATACTGCTCAGCATCATAAAATGGAGAGAATATAGCATTAACAACTTCAATATCACAAGCGTTACATCCACCAGTATAAACAAGCATTACATGAATACACTTCTTCCTTGCGATTTTTTTAATCATCACTGTCACCAGTAATTTATCATTATCATTAATGACAAATAGTGATGTATAAAATATAAATAGATTATGCTTTATTGAGAATTTTAATATGCATAATAGATTTTTTAATTTAATTTCTTGCTTCTTGTGAGCATAGCGAACAGGTTTTAGAAATCTTTCGGATTTTTAAGATTATAAGTAGGTTGTTTGATTTTGGTATTGGAAAATTAATAAAAAGTATTACTAATTTTTCAATTTTAAAGTTTTATTTTTAAGAGAATTTATGAGTTTGTTTTTATTTTGTATGTTTTAGGGTTCGAAATAGTTTTTAATTTTCTATATCTTGTATTGTAAAAACGAAAACTATATATATACCTTATACCCAATTAGTGTTTGCTTTTATTGCGGGGGTGGCCCAGCCTGGTACGGCGTGGGACTGCT
The DNA here is from genome assembly GCF_000091665.1 of Methanocaldococcus jannaschii DSM 2661. Lineage (NCBI taxonomy): Archaea > Methanobacteriati > Methanobacteriota > Methanococci > Methanococcales > Methanocaldococcaceae > Methanocaldococcus > Methanocaldococcus jannaschii. The sequence continues at coordinate 1,313,202 of NC_000909.1, forward strand.
AATCCCATTGGGCAACGCCCAGCCCGGGTTCAAGTCCCGGCCCCCGCGTCATCTATTTTAGAGTTAAAAAATTACCCAAGAAAGTTAAAAATTCCTTTAGGTTATTTTTTCTGTGGAACTAATTCCTGTGAATTTTCAAGTCTTTTTATGAAAAATATTTCAACCAAAGAGTCTTTTTTTAAATTTAAGTTTAATAATAGAAGTTTATATTGTTGGGGTGCTTTTATGAAACTTAGAATGAAGCCAGAGGATTTTATCGTTGAAGAAATTATTGATTTTAATAAAATAGCTGGAGATAGATGCTACCTTTATAAATTAACAAAGAGAAATATAGAGAGTTTGAAAGCATTCTCTTATATTGCAAAAAAATTTAAAATTCCATTGAAGGATATTGGATACTGTGGATTAAAAGATAGGCATGCTTTAACTACTCAATATATATCTATACCAAAAAAATATGGAAAATTAAGCTTAGATGAACCAAATTTAAAATTAGAGTTAATCGGAGAATCAAAATTTCTATTGTTGGGAGATTTAGAGGGAAATAGATTCACAATAACAGTTAGGGGTTTAAAAAAAGAAGACATCCCAAAAATAAAAGAAAATTTAAAATACTTAGAATTTGGAGCTCCAAATTATTTTGATAGTCAGAGATTTGGAAGCGTTTTTGATAAAAAATTCATTGCCAAAGAAGTTATAAAAGGCAATTATGAAGAAGCTGTGAAAATATTGCTAACGAAATATAAAAAATCTGAAAAGAAATTAATAAAAGATTTAAAGAGATTTATAGATAAAAACTGGGGAGATTGGGATAAAATTTGGGAGTATATTAAGGAAAATAATATAAAGTCAAGATTATATGTGAATATGGTTAAAGAGCTTAAAAAAAGCAATGATTATAAAAAAGCTTTAAGTTATGTTGATGATAGGCTGAAGAAAATTTTTGTTGCTGCTTATCAAAGCTATCTATGGAATGAGTGTGTAAAAGAGTTATTAAGAAAATATGTTCCAGAAGAAGATAGGGTTTATTATGAATATGAATGTGGAACCCTTATGTTCTATAAAAAAATGGATGAGGAAGTGTTTAATATATTGAAAGATAAAAAATTTCCAACAATAGCTCCAGACATTGAATATAGTGGAGAAGAAAAAGAAATTATTGAAGAAATCTTAAAGAGAGAAGGCCTTACTATGGAAGAGCTAAATAATATAGGAGAGTTAGGGAAGTTCATATACAGTGAAAGAAAGATTCTTTCAATCCCTAAAAACTTAAAAATTGGAGAGTTTGAAGAGGATGAATTGAATAAAGGAAAATATAAAATAACTTTAAGCTATGAATTGGAAAAAGGAAGTTATGCAACAATTATAATAAAAAGGGCTTTCTTAGGTGTAAAAACTAAAAAAAGAAAAAGATAAATTAAACAATTAATAGTTAGTGTTAAATATTTAAAGGCACAATTTAATAATAATTTCTACAAAAATATCAACGACACTTTTTACAAATAGATGGTGATTATTTTGAGACATGTTAGAGTATTTAATGGAGTTAATGAATGTGATATCTATTTAATTGGAACTGCTCATGTTTCAAAGGATAGTATTGAAGAAGTAGAAAAAATTATATCATCTGTCTCTCCAGAAGGAATTGCAGTAGAGCTTGATGATAGAAGATTTTTCTCATTAATTACAAATGAAGAGAAAAAAGTGGATTTAAAAAAAGTATTAAAGGAAGGGAATTTTTTAAAATTTTTCATATATTTAATTTTAGCTAATTCTCAAAAGAAGATAGGGGAGAGTTTTGGAATAAAGCCAGGTAGTGAGATGAAAAAAGCTATAGAAATAGCAAGCAAATATGGATTGCCAATATATCTAATTGATAGGGATATAGATATCACTTTATCAAGATTAATGGATAGAATGACATTTAAAGAAAAAATGAAGATTTTTTGGGAGCTATTAAATTCTGATGAGGAAGATTTGGAATTAGATGATGATTTATTAAACGATATGGTTAAAAATCCTGAAAAATTTATTAAATTGCTAAAGGAGATATCTCCAACAATATATGAGGTCTTAGTAGATGAAAGAGATAGATTCATGGCTAAAAGGTTATTTGAATTGAGTAAGAATAAAAATTCTTTGGTGGCAGTAGTTGGAGCGGGACATGTTGAGGGAATTGTAAGATATTTAAAAAAGCTTGAAAATGGAAATGATATTGATTTAATGGAATTAATAAAGGTAAAAAAGAGAAAAAAATCATTAAAAAAGCTTTTAACATATGGTATTTCATTGACTATAATTAGCATCTTTTTGTATATGATATGTTACGCCCTAAATAATCCAGAATTATTAAAGATGATTACTTTTCAATGGATATTATTTACTGGGGGCTTATCTGCCTTGGGAGTTTTATTGGCAAGAGGGAAGTTGATAACTGCATTAGTTGCCTTTCTATCAGCCCCTATAACTACTCTCGTCCCATTACCATTAGCGGCTGTGGGGACGATAGCTGGACTTGTAGAGTTAAAGTATAGAGAGATAACAGATAAAGATTTAGTGGGAATAATAAATGCTGAATCAATTAAAGAGCTCTTAAACAACAATTTATTTAGAGTCTTGTTAGTTGCCACTCTCTCAAATTTAGGGGCATCTATTGGTGTATTTTATTGCTTAGGAAAGTTTATTGGGTTTTTAGGATAAAAAATTAAAAATTTTAAAAATTATAATAAATCAACAATAACCTCTGCAACACTAACCTTACTAACCTCTGATAAATATGTATCAGTCCCTACAACTTCCTCAACTCCAGCTGAATAGAGCTTATTTAATGCATCTCCAATTAAAACAGGATGCACACATGCAGCAATTATTTTTTTAGCTCCCTGCTCTTTTAATAACTTAACAGCTGTAGCCATTGTTCCTCCTGTAGAGATGATATCATCAACAATAAACACATCCCTATCTTTAGCATCCAATGTCTTTGGAGCTATTTGGATTTCTGTTGGAGAGAGTCTTGTTTTTTCTAAGTAGTCGTATTCTGCATTTAGGATTTTAGATGCAGTTTTAGCAAATTCTAAAGCTCCTTTATCTGGAGCTAAAACTATTGGGTCGTTTAATTTATCTTTAACATACTCTGCCAACTTTGGAACTGCATCTCCATAAATAAATGGGATTGTGAAGAAATCCTTTATGTGTGTTTCGTGTGGATTTATTGTAATGAGTTTATCAACAATATTTGAGTAGATTTTTGCTAAAGCTCTAATGCTTATTGCCTCTCCAGGATTGAATTTTTTATCTTGCCTTGCATAAGCTAAGTATGGAGCAACTAAGGTTATTTTTTTAACTCCTTCATCCCTTAAAGCATCACACAGCAAAATTGTCTCTACAATTGCATCATTTTGATTTTTTTGTGTGTTTATTATAACTGCCTCATCGTCGTTGATTTCATCAACTATTCTAACATAAATCTCGTTGTCTGGGAATCTTTTATACTCTACTCTTGTTAATTTTGTGTTTAAAAGCTTAGCTACCTTAAAAGCCAAATTTTGGGATTGACTTCCTGATACTACAATCATCTTATCACCAAAAAATTTCATGTTAATTTTGTTTGTTCTCTAAACTCTAATCCAACATTATCTCCAATATTTAAATCTCTTTCTGTAAAAGCTTTAATGATGTAACCATTATATTTGACAAACACCTTTTTATATTTTCCATAATCTATGATATTTACAACCTCTCCTCCATTTCCATCCTTAATAATTACATCCTCTGGAGCTATTGCCTTATCGTCTATTATATTAAACCCTAAAAACTCAGCAACCTTTTTATTCTTAGGTTTTTTTAATATACTTTTATCTCCAAAAGCTATAAGCTCGCCATTCATAAAAATGCCTACTTTTTCTCCCAAAGTCCTTGCTTCAGCCAAATCATGGGTTATATGTAAAACTGGGATATGCTTTATCTTTTTTAATTCAGATATAATGCTTTCTTTAATCTTAATATCTACAGCAGATGTTGGTTCATCTAAAAGTAAAATAGATGGATTTAGAATTAAAGCCCTTGCTAAAGCTACCCTCTGCTGTTCTCCTCCACTTAATGTTTTAACATCCCTATTTAATAAATGTGAAATATTTAAAAACTCAGCTATCTCTTTAACCTTTCTATCAATCTCTAATTTATTGACTTTTTTTATTATTAAACCATAGGCAATGTTTTTATAAACGTTTTTGTTTGGAAATAGGGCATAATTTTGTGGAACATAACCAACATTCCTTTTTTCTGGTGGTAGATTTGTTATATCTTCTCCATTTAAAATAATTCTACCAGAATCTGGTTTTAATATCCCAGCTATGCATTTTATTAAAACAGATTTTCCAGCTCCACTTGGACCGAGAATTACACAATACTCCCTATCTATTTCAAAAGAGACATTCTTTAATTTAAAATCTTTCCAAATCTTTGATAGATTATTTACTTTAAGCATTATCTCCCTCTCATCCTCCCAAACATCCTTAGTAATGCAAACAACGCTATGCTAATCAAAATCATTCCAACAGATATTGGTTTTGAAGCATCTAATCCAAAGCTCATAAATCTTTCATATATTAAGATAGGAACTGTTTTTGGATAATATGCTATTATCAATATTGCTCCAACCTCACTAATTCCTCTTGCAAAACTCAAAATAATCCCAGAGATGATATTATTTTTTATCAATGGGAGAGATATTTCAAAAAACGTCCTTATCTTTGAAGCCCCCAAGGTTCTTGAGACATACTCAATCTCTTCATCAACACTTAAAAAGCCATCTCTTATACTATTAACCATAAAAGGTATGCCAACAAATAGATAGACAGTAACAATCCCCCAAAAGTTATCAACTACATATCTACCAATAAAATTTATAATATCAATACCATAAATGAAGGATAGGATTATGATACCTATAACGCTGTGAGGAATTGCCATCGGTAAATCTAAAACAGCCTCAACAAAGCTTTTAAATTTAAAATCATACCTTGCCAAAATATAGCCAGTTGGTATTCCAAAAATTAGAGCTATTAGAGTAGCAACAGCTCCAGCTAATAGAGTAGTTTTAAACGCCTCTATAACCTCTTTATCCAACAATTGGTTTAAATCTCCGGGATTTGATAGCATATAAATAATTGGTAAAAATATGAATAAGAATATCATTACCAAAAACACTGTCATCGCAATATCGAACTTCTCCATGCCTATCCCTAATCAATCTTAATCATTTTTAAGGTAATTAAATTACCTAATTATATAAAATTTGTGTTAAACAAAATTGATGACATTTGATAGTATAATATTTTCATTAAAAATTTATTAAAATGAGGGATATAGTTATGACATATTGGCTCTTTAGCTCTAACAATATAAGAAATATTGAAATCTGCTATAATCATATGATTTGGGGATTTTGGGATAGAAACGCTGGAGAGAAACAGAAAAAGAATTGGAGAAGTTTTATAAGAAAATATAACCAAATAAAACCTTTTGATGTTGCCGTTTTCCAAATTGCAAAAACCGGAGAGATTCATGCTATTGGAGTTATAAAAGAGACATATTATGATGACCAAACACCAATATGGGACAATGAAATAAACTTAAATAAAGTTACTTTCCCTTGGAGAGTATCATTTTCAGTAATAATTTTCTCAAAAGAGGCTGTAATAAAAAGATTTATAAAAATACAAGATTATATTGATGGATATGGTTTGGGAGAACTTGAACATCATGATTTTAATGAAATTTTAAAAGCCTTTCAAAAGAAATTTGGAATGATTTCTATAAAATAAAGAGAATTGCATAAATTATTGGTGAAACTATGATAACCGTTGGAATAGACCATGGAACGTCGGGAATAACTACATGCATAAAAGATAATGATAAAAAGATAATATTTAAACTAAAGAGAACAGAACTCAAAGAAAAATCTTACTTAGAGGAGTTGGAGAAACATATTTCATTGGAAGATATTGATTTGATTGCTTTAACTTACTCAATGGGAGATGGGATAAACAAAATCCTACCAATAGAAAAAGTGAAAAATAGAGGAGTTTTAAGTATTGAAGGAGCTGGAGAAAAGGTTGGAGGAGGAACAAAGGTTTATGATGAGATTAAAGAATCTGGATTGCCAGCTGTTGTTATTCCAGGATTGCATAGAGGAATAGAATGCTTAGATGAGAGGTTTAGAGCTTTATACTCCCATATAGCATCTCCAGAAAAGGTTTCTATAGCTTATTATGCATATAAATTATTTGGATTTAATGATTTTGTTTTATCCGATATATCCTCAAATACTGTAACTTTATTAATAAAAGATGGTAAGATTTTTGGAGGATTTGATGCGTGTATTGGAGCTATTGGAATGTTACATGGCCCTATAGATTTAGAAATGATTAGAGATATAGATGCTGGAAAAATTACAGCAAATGAAGCATTTTCAAAGGCAGGGGCTGTTAAAATAGCCAAGCTCTATAAAGGTGTTGAAAATACAAAAGAAGAGATAATTAACAACTATTTTAATGATGAAAATTGTAGATTGGCAGTTGATAGCTTAATTTTAAGTGTCTCTATGGAGATAAATAGCTTATTACCTTTATTGGATAAAAATAAAAGAAGAGTGGTTTTAGCAGGTTCTATAGGGACTTTAAGGAATCCGATAGATATTCCAAAAAGAATTAAAGAGTTTGTTGAGGCAAAGATATTTGTCTTATATGGAGAAAGTGGGGCTATTGGGGGGGCTTTGATAGCAGAGGATATTTTAAAAGGGAAGAGAGATATTTTAGGAATAGAAGTGGAGTTTAAGTGATAATTATGTATGCTATAGGCATAGGAGACAATAAAGAAGAAGTTTTGAAGGCTTATGAAAAATTAAAAGAAGAAGGAATAGAGGTTGAATTAATTGACAATCCAAAACTTTTAGTAGATAAACTATTGGATGGAGAGATAGATGGGGCTGTTAGGGGATCTTTATCTTCATCAAAAGTAATTCTCTATTTAAGAGAAAGAATAGGAAAATTTTATAGGGCATCAATTTTAAAGAATCCCTTTACTAATGGAATCTTTTTACTATCTCCAGTAGGGATTGATGATATATCAGAAGACAAAAATGAGAGAATAAAAGATAAAATAAGGATTATAGAATTTGCATCTAACTTTTTAAAAAATTATAATATTAAAGCAAAAGTTGCAGTCCTTTCTGGAGGAAGATTAGGAGATTTAGGAAGGAATAAAGTAGTGGATGAAACAATATATGAAGCTGAGGAAATAGTTGAGCATTTTAAAGGAAATGTGGATATTATACATAATGGTATATTAATAGAGGAATATTTAAAAGATGGATACAATATTATTATAGCTGTAGATGGAATTACTGGAAATTTAATTTTCAGATGTTTAGGTTTGATTTGCAAAATTCCTGGTTATGGGGCAGTTATTTTATCAGATAAAAATGTCAATTTTATTGATACAAGTAGAAACGCTAATTGGGAGAGATACTATAACGCTATTAAATTCCTAATAGGTGGGGATTTTGGGTAAGATAAAAAACAAATTAAAGAGTATTGGAAAAAGAGTAATAATTGATTTTTATAGATTTTTAGACAACTCCGGAGTTTTAAAAATTTACGAGAAGATTTTAGAAGAGGCTATTGATAAAGACAATTTACCAAAACATGTAGCTATAATAATGGATGGAAATAGAAGGGCTGCAGAGATTTATGGAAAAGATAGATACTACGGGCATTACTTGGGGGCTGAGAAGGTTAGAGAAGTCTTAAGATGGGCAAGGGATTTGGGCATAAATGTTGTTACTCTATATGCCTTTTCTACTGAAAATTTTAGAAGACCTAAGGAAGAAGTTGATAAATTAATGGAATTATTTGAAAAAAAGTTTTACGAGATTGCAGATGATGAAGAAATTCATAGATATGAAGTTAGAGTTAGAGCAATTGGTAGAATTAATCTATTGCCAAAAAATGTTCAAAAAGCAATAAAATACGCTGAAGAGAGAACAAAAAACTACAACAAATTTTTTGTTAATATTGCAATAGCTTATGGAGGACAGCAAGAAATAATAGATGCTGTAAAAAAGATAGCTGAAAAGGTTAAAAGAGGAGAAATAGAACCAGAAGATATTGATAAAGAGTTAATAGATAAACATTTATACACAGCAAATTTGCCATTTCCAAATCCTGATTTGATTATCAGAACTTCTGGGGAGGAAAGAATTAGTAATTTTTTAATTTGGCAGAGCTCTTATTCAGAGCTGTATTTTTGTGATATATATTGGCCGTTATTTAGAAGAGTGGATTTTCTAAGGGCGGTTAGAGATTACCAAAGAAGACAGCGGAGGTTTGGAAAATGAAAAAGAAAATAATTATATTGTTTCTATTTACTGCTATTCTTTGTTCTATAACTTTATGTGGTTGTATCTCTTTTGAAAAAACCCAAATAGGCAATTATAATATAAAAAATAATTCATGTATAAACTCAAATGTTTCCAAAAATCAAACTATCCAAAATGTCAGTGATAAAATTGTAAATAATAATACCAATATTTTAAACACTTTAAATTATGAAATAATTGCCTATGGAGCTTTTGGAGAGAAAAATAGGGGATATTATTATTACTACAAAGATAACAAAACTATAATAGTCATAAACTTGGAAGAGATGCCAACCGCTGGATATAAAATAAAGATAATAAATATAACAGAAACTGCCAATAAAATTACTGTCTATTATAAAGTTATTCCTCCAAAAGAATTTGCAGCAATGGTTGTAACTTATCCATATATAAAACTATCTGTAAATGGAACATACAATGTAGAGTGTAAGGAAGTAAGATAAAAAGATTTAATAATTTTGGCTTAATATATAATTTACAGTTCAAACACAAAAAAGGAGATGTGGTATTTTGAGGGTGGAAATTATTTTTTTGGGATGTGGTGGTGGAAGATGGGCAACAATAACACAAAAAAAGGCAACAGGAGGGTTTAGAATCCATACAAATGAGCTTAGAATGCATGTAGATCCTGGCCCGGGAGCGATAGTGAGATTAAACGAGCTAAAAATATCTCCATGGAGAACTAATGCCCTGTTTATATCTCACTGCCATCCAGACCACTACACTGATGGAGAAATTATTGTTGAAGCTATAACTCAAGGAATGACAAAAAAGCGAGGAGTTTTTTTAGGTAGCTTATCAGTTGTTGAAGGTTTTGGAGAATATGAGTATGTTGTATCAAAATACCATCAATCAAAGCTTGAAGAGGTTAGAGTTTTATACCCTGGAGACTCTGCAGAGTTGTATGATACAACAATAAAGGCAACACATACAAAACATGGAGACCCGTTTGGTATTGGATTTAGACTATCAACAATTTATGGAGATATTGGTTACACTTCAGATACTGAATTTATCCCTCAGCTAATTGAAGACTTTGATGGAGTTAGAATTTTAATAGCGAATATTGTTAGAAAGAAAAATGAGCGAATTAAAGGGCATCTCTGCTCTAACGATGCCATTGATTTAATAAACTCAATGAACAAAAAGCCAGAGTTGTTGATAATGAATCACATGGGAGTTAAGATGACAAATCCTCAAATAGAGGCAGAATATATTTCCCAAAATACTGGAATAGAGGTTATTCCAGCAAGATTAGGACTGAAAGTTGAGCTTTTAAATGGAAAGTATAAGTATCAGCTAATTAAATAATATGCTTTTTTATTCTTAAAATAGCAAAAACACCAATTAAAAAGACAGATATTGATGTTATTAATGTAGCTAAGCTTCCTCCAACAATTCCATAAGCATTTACCAAAATTAAATTTAAGATAATATTTAACACCAACCCAAACAATATTATATAGAAAGAAATTTTTGCATACCCTAAACCTTGAAGTGCAGAGGATATTAAAGTATAATAGCTCATAAATAAAGAAGAGATTGCTAAAATTCTTAGGCATAAAATTCCTTCTGGATTAGCTGTTTTAAAAAATGCTATCAATGGGATTTCAGGGAAAAACAAACAACCAATAACAAAAATTGATGAGAAGATAGTGTTTTGGATAATTCCTTCTTTTAATAAGCTTAAATCTTTAGTTTTAGATATTCTTGGAAGTAAAGGGATGCTAACAGCTGAAGCAAACATAAATATTCCTCTTGATATTAGAGAGGAGTAACCATAAATCCCACTCCAAAATCCTCCCATAATGGACATTATAACTATATTATCAATATCTCCAAACAATCTGTATGATGATGACGTTAAAGCAATAGGGATTGAATATCTCAAAATGTCTAAGTTAAAATTAGAGAATATGTTTTTTGTTGTATTTTTTATGTCAATTAATTTTTTGAAATCAAATTTTCCTTTTAATGCCTTATAAATCAAATATAGCCCAAAAATCCCTCCTACTAAATATGCCAAAGATATTGATAACAAAGAGCCAAAGATTCCCAAATATAGAGTTAGAATAAAAACCAATATGACTTTTGCAGTGTATTCAACAATCCACGTAAGGGAGAGATATTTCATCTTTAACAATCCTTGTAAAATACCTCTTGAAAATGCTATTACTGTTGAAGCTACAACACAAAGACCTACTGCAAAATACAAAATATTTGGCAGATTTAAATAATGCCCTCCTAAAATGTATTTTATATAAGGAGTTAAGATAAATCCAACAACTGAGAGCAAAATCATTAAATATAATATTGGAATATATTTGTTAATATCTACCTCTTTTTCTTCAGCTAAGAATTTTGCTATGGCTGGAGGAATACCAGAAGAGAAAAATATTGTTAGAGTGTCAGCTATTGGCATTAATCCCTTTAAGATACCAAATGCTTCAGTTCCCAATAAAAATGCAGTTATAAAATAAAATAGATATGCCATTCCCTTTGAGTATAAATTTGACATTAGGATGTAAATACTATCCTTACACAAACTCATAAGAATCAGCTTTTCCTAAGTTTATTTTATTACCTATTATTTCTTTAAAAATTACATTTAATATTTTTAAAATTTGTGGTGAAACTATGGGAAGAAAAGATAAAAGATGGGTTTTACAAAGAAAGAGAGATTTCTACTACAAATTAGCTAAAAAACTTAAATATCGTTCAAGAGCATCTTTTAAACTCATGCAGTTAAATGAAAAATTTAACGTTATTAAACCAGGAAAGATAGTTTTGGATTTGGGTTGTGCTCCAGGCGGATGGATGCAAGTGGCAAGAGAGATTGTAGGAGATAAAGGCTTTGTTATTGGTATTGACTTACAACCAGTTAAGCCATTTGAATATGATAATGTAGTTGCAATAAAAGGAGATTTCACCTTAGAAGAAAATTTGAACAAAATTAGAGAGCTAATTCCAAATGATGAAAAAAAGGTGGATGTGGTTATAAGTGACGCCTCCCCTAATATAAGCGGTTATTGGGATATAGACCACGCTCGTTCAATAGATTTAGTAACTACTGCCTTACAAATAGCTACTGAGATGCTAAAAGAGAGAGGCAATTTTGTAGCTAAGGTATTTTATGGAGACATGATAGATGATTATGTAAATTTAGTTAAAAAATACTTTGAAAAGGTTTATATTACAAAACCTCAAGCTTCAAGAAAAGAAAGTGCTGAGGTTTATGTTATAGCTAAGAGATACACTGGAAAAAAATGGGAAGAAGAGGATAAGATAAAAAGGGTTAAAAAAGTTGAAAATGAAGATAATGAACTTTTAGCTAAAAAAATTAAAGAGATTAGGAAATTAAAATCTAAAAAATAAAAAAATTATTTTTATCTATGTGCATAGCAACATACGAATCCATCATTATCTTTTTTATCTATTCTAACAAATCCAAACCTCTCAAATTGGATAATATCATCAACCTCTACTTTAGCAAAATCTTTTTCAGCAAAGCCTTCCTTTATCTCTCCATCAGGCATTAAAACTTTAACCTTTACACTATCCTTTACAGGAATCCAGTGTATAATCTTAGCTTTGTTCTTCCTTGCTATTTTAAAGTCATCTGAGTGATATTTAGCTAATGCTATATCATCAACTTTTTCAACAACTATGTTAAATAACTCCATCAATCTATACATCTTATTCTCTTCCAACTCATCTCCAACAACATAAACCTCTCCATCAAATATTAACTCCCTCTCTCCAAATTCTGGTCTATCTGGATGCATTCTAAGTTTTAAGACCTTTTTCTCTGCCCCTTCGATAATAAGTTTCTTTGGATTCCAGACAAAGAAGAATCTCCTTGCATCTTTATCAATAAGCTCCTTATTTATTGCATATAAATTCTCCCAAGAAAACTTAACATCTGCCTGTTTAATTCCAATTCTTTTCATTATCTCATATATTGCCTCTGGTTTAATCCCTCTTCTTCTTAAAGCTCTTAAAGTTCCTAATCTAACGTCATCCCATCCACTATAGAGACCTTCTTTAATTCCTTTATACATTGATGAAGTGCTTAAAACAATGTCCTCTATCTTCAAAATCCCATAGTGGATGAATTCTGGCATTTCCCAACCAAAGTATTTGTAAATATAAGCTTGCTTCTCAGTATTTACAATGTGGTCTTTTCCTCTCAAAACATGAGTCATTCCTAAAAGATGATCATCAACTGGAACAGAGAAGTTCATTAAAGGATATACACAGTATTTATCTCCAGTTCTTGGATGTGGAGTTTTTTCAACTCTGAATATTGGAAAGTCCCTAATTGATGGGTTTTTGTGTTTTATGTCTGTTTTTAATCTAACAGCTACATTTTCAAGTTCTCCATTCAGCATCTTTTCCCAAAGCTCTAAGTTATCCTCAATGGCTCTATCTCTACACTTACATGGAACTCCTTTATTTCTCAATTCCCTAAATTCTTCTGGATTGCAGTCACAAACATAAGCATGTCCCATTTCAATCAATTTTCTACCATATTCATAATAAAGCTCTATTCTATCTGATTGTATAACCACTTCATCAACTTTAACCCCCAGCCAATCCAAATCTTCTTTAATCATGTCATAAGCTTCTGGCAGAACTCTCTTTGGGTCTGTATCCTCTAATCTTAAAATTAACTTTCCACCATATTTTTTAACAAAGTAGTCATTTAAAACTGCTGCTCTTGCATGCCCTATATGTAAAGGCCCTGATGGATTAGGAGCGAATCTCATAACTACCTTATCTTTAACGTTTGGTAATTCTAAACCTTTCTCCTTTTTTTCTTTCTTTTTAACATCTTCTCCTAATTCTTCCAACTTTTTCTTAATTTCATCCAATGATAGTTTATTAACTTCTTCAACAACTTTCTCAACAATTGGCATTACCTCCTTTGCTTTACTCCTATATTCTGGATTTTCTGACAAAAATATCCCTAAAACTGCCTTTGGATTAGCTTTTCCATTGTATTTTATGGCATTTCTTAATGCAATTGGCAATATCTTCTCTTCCACATTATCACCATTTACCTACCATTAACTTTAAAAACCTTAACTGATTATTAGGAAAAGGATACTTAAAGTTAAGTAACATAAATATAGTTATGCAATTTTAAAAGCTCATCCTCAATATTAAGATAATCTGAATAATAATAGTTAAATATATAAATATTGTAAAATATTATTGTGGTGGATATTGATGGAGAGTATTAAAAAAGTAATGGTTTTTGGTTCTGGACCGATAGTTATTGGACAAGCTGCAGAGTTCGATTTTTCAGGTTCTCAAGCATGTAAAGCTTTGAAGGAAGAGGGAATTTATACTATTTTAGTGAATTCAAATCCTGCAACTATTCAAACAGATACAGACATGGCAGATAAGGTTTATTTAGAGCCATTACATCCAACAATCGTTGAGAAGATTATTGAGAAAGAGAGGCCAGATGCTATTTTACCAACAATGGGAGGACAAACAGGTCTTAACTTAGCTTTAGAATTACATAGAAGAGGGATTTTAGATAAATATGGAATTAAGCTTCTCGGCTCTAATATTAGAACTATTGAAATAGCTGAGGATAGAGAACTTTTTGCCGAGGCAATGGCTGAAATTAATGAGCCAGTTACAAAGTGTAAGGCCGTTAATTCTGTTGATGAAGCAGTTGAGTTTGCTGAGGAAATTGGCTATCCAGTCATTGTAAGACCTGCATTTACCTTAGGAGGAACTGGAGGAGGAATTGCCCATAACAAAGAGGAGTTAATAGATATTACCTCAAAAGGATTAAAATATTCTATAATCAACCAAGTTTTGATTGATGAGAGTGTTTTAGGATGGAAGGAATTTGAGCTTGAGGTTATGAGAGATAGAAAAGACACTTGCATCATTGTCTGTGGTATGGAGAACATAGACCCAATGGGAATACACACTGGAGAGAGTATTGTTGTCTCACCTATCCAAACTCTACCAGATGAGTTTTATCAAAAGCTAAGAAACGCTGCTATAAAGATTATAAGACATTTGGGAATTGAGGGAGGTTGTAATATACAATTTGCTGTAAATAAGGAGATGACTGAATATAGAGTTATTGAAGTGAATCCAAGGGTCTCAAGAAGCTCTGCCCTGGCAAGTAAAGCTACAGGTTATCCAATAGCAAGGATTGCCGCTAAAATAGCCATCGGTAAAACATTAGATGAGATATTAAATGATGTTACAAAGGAAACACCAGCAAGCTTTGAGCCAACTTTAGATTATGTTGTTGTAAAAATCCCAAGATGGCCATTTGATAAGTTTAAAACAGTAGATAAAAAATTAGGAACAAGTATGAAGTCCACTGGAGAGGTTATGGCTATAGGTAGAAGCTTTGAAGAAGCTTTGCAAAAGGCAATTAGAAGTTTAGACATTGGAAGATTCGGCATAATTGGAGATGGAAAGGATAAAGACTATACGGATGAAGAGATAGAAGAAATATTAAAGAATCCAACTGATGAAAGAATTTTTGTTATTGCTAAGGCGTTAGAGAAGGGTTGGAGTGTTGAGAAAATAGTTGAGCTAACGGATATTGATGAATTTTTCATTAAGAAGATTAAGAATATTGTAGATATGAAGAAGGAATTGGAGAAATTAAAAGAAGAAATTAAGAAATTGAATGCTTAATGGGAAATTATGAAAAAAGAAACCAAAATAAATATATTAATTTTGATGAATCTTATATTTGTAGCATTAACATTATTGGCTTTAATAACTGGAAGAATATTGGTAACTTTAGTTGGAATTATATGTGTAATTAATGGATTATTGGCATTAAAGAGGGTTAAAGAAGAATAAGAAATATAGTATATAGTGTGAAACCATGAAAACACTCTCCGAAATAAAAGAAATCCTAAGAAAGCATAAAAAAATCCTTAAAGATAAATATAAGGTTAAATCTATTGCCTTATTTGGTAGTTATGCAAGAGGGGAGCAGACAGAAGAAAGTGATATAGACATTATGGTTGAATTTGATGAAAACAACTATCCTTCATTTTCAGAGTATTTGGAGCTAATTGAATATTTAGAAAAGATTTTGGGATTAAAAGTTGATTTAATTACAAAAAAATCAATCCACAATCCTTATGTAAAAAAATCTATTGAGGAGGATTTAATTTATGTCTAAGAGGGATGTTAAAGCATTCCTATATGATATTTTAGAAAGTGCTAATGATGTTATTGAATTTACTAAAGATATTGACTATAATGAGTTTATAAATAATAAAATGATACGATATGCGGTTATTAGAGCCTTAGAAATTATTGGAGAAGCGTCAAGATACATAAATAATGATTTTAGGGAAAAGTTTCCCAACGTCCCATGGAAAGAGATGGTAGGATTAAGAAATATTTAATTCATAAATATTTTGGGATTGATTATATCCTTCTTTGGAAGATAGTTAAAGAAGACGTTCCTAAAATAAAGAAAGAAGTTGAGATAGTTTTAAAAGATATTGAAAATAAAAAATAGGTGATTATATGGATATGGAAAAATTAAAGGAAATATTATTGAAAGCAAAAAAATTGGGATTCTCTGATAAACAGATAGCTAATTTATTAGGAATGGATGAGATAGAAGTTAGGGACTTGAGAAAGAAGCTCAATATCATTCCTTTATACAAAATGGTAGATACCTGTGCTGCTGAGTTTGAGGCAAAAACCCCATACTATTACTCTGCCTATGAGACATTTGTTTATAAGGAGCAAGATGAAAGCAATCCATCAGATAGAAAAAAAGTTATAATCATCGGTTCTGGGCCGATAAGGATTGGTCAGGGGATAGAATTTGATTATTCAAGTGTTCATGCAGTTTTAGCTTTAAAGGAAATGGGAATTGAAGCTATAATCATAAATAACAACCCAGAGACAGTTTCAACCGACTATGATACATCAGACAAGCTTTATTTTGAACCAATAACCTTTGAAGAGGTATTAAATATTGCTGAAAGAGAAAAGGAGAAAGGAGAGCTTTTGGGAGTTATAGTTCAATTTGGTGGGCAAACAGCAATAAACTTAGCCATGAAATTAAAAAATGCGGGAGTTAATATCTTAGGAACCACTCCAGAGAATATAAATGCTGCTGAGGATAGAGAAGAGTTTTCAAAACTTTTAAAGAAGTTAAATATTCCTCAAGCTGAAGGAGGAACAGCATATACAAAAGAAGAGGCATTGGAGATAGCTAAAAGAATTGGTTATCCTGTTTTAGTTAGGCCTTCCTATGTTTTAGGAGGAAGGGCAATGCAAATTGTTTATAGCGAGGATGAGTTAATTGAGTATATGGAAGAGGCAGTTAAAGTTTCAGAGGAGCATCCAGTGTTGATTGATAAATTTTTAGAAGATGCTATTGAGTTGGATGTTGATGCTGTTTGTGATGGAGAGAGTGTTTTAATTGGGGCAATAATGGAGCATATTGAAGAGGCTGGAGTGCATAGTGGAGATTCAGCAACAGTTATTCCTCCTCAAACTTTACCAAAGGAGATAATTGATACTGTTATAGATTACACTGCCAAATTAGCAAGGGCTTTAAACATAGTGGGGCTTTTAAACGTGCAGTATGCAGTTAAAGATGGAGTTGTTTATGTTTTGGAAGCAAACCCAAGGGCTTCAAGAACTGTTCCTTATGTGAGTAAATCAGTTGGAATTCCATTGGCTAAGTTAGCCACAAAGATTATGCTCGGCAAAAAGTTGGAGGAGTTAATTAAAGATTATGATGTTGAAAAAGTTGCTGAGAAGGTTTGGATTGCAAAGCCGAAGTATGTATCAATTAAAGAGGCAGTATTCCCATTCCAAAAATTGCCTGGAGTAGACCCTGTTTTAGGGCCTGAGATGAAATCTACTGGAGAGGCTATTGGAATAGATAAAGACTTTGGTAGGGCATACTATAAAGCTCAGTTATCTGCAAATATGGAATTGCCAATCGTTGGAAATGTCTTTATAAGTGTTAGAGATAGGGATAAGAAGCATATCGTAGATGTTGCTAAAAAGTTGCATGAGCTTGGCTTTACAATATACGCAACAGAAGGAACTGCTAAAGTGTTGAGAGAAAATGGAATTCCAGCAATACTTGTTAAGAAGATATCTGAAAGTCCAAATGATAACATCCTAAAGTTAATGAGAGATGGTAAGATGCACTTAATAATAAACACTTCCTCTGGAAAGAAGGCAAAGTCAGACGGGTATTATATAAGAAGGGCAGCAGTGGATTTGGGTATTCCTTATATAACTACAATCCCTGGAGCAAAAGCTGCTGTTAAGGCAATAGAAGCTGTAAAAACTGGAGAGTTAAGTGTTTATTCATTAGATGAGCTTGATGCAAGGATAAAAAATAGGTTTTAAGCTTTAGCTTCAATAATCAACTTATAATCCTCTTCTGGAATTTCTCTCATTGCTTTTCCCATCAAATGCCCACTCCACTTCTTTTTGTTTGTTATGAATTTCAACTTTGGAATTAAATCCTTAAAGTTAATTGGTGGCACAAAAACTTTAACTTCTTTTAATTTAACCCTATATGGGAATTTCTCATTAGGGTTTCTTGGAGTTGGCTTAAAGATTTTTGAACTATCTTTATAAACCTCTGAAACAACTTCATAAACTCCTCTTATGTATGGTGGTTTATAATCTTTCCCACTTCTCTGAATCTCATAAATAATTAGTTTATCTCCAACTTTAACTTTATTTATAGTGTTTTTATGCCTTTCAGCCACTCCCCAAATCTTCTTGTCTTTTATTACCTTCCAATTATCTTCATTTGTTATACAAAGCCAGTATGCCATAATATCGCCGTTTAAAACTGTTTATTTTTTGTGAGTAAAATTAAATATACGGAGAGTCCTAACTATTATTTTTATTAATAAAATTTTTTATTGATTTTTAAAATTAATTTTTGGTTTTTGTTATATGTCCAATCCAAACAAATTCACAGCATTTTTATGAGCAACCTTATAAATAACATCTTTTTCAATACCATTAATCTTCATCTTCAAAACAGTTCTTGGAACAGCTAAAACATCTGATGCGTTTGAGGAGCAATCACTATTCAATAGAATCTTATCAGCAAAGTCCTTATACTCTTTAACTATCTCAACAGCCTCTAATGGAGTTAATTTTCCTGGCTGAATTGTCAATCCAACATAAAACTCCTCATCTAAAACCCATTTTGTTGTCTCTTTATTGCAGTGTTCAATAACTATATCCCTATTTTTCAAATTCAGAGTGGAAATCTCATCCAATATGATTTTAGTTACCTCCTCCTTGTTTCTTCTTGGCGTATGCACAACTGCA